>JAGXQU010000191.1 GCA_018335895.1 Hyphomicrobiales bacterium | reverse complement strand
CCGCGAAAGCGGGCATCCAGTAAACTCGATAGAGGATTGTGGTTACTGGATTCCGGGTCTCGCTCCGCTCGCCCGGAATGACAATTGATAAGCTCATATATAAATGAACCCTGTTCAAAGGGTTCAGCCAATGCACATCCGCGAGGCGGTCGAGAGCCGCTATTCCTGCCGGGCGTTTCTCCCGAAACCCGTTTCCGAAAATATCGTCCGCGAGATTTTGCAGTCGGCGGCGCGCGCGCCTTCGGGTGGAAATCTCCAGCCGTGGATCGTGCATGCGGTCGCGGGCAAGCGTCTCGAAGAACTCAAGAGCCTGATCCGCCCCCGGCTCAATGAGCTGCCGCTCGCCGAAGGCGGCGAATATCAGGTCTATCCGGCTCCGCTAAAGGAGCCCTACAAGGCGCGCCGCTTCAAGGTCGGCGAGCTGCTCTACGAGAGCATCAACATTCCGCGCGAAGACCGGCCGGGCCGCTACAAGCAGTTCGCCCGCAACTTCGAGTTCTTCGGCGCGCCGGTCGGCATTTTCTTTTCGCTCGACCGCACCATGGGTCCGCCGCAATGGCAGGACCTCGGGATGCACATCCAGAATGTGCTTCTCCTTGCGCGAGGTTCCGGCCTCCACACCTGCGCGCAGGAAGCCTGGACCTACTGGCACAAGACCGTGTCCCGCTTCCTCGAACTTCCCCCCGAAATCATGCTGTTCTGCGGCGTGGCGCTCGGCTATGCCGACGAGACCGCGCCCATTAACCAATGGCGCTCGCCTCGCGCGGATGTGACCGAGTTCGCGACCTTTCAGGGCTTCGACTGAGCGCCCGCCTTAATCGGCGGTTCATCTACGCTCTGGCCTTATCGTGTGGCACAATCCCGCCGCGCGAAGAGGGCCTTTGAGTCGCCATGCGTCTGCTTGTCGTTGAAGACGATCCCGATCTGAACCGCCAACTCGTGACGGCATTGTCCGATGCCGGTTACGCGGTGGATGCCGCCTCTGACGGCGAAGAGGGGCATTTCCTCGGCGACAGCGAGCCCTATGACGCGATCGTGCTGGATCTCGGCCTGCCGAAGATGGATGGCATTTCCGTTCTGGAGCGCTGGCGCAAGAGCGGCAAGATGATGCCCGTGCTGATTCTGACTGCACGCGACCGATGGTCGGACAAGGTGCAGGGGTTTGACGCCGGCGCCGACGATTATGTCGCCAAGCCCTTCCATATGGAGGAGGTGCTCGCGCGCCTGCGTGCGCTCTTGCGCCGCTCGGCGGGTCACGCCACCAACGAACTCACCTGCGGACCCGTCACACTGGATACGCGCTCCAGCCGCGTCTCCGTGAACGGAAATCCGGTACGGCTGACCTCGCATGAATACCGGCTGCTCGCCTATCTGATGCATCACACCGGCCGCGTGGTTTCGCGCACCGAACTCGTCGAGCATCTCTACGATCAGGATTTCGATCGCGACTCCAACACGATCGAGGTTTTCGTGGGCCGGTTGCGCAAGAAGCTCGGTATCGACGTGATCCAGACCGTCCGCGGCCTCGGCTACATGCTCTCGCCGCCCGCCGATGCCAGCTAGAGCGTCGTCACTCGCTCGCCGCCTGTTTCTTTCCGCGACCGCGGTCAGCCTGGTCGTGCTGCTCGCGATCGGGATCGTGCTTTCCTCGCTCTATCGAAACGCGGTCGAGCGTGCGTTCGACCGGCGCATCAACGTCTATCTCCGCAACATCGTTGCCGAAATCGCGAACAATCCGAGATCGCCCACTATAGAGCCGGAAACGCTCGGCGAGCCGCTCTTTTTCATTCCCGGCTCCGGCTGGTACTGGCAGATCACGCGGCTCGGCAATCCGCAGGAGCGCAAGGCATCGCGCTCCTCGCCCGAAGAAGGCTTTCCGACGCTTCAAAGCCTCAAGGTGCCGGAAGTATACGGCGGTTTGCGGCAGGCCTATCTGACCGGACCCGACGGTCAGCGGCTGCGCGCGGTCGAACGGTATCTCGATCTCGGGGAAGACGGTCGCTTCTTCCTGATGATCGCCGGCGACTCCTTCGAGATCGATGACGAGGTTTCCGGCTTCAACGATGCGTTGCTGCTCACTTTCGGATTCATCGGCCTCGCCTTCATGGCGATCATCTGGTTTCAGGTCCGCTACGGTCTGCGGCCGCTGAAAAACATCTCCGAGGCGCTCTCCGAAATCCGCTCCGGGAAAATCGATCGCCTGCAGGGAATTTTTCCGAAGGAGGTCGCGCCGCTTGCGGGCGAAGTGAACGCGCTTCTCGATACTAACCGCGAGATCGTCGACCGCGCACGCACGCATGTCGGCAATCTTGCGCATGCGCTGAAGACGCCGCTATCCGTACTGATGAACGAGAGCGGCAACGTGCAGGGCCCGGTGGCGGAAAAGATCCGCGAGCAGCTCGGCGTCATGCGCGATCAGGTGCAGCGGCATCTCGACCGCGCGAGGATCGCAGCCCGCGTCGCTGTCATTTCGGCAACCGTCGAAGTGGCCCCGGTCGTCGATACGCTCGTGCGCACGATGGAGAAAATTTACCGCGAGCGCGGGCTCGAACTGCGTACGCAACTCAATCCCGCACTCAGCTTTCGCGGCGAACAGCAGGACATCGAGGAAATGGTCGGCAATCTGGTCGACAACGCGTGCAAATGGGCCGTCTCGCGCGTCGATATCGAGATATTTGCGGGTGACCCGCCGCACGCTTCGCAGCCGGGTTCTTTCCGGATCGTCGTCGATGACGACGGTCCAGGACTTGCGCCCGAAGAGCGGGAAGAAGTTCTCCATCGTGGTAAACGTCTCGACGAAAGCAAACCCGGCACCGGCCTCGGTCTTTCCATCGTGCTGGAACTTGCGAAGCTTTATGGCGGCACCCTGCAACTCGGTGCCTCGCCGCTTGGCGGCCTTCGCGCGGAACTGGTACTACCGGCCGCCTGATCCGGCCGGGGCCAAGCTTTCGCCTGATTTGTCCGAGCATTTCTGGCATAGTCCGTAAGCGGTGACCGTCGCGGCACCTGTGAGTACGGAGTAAGGGGCTTTTCATGCCGGCTTTGAATACCAAGATCGTTGGTAGTGTTTGTGCATTGTCGCTGCTTCTGGGCGCGTGCTCGGGTCCTTCGGGCCCCAAGACGACGGATGGCGCATTTCTCGGGGCGTTGACCGGCGGCCTGATCGGCGCTGCGACCGGGCGTGGCGCGGGTGCTGTCGTGGCCGGCGCCGTCATCGGCGGACTGGTCGGCGGTGCGGTTGGTAACGCACTCGATGAGGAAGACCGCCGCCGCGCCTACGAGGCCGAACTTCGCGCGCTGGAAGCGGAAGGACCGGGCGCACCGGTGAGCTGGCGTGGCGACCGTGGCGCATACGGCACCATCGTCGCGGGTCCGCCTTACGCCTATCAAAGCTTTCAGCGCTGCCGCGAATACACCCACACCGTCTATGTAAACGGCCAGCCGCAGACTGCGCGGGGCATCGCCTGCCGGAACCCGGACGGCACCTGGTCGCAAGTCCGGGGCTAAGTGCGCGGATAAGCCTTTTGACCGGGTCGGGGCCGGGCAGTAGGACCTCACTCCGGGTGAGACAATGCTGTTCTGGACGCTGCTCGCGCTGATGACCGCCGCCGCCGTGTTTGCGGTGTTGTGGCCTTTGTCGCGGATGCCAAAACTTGCGGGCGAAAGCGCGGGCCTCGCGGTTTACCGCGACCAGCTCGCGGAGATCGATGCCGACCGCGCCCGCGGCGTGTTGCCCGATTCCGAAGCCGAAGCCGCCCGCATCGAAGTATCGCGGCGATTGCTGAACGCCGCCGCGGCGAGTACTGGCGAGGCCAAGGCCAGCGCGTCTAGACGGCGTATCGCTTCGATTGCGGCACTCGCCGGCATTCCGGCCCTTTCCCTCACTTTATACTTGTATTTCGGAGTACCGGAGTATCCCGACGCGCCGCTCGCCGAACGTCTCGCGCGTCCTCTCGCGCAGCAGGATATCGGCATGCTCGTCGGCCGGATCGAGGAGCGGCTCGAGCAGAACCCGAACCAGGGCGAAGGATGGGAACTGATCGCGCCGATTTACATGCGTGTCGGCAGGACCGGCGATGCAGTCGCCGCACAGGAACGCGTCATCAGCATCCTCGGCTCTACGAGTGCGCGGGAAGTGACGCTGGGCGAGTTCATCCGCGCGGCAAACGGAAGGATCACAGCGGAATCGAAGGCGGCTTTCGAACGCGCGCTGGCACGCGACGAAAAGTCGGTGCCGGCGTTGTTTTATCTCGGGCTCGAAGCGGCCGAACGCGGCGAGAACGATGCCGCTGCGCGCTTCTGGACGCGTGTGATCGAACTCACCCCTCCCGGCGATCCCTGGCGCATTCCGGCGGAGCGCCGTCTTAGAATGATCGAGAAAAAACAATGACCCGCAAACAGCGACGCCTCACACTGATCGCAGTCGGCGGCATCGTGCTGACGCTTGCGGCGCTGCTGACACTTTCAGCCTTGCGAGACTCGATCACTTTCTTTGCGAGTCCGAGCGAGCTTGCGGTGAACCCACCGCCTCCGGGCAAGCGCTTACGAATCGGCGGGCTCGTGAAGGAAGGCAGCATCTCGAAGGAGGGTGTGTTGGTGCGCTTCGAGGTGACCGACGGCGCGAAAAGCGTTCCGGTTCGCTACCAGGGAATGCTGCCCGATCTGTTCCGCGAAAAGCAGGGCGTGGTCGCGGAAGGGACGTTCGAAGACGGCATCTTCATTGCGCGCACGATCCTCGCGAAGCACGACGAGAATTATATGCCGCGTGAGGTCGTAGATGCCCTCAAAGACAAGGGCATGTGGCAACAAAACGAGGGCAAGAAGAAATGATCGCGGAGCTTTCGCACGCGGCGCTTGCGCTCGCATTCGCGCTCGCCGTCGCGCAAGCGATATTCTCGATCTGGGGCGCGCGGCAGGGCGATGCCCGTCTCATGGCGGTGCCGCCCGTTGCCGCGATCGCGGTGTTTCTTTTGACGGCTGCGTCTTTCGCGGGCCTCACATATCTATATGTGATCTCGGATTTTTCCGTCGCGAACGTGTACGCGAATTCGCACTCGGCTAAGCCGCTGCTCTACAAAATCACCGGCGTCTGGGGCAATCACGAAGGTTCGATGCTGCTCTGGGCGTTGTCGCTTGCGATCTTCTCCGCACTGATCGCGGTCTTTGCCGGAAATCTTCCGCCCCGCCTTCGCGCGAACGTGCTCGGCGTTCAGGGGCTTGTAGCGGCGGCTTTCCTGCTCTTCATTCTCGCGACGTCCAATCCTTTCCTGCGGCTCGCGGTTCCGCCGGCGCAGGGGCAGGGATTAAATCCGGTGTTGCAGGACATCGGTCTCGCGCTCCATCCGCCACTTTTGTATCTCGGGTACGTTGGCTGCTCGGTCGCGTTCTCGTTTGCGGTCGCGGCATTGATCGAGGGCCGTATCGACGCCGCCTGGGCGCGCTGGGTTCGCCCCTGGACTCTCGCGGCGTGGCTGTTCCTCACACTCGGAATCGCGATGGGCTCCTATTGGGCCTATTACGAACTCGGCTGGGGCGGTTACTGGTTCTGGGACCCGGTCGAGAACGCATCGTTGATGCCCTGGATTGCGGCGACGGCACTTCTGCATTCGGCGCTCGCGATGGAGAAGCGCGACGCGCTGAAAATCTGGACCGTGCTGCTCGCGCTGCTTACGTTCTCGCTGTCGCTGCTCGGCACTTTTCTGGTTCGTTCCGGCGTGCTGACGTCGGTGCATGCCTTCGCAAGTGATCCCACGCGCGGCGTGTTCATCCTTGTAATTCTTGTGCTTTTCGTCGGCGGGTCGCTGGCGTTGTTCGCGTTGCGCGTTTCGGAGTTGAAGCCGGGCGGCATCTTCGCCCCGGTGTCGCGCGAAGGCGCGCTTCTACTGAACAATCTGTTTCTGTCCGCGATCTGCGCGACTGTGTTCGTCGGCACGCTGTATCCGTTGATGCTGGAGTCGCTTACCGGCGAGAAAATCTCGGTCGGAGAGCCGTTCTTTAATGCAACGGTCGGCCCGCTCGCACTTCTTCTTGTGGCGCTGATGCCGGCAGGACCATTGCTCGCATGGAAACGCGGCGACGCCGCAGGCATCGCGCAGAAGCTTGCGATTGCCGTGGGCCTTGCGCTGGTGGCGGTACTTGCGGTTTTCGCGATGCAGGGCGCGCGGATTTATCCGATGATCGGATTGTTCATCGGAATCTTCGCGCTCGCCGGAGCGTTCACGGAATATGCGACACGGATTGCGCTGTTCCGAGTGCCGGCTGCGGAAGCATTTTTCCGCGCACGCGGATTGCCGCGCTCGTATCTCGGAACGCTGCTGGCGCATGCCGGCATTGGCCTTTCGCTGATCGGCATGGCCGCGGAAGGCGGCTGGAGCGTGGAGAAGATCGCATCCGTGAAGCCGGGCGAAACCATGCGCGTCGCGGATTTCGATCTTCGTTTCACGCAATGGGCGGAGCGTAAGGGGGAGAACTATCGGGACATCGCAGCGATCTTTGAGGTTCGCCGGGGCGGGGTCGTGATCGCTGAACTCGCGCCTGCGAAGCGGATTTTCGTGATGCGCGGCCAGCAGACCACCGAGGCGGGGATCAAGACTTTCGGTCTCAGTCAGCTTTATCTGAGCATCGGCGAGCCTGCTCCCGATCAGTCGGTTGCGCTGCGGGCTTACTGGAAGCCCTTTGTACTTCTGATCTGGATCGGAGGATTGGTCATGGCGCTGGGCGCTGCCTTCTCGCTGTCGGATCGCCGGCTCAGGATCGGCATTCCGGTGCGAGCAGCCAGGAAGAAGCTCGCTGTGGCGCCGGCGGAATGACAATGAAAAACTTTACATTGGCGCTCTTTCTCTGCTTCGCGTTCGTGTCGCACGCGCCGGCCGTACAACCTGACGAAGTGTTGCGTGATCCCGCGCTGGAAGCGCGTGCGAGGGCGCTCTCGCACAAGCTGCGCTGCATGGTTTGCCAGAATCAGTCGATCGATGATTCGGACGCGCCGCTGGCGCGCGATCTGCGCATTCTCGTCCGCGAACGCTTGCAGGCAGGCGACAGCGATACACAAGTTCGTGAGTTTCTGGTCGCGCGCTACGGCCAGTTCGTTTTGCTCGAGCCCGAGAAGAACTGGCGAACCGCGTTCCTGTGGCTTGCGCCGTTTCTAGTGCTGCTTACGGGCGGCCTTGTTCTCATGCGTTTCTTTACAAGACACCGAGCCGCTGCTCCCGAACCGCTGAGCGCGGCCGAGAAGAAACGCCTCAAGGACCTGTCCTGAGGCCTAGAACCTTACGAAACCGTAATGTTCCCGCGACATCGCCGTAAGGCGGTGGCTACTAGGTTGTCTTCCATACAGGCCCACATCCCCCAGTGGACTTCGGAATTTTCGGAGACTTCCTTATGCAAGAGACCCGTAGCCCGGCGGCCCGCCGTTCGCTCATCACAGGCATTGTGATTGGAGCGACGATTGCCGCTTTCGTCGTAACCGGCACCAACGTCCTGTCTTTCGTTTCCTCGGCGAAGGCGCAGATCACGACCGATCGTCCGGCCAATCTTCTTTCGTTTGCCGACATCGTCGACAAGGTGAAGCCCGCGGTCGTCAGCGTGCGCACCAAGAGCGAAGCACCCGCAAACATGAGCGGCGAGGAATCCGGCGAGATTCCCCCGAATATGGAGCGCTTCTTCCGCCGCTTCTTTGGCGATCAGGTCCCCGGGCCGAACCGTATCCCGCGCAACCGCCGCTCGCAGGGTCAGGGCTCCGGCTTTTTCATCTCCGCCGACGGCTATGTCGTCACCAACAATCACGTGATCGACAAGACGACGACCGTTGAGGTGCAGACCGACGACGGCAAGACCTATGCTGCGAAAGTCATCGGCACCGACCCGCGCACCGATCTTGCGCTGCTCAAGGTGGACGGACGCGAAGATTTCCCGTGGGTACGCCTCGCACCGGCAGCGCCGCGCATCGGCGACTGGGTGCTTGCGGTCGGCAATCCCTTCGGGCTCGGCGGCACGGTTACCGCGGGTATCGTCTCCGCGCGCGGCCGCGATATCGGCGCGAGCACTTATGACGACTTCATCCAGATCGACGCTGCGGTGAATCGTGGAAATTCCGGCGGCCCGACCTTCAATCTCGCAGGCGAAGTGATCGGCGTGAACACCGCGATCGTTTCGCCCACCGGCGGCAACGTCGGCATCGCCTTCGCCATTCCGGCGGAGACTGTTCAGACGGTGGTGGCAGCGCTTCGCGCGGGCAAGACGGTCGAGCGCGGCTATCTCGGCGTGCAGATTCAGCCCGTGACACAGGAAATCGCGGAGAGTCTGAACCTTAAGTCGCAGGAAGGCGCGCTGGTCGGTGAAGTACAGCCGGGACTTCCGGCCGCCAACGCCGGTATCAAGGCTCGTGACGTCATCATCGATGTCGACGGAACGCCGATCAAAACCGCGCGCGAACTGCAACGCAAGATCGCTTCTCTCCGCCCGGATTCGACCACCAAGGTAAAGGTCATCCGCGACGGCAAGGAGCAGGTGATTAACGTCAAGCTGGCGAAGCTTCCCGACCAGCAACTGGCCTCGACCGATCCGCGGATGGAAAAGCGCAAGGGTCCGCGCGGAAAGGATCGCGGGCGCAGCGACAATTTCGAGACCAACGAACAGAATCTATCCGAACTCGGAATTACGGTGGCGCCTGCAAGCGAAGTGCAGGGTGCAAGCGCGGAAGGGATCGTCGTGACCGATGTCGACATGAACGGCCCGGCCGCGGAGCGCGGACTCAGGACCGGCGACGTCATCCTCGATATCGGCGGGCGCACCGTCAGTAAGGCGAAGGATCTCAACGACGCGATAACGAAAGCCCGCGCCGAGGGAAAGAGCGTCATCATGCTGCGTGTGAAGTCGCAGGGCGGCGCACGCTTTGTCACCTTGCCCGCAGGCAAGGGCTAACGTTTCGGGTGTCCGCGGCGGCGTAAACCCCCATCGCCCCCTGCCGACCGCGGGCATCCGGGGGCGGAGAGCGTGAAAGCGCTTTCCGCCCCAATTTTTTTAGGCGAGAAGCCTTTGCAGGAATATCGAGTCGGAAATCATGCGTCTCCTGATCATCGAAGATGACCGCGAAGCCGCGGACTATCTGAAGAAGGCGCTGCGCGAGGCAGGGCATATGGCCGAGATCGCCAATGACGGCGAAGCCGGTCTCGCGATCGCACTCGACGAAAGCTTCGACGTGCTGGTGGTGGACCGGATGCTGCCGAAGCGCGACGGCCTTTCGCTGGTTTCCGAACTCCGAAAGCGCGGTAACGAAACGCCGGTACTGATCCTTTCCGCACTGGGTCAGGTCGACGACCGGGTTACGGGTCTGCGTGCCGGTGGAGACGACTATCTGGCAAAGCCCTATGCCTTCTCGGAATTGCTTGCCCGGGTCGAGGTGCTCTCGCGCAGGCGCGCTCCGAACAGCGCGGATACGGTTTACCGCGTCGCCGATCTCGAACTGGACCGCCTCTCGCACCGCGTGATGCGCAACGGCGAAGAGATCGTGCTTCAGCCCCGCGAATTCCGGCTGCTCGAATATCTCATGCGTCACGCGGGGCAGGTGGTCACGCGCACCATGCTGCTCGAAAACGTGTGGGATTACCACTTCGATCCGCAAACCAACGTGATCGACGTGCACGTCTCGCGGCTGCGATCGAAGATCGACAAGGGGTTCGCAAAGCCGCTGCTACAGACCGTGCGGGGCGCGGGATACATCATTCGTGACGGCGCTCGGTAAACTTCTCCGCACCACCGCTTTCAAGATCGTGGCGGTTTACCTTCTCGTGTTCGCACTCTTTGCGGCGGGGGTGATCGGCTATCTCGCGCGCCATACGCAGGCGCTGGTCGTGACGCAGATAACCGACGCGATCGACAGCGAAATCAAAAATCTTCAGGACGTGCACGAAGACGGGGGTATCGGCAGGCTGATCGACGTGGTGGCCGTGCGGGCGCAGCAGCCGGGCTCGAATCTCTACCTGATCACGTCGTTCAACGGTGCCGTGGTCGCGGCCAATGTGACCGACATCAACAATTCGGTGCTGTCGCGGCAGGGCTGGTCCGAGATTTCCTATCGCCGCACCGACGACGCAGCCGACAATCTCCACGACAGCCGCGCGCTGGTGCGCGTCGTTTTCATCGGCGGTTTCCGCGTGCTGGTGGGGCGCGATATCGAAGAGCGTGAGAGGCTGAGGCAGATTCTCGCCGCACCCGCGCGGTGGTCGCTGGTCGTGATCGTCATTCTCGGTATCGCAGGCGGATTGTTCATCACCCGGCGGGTGATGAAGCGCATCGATCAGATGACCGCGACATCGGAACAGATCATGCGCGGCGATTTCGGCGGCAGGCTTGCGGTCACCGGTTCGGGCGACGAGTTCGACCGGCTCGCGAACAGCCTGAATGCGATGCTGACCCGCATCGAGAATCTAATGGGTGGCCTGAAACACGTCTCCGACAACATCGCACACGACCTGAAGACACCGCTGACAAGGCTGCGCAATCGCGCGGAAGAAGCGCTGCGGAAGAACCACACCGAGAAGGATCTTCGCCGCGCACTCGAAACGACCATCGACGAATCTGACAATCTCATTCGCACCTTTGACGCCCTTCTGATGATTTCCCGTGCGGAGGCGGGCGAGGTGCGGAAAGCCATGACCGATTTCGATGCCGGCGAAATCGCGCGGGACGTCGCGGAACTTTACGAGCCGGTTGCGGAGGAAAGCGGGCTTACCCTGGGTATCGATGCGGCGGAGAATCTTCCGGTTCGCGGTAGCCGCGAACTCGTGAGCCAAGCGCTTGCCAATCTCGTCGACAACGCGATCAAACACGGCGGTACCACGGCCGGAAGCAAAGTTACGGTTGCGGCGCGTAAGATTGGCGACCGGATCGAGTTCACGGTCGGCGACCGCGGCCCCGGTATTGCCGAGAAGGACCGCCTGCGCGTGCTGGAACGCTTCGTGCGTCTGGAGGAGAGCCGCTCGCTCCCGGGCGCGGGTCTCGGTCTGTCGCTCGCGCTTGCGGTTGCGCGGCTTCATGGCGGCGATCTGCGGCTGGAGGACAATTCACCAGGCTTGAAAGTCACGCTCGCGATTCCGGCGCAGCCGGTCCAGACTAAGGGGGCATGAAGTCCCCGAAGGCCCGTCCGGCTGCTTCTTCCGAATCTCTGCTCGCCCGCCTGCGCGAGGCGCCCCGTGCCGCGAAGATCGCGGAAGCGAAGGCGGCAGTCGCCCGCCTGATCGACGACACGCCCAAGGAAGTATCGGGCCCGCTCGGCGAGGCGATTGCGTCGAACGTCGTTCTCGAAAAGCTGATGCACGGCCTGTTCGAAGGCTCGTCCTATCTCTGGGGAATTATCGCTTTCGAGCCGGGTATCCTGCTTCGTCTGCTCGGCGAGACACCCGAAGCCGCGATCGATCGCATCCTCGCAAGCCATACGAAGCAGACGCTTGCCGCGGAGTCCGACGCGGAAGCGCAGGTCATTCTGCGTGCGATGAAGCGGGAAGGCGCGCTTCTGATCGCGCTAGCCGATATCGGAGGCGTCTGGGACCTCGAACGGGTCACGGATGCGCTGACGAAACTCGCGGATACCGCAGTTCGCGCGGCCGTCGATCGTTCGCTACGTGCGGGGGCAAGAGCGGGAAAGATCCAGCTCGCGAATGAGGCGAACCCCGGCGAAGGCTCGGGGTACATCGTGCTCGCTATGGGCAAGCATGGCGCAGGCGAACTTAACTACTCAAGCGACATCGATCTGATCGTCCTGTTCGAGCGCGAAACCGCACCGCTTACTAACGGCATCGAGCCGGTTCAGTTCTTCGTCGCACTAACCAAGACTCTTCTGCGTCTCGTGCACGACCGCACCGGCGACGGCTACGTATTCCGTACCGACCTGCGCCTTCGGCCGGACCCCGGCTCCACCCAGATTGCGATTTCGACCATTGCCGCGCTCGACTATTACGAGCGGGAAGGCCAGACGTGGGAACGCGCGGCTTACATCAAGGCACGTCCGATCGCGGGCGACATCGCAGCAGGCGAAAGGTTTCTGAAAAACCTCTCGCCGTTCGTATGGCGCCGCTATCTCGATCACGCCGCAATCGCCGACGTGCATGCGATGAAGCGGCAGATTCACGCGTTCCGCGGGCACGACGAGATCGCAGTGGCGGGCCACAACATCAAGCTCGGCCGCGGCGGCATTCGCGAGATCGAATTCTTCGTGCAAACGCAGCAGCTTATCGCAGGCGGCCGGGTGCCTGAACTGCGCGGCCGCCGCACGCTCGAAATGCTGGCGCGGCTCGCGGAGGAGAAATGGATCGGCGAAGAGGCCCGCGACGAATTGCATGAGGCCTATCTTTACCTTCGCCGCGCCGAACACCGTTTGCAGATGATGGCGGACGAACAGACGCATATCCTGCCGGAAGAAGACGATGCGCTCGACCGCTTCGCGCGCTTCTTAGGCAACAAGGACCGCGGCGAGTTCGCACGCACGCTGACGCGGTATCTGCAAAGAGTCCAGGGCCATTATGCGCACCTGTTCGAAGATGCGCCGCCGCTCGCCATCGTATCCGGTGCGCTCCTGTTTCCGAAAGACAAAGACGACCGCGAGACGCTGGATACGCTCTCGAAGATGGGCTTCAAGGAACCGCTTGCAGCGAGCCACCTCATTCGCGGCTGGCTCGCGGGCGAATATCGCGCGTTAAAAACCGAGGCGGCGCAAGGCGAATTTCAGGCGATCCTGCCTGCACTCCTCGATGCACTCTCGCGTTCTGGAAATCCCGACGCAGCACTGCTCGCCTGCGACCGCTTCCTGTCGCAGCTTCCCGGCGGTGAGCGGCTTCTTGCGGCGATGCGCACGCATCCCGATCTCGTGCAACTCGTCGCCACCATCCTTTCAACATCGCCGCGCCTTCGCGACATGATCGCACAGGCACCGTCGCTATTGGACGGTCTGCTCGATCCGGCTTTCTTCGCCGGCGTGCCCTCGGAAGAAGTGCTCGCGAAACGGCTCGCGGACCTGCTGAAACAGGCGCAAAGCGAAGAAGAATTTCTTGATCTCACCCGCAGCTTCGGCCGCGAGCATCTCGTGCTGATCGGCGTGCGGGTGATTTCCGGGGCTCTCTCGGCGAGCCGCGCAGGCGAAGCCTATGCGACACTCGCCGATGTCATCATTCGCGAACTGCATCGCGAGGTCCTGCGCCGCTTCGAAAAGAACCACGGCAAGCTTTCGGATGCCGAAACCGCGGTAGTCGCGCTCGGAAAGCTCGGCAGCCGCGAAATGACGGCAGGTTCCGATCTCGATCTGATCCTGCTCTATGAGTTCGATGAAGCGAAGCCCGAGTCCGACGGCAAGCGGCCGCTATACGGCGCGCAGTATTTCGCTCGTCTCACGCAACGCATCATCAGCGCGCTGACCACACCGACCAACATGGGCAAACTCTACGACGTCGATCTGCGTCTGCGCCCCTCGGGCCGCGCTGGCCCGGTAGCGACGTCGCTTGCGAGCTTCGTGAACTACCAGACCAGCGAAGCCTGGACCTGGGAGCATATGGCGCTGACCCGGGCGCGGGTCGTGTCGTCTTCGGCGGGCTTTCGCAGCAAGGTCGAGGCGGCGGTCGGCAGGGCGCTAGGCGTGGAGCGCGACCCCGGCATCATCGCCCGCGACGCGATCGAGATGCGGCAGGCGATCGCCGACGAGCGCGGCGATAGCGAGCGCTGGGACATCAAGAACGCGAAGGGCGGCCTGATCGATATCGAGTTTCTCGCGCAATATTTCTCTCTGGTCCATGCCGAGCAGAATCTCGGCATTCTGGATACGCAGACCGCACGCGTCATCGAGAAGGCGAGGAAGTTATCGCTGCTGGACAAAGCCGATGGCGAATTGCTGAGCGAGGCGGTCACGCTCTATCACAACCTGACGCAGGTCTTGCGGCTGTGCGTTAGCGGGCCATTCGAGCCTGCGAAAGCGGCGCCGGGTCTCTTGGCGCTGCTTGCGCGCGCCGGCGGGTTGCCGGACTTCACGACCCTGAACGCACATCTTGCCGACACGCAGGAGCGCGTGCGCGAGGCCTTCGACCGGATTCTGGGTGATGCTGCCGAGAACTAGCTTGCGAGCCGGGCGGGCAGGCGCAGAAATACCTTGGTCCCGACGTTCTCGATCGAGCGGATGCGCATGCGTCCGCCCTGCAATTCCGCGAGCGATTTGGCGATCGCGAGCCCGAGGCCGGAGCCGGCCTGCGTTTTCGTGAGTTGGCTTTCGACCTGTTCAAAGGGACGGCCGAGCTTTTTCAGCGCTTCTCTCGATATGCCGATGCCCGAGTCCTCGATCACGAGGAACGCTGAGCTGCCGGAGCGCTTGGCGCTCACCGCGATATGCCCGCCTTCCGGCGTGAACTTCACCGAGTTCGAAATGAGGTTGAGCAGAATCTGCTTGATGGCGCGCCGGTCGGCGCGAACCGTGAGGTCGTCGCAGATCCGTGTGCGGCACACGAGGTTCTTCTCTCCGGCGCGCACCGAGACGACGCGGATAGCATCCGAGACGATTTCCTCGAGCCGCACCGCCTCGATGTTCACCGGCATGCGGCCGGCTTCGATCTTCGCCATATCCAGAATGTCGTTGATGACATCGAGGAGATAGACGCCGCTCGCACGGATGTCGGTGCAGTATTCGTAGTATTTCTCCGAACCGAGTTTGCCGAACATGCCCGATTCCATGATCTCGGAGAAACCGATGATCGCGTTCAGCGGTGTCCGCAACTCGTGGCTCATATTGGCGAGGAAGTCGGATTTCGCCTGGCTCGCTTCCTCGGCGCGGGATTTTTCGTCGGCATATTTCTGCGCGAGTTCGGCAAGCTGCTGCGCCTGGTATTCGAGGGCCTGCTGCGAGTTGGTAAGCTCGACGTTGCGCGCGATCAACGTGCGTTCGCTTTCGATCAGCTTTTCTTCGTGCAGCTTGATCTTGGTGATGTCCGTTCCGATCGAAACGAGGCCGCCGTCTTTCATCCGGCGTTCGTTGATCTGCACCCAGCGCCCGTCCGCGAGTTCGATGCTGCCGTCTGTCGTCTGCGCATCCGGCAGCGCCGGGTTGGTCATTGCGGCGATGACTCTGTCGTAATTCGTGCCCGGAGCGACGGCTTCGTCGGGCAGGCCGTGCTGCTCCTTGAATTTTGAGTTCGAAAGCACGAGACGGCGGTCGGCGTCCCAGATCACGAAGGCTTCCGAGACGGTCTCGACCGCTTCGCGGAGCCGCATGTCGGCGGTCGCGGTGCGGGCCTGAAGGCGCTTCTCTTCGGTGATGTCGGAAGCGATGCCGATCACGTGCGGGCCGCTGCTTCCGTTCTCCTGCACGAGTTCCGCGCGCGCGCGCAACCATACCCAGCTGCCGTCGGCGTGACGCATGCGGAATGCGCGATCGATGGCGCCGTCGGCGACTTCCGCGAGATTGGAAGCGAGCTCGAAGAGCGAGCCATCCTCCGGGTGCACCAGCGCCTCGATTTCGCCGAAGGAGAGCAGTTCGTCGCGCGGTTTGAACCCTAGGATCTCGAACATGGAGTCCGACCAATAGATGCGGCCTCGTGCCAGATCCCAGTCCCATAGGCCCGCGCGGCCCCGGTTCAGCGCAGTGTCCATGCGCGCGAGCACCTTCTCGTGGATCAGGTCGGCTTCGCGTGCGCGGTTCGATTGCCAGTGGAAGGCGAAACCGAGAATGAGCAGTACGACGCTGGTCGTGGTGACGAGCGTTGCGGTCAGCCGCGTGTCGCGCCACCAGCTATCGAGCGCAGTACTACGCAGTTGAACGGAGGCGAGCTGCCCGAGATTGTCGCGCAGATTTCGTACCGTCGCGAGCGCTTCGCTGCCGTCCGGCACCGTGATTTCGATCACGCCTGCGCGGTCGGCATAGACCGTGAGCGGCTGCGAAGGGCCGAGCAGGTCGATGAGCGATTTTCCGATTGCGAGAGGCGACTCCGGCTCTGCGGCAACGATCTTGCCGCTGGGGTCGGTGAGGAAGAACCGCCTGCCATTGGCGATGGCCTGCGCCGGCGTCGCGATACGAAGCAGTGTCCTGGCGTCGTGCGCCGTCCTGTCGGTACCGGCTGCGCCGCGAGAGAACTCTTCGGCGATCGATTGCGTATACAACGACAAGCCGGTTTTCGCGTCTGCGATCGCCGTGCGGCGATGATCCAGCACCTGCACAAGCGCGCCTAGCACGACCGACATCAGGAATACGACAATGAGAACGGGCACGATGCGGCGCAGAACCGGCTCCGCATCGACAAGACGTTGATAGCTCGGGTGCGTCAGCGAGCGGGCAAGACCACGCGTCGATTGTCCATGCGCAGTCGTGTTGGCAGCGTGGACGCGCGCCATCGCTGACTCTCCCCGGATGAGCCCCAAAAGTCATGATCTGGAGGGACTGCCGCATCTCCCCGAATCGAAATTGATAAGAATCGATTTGGCGGTGACTTGTCTAGAGTCAACGAGTCAAAAACCGTTGTCCCGAGTCGTAAATTATCGGCTAACGACTCCGGGGCAGCGTTAACTTTTTTCGCTTTTTTGACTCAAGCCAATGATCGGCTTGCGATATCCGCCACATCGGGCGAGAGGCCCGGCGTTTGTGCGATGCGATTCAATTCTTTCTCTGCAAGCGCGCGGCGAGCCGGTTCCAGAGTCCGCCAGCTCTTGAAGGCCGAGAGCAGCCGGGCGGCGACCTGCGGGTTCTTTGAGTCCAAAACGAGAACCGTGTCGGCGATGAGCGCATAGCCCCTGCCGTCCGCGCGGTTGAACTGGGAGGAATTGGCCGCGAACACGCCGATCAGCGAGCGCATGCGGTTCGGGTTGGTCATCGAGAATGCCGGATGTTTCGCAAGTTCACGCACGCGATCCAGCGTGCCGGATTCCGGAATACGCGCCTGCACCGCGAACCATTTGTCGAGCACAAGCGGGTCGTCGCGGTAGCGCTTTTCGAATGCCGCGAGCGCCGTCTCGCGCTCGGGGATCGCGTACTGCGAGAGCACGGCAAGCGCCGCCATCCGATCCGTCATGTTGTCGGCGTGCTCGAACTGATGGAACGCGCGTTTGTGCTCGGCGTCGTCTCCGGTTGCGGCCAGAAGATCGAGGCAGGCATTGCGGAGCGCGCGCCGGCCCGCACTCTTGGCGTCGGGCGAATAGGGGCTATGGCTCGTGAGCATCTGATAGCGCCCGAGTAGCTTGCCCTTGAGCGCTGTGCCGATATCGCGCTTGATCTTCCGGCGTGCGGCGAGAATCGCATCGGGATCGATGTTCTTGCCGATCTCGCGCGCGATATCCGATTCGTCGGGCAGGCTGAAAAGCTGCGCGAGGAAGGCGTCGTCGAGCGTCGCATTGTCGAGCGCGTTGCCGAGCGCTTCGATGAGCGCTGAAGGCGGCTCGTTCGATCCTTTCGCGGAGGCCACGAGTTGCTGCATGGCGAGCTGCTCGACGGCGTCGTAGCGGTTAAAGGGATCGCTGTCGTACTTGGCCAGGAAAAGCAGATTGTCGGCACCGAAGTTCGCCGAAATCTTCACAGGTGCAGAGAAGCCGCGATTGATCGAAACCGCGGGCTTTTCCTTGATGCCCGAGAAGACGAACGTCTGCGACTGCCTGTCGAGTACGATCAGATTGTCGGAAATGCTTTTGCCTTTTGCATCCCTGATCGGGATATCGCGGCCTTTCGCGTCGAGCAGGCCGAGCTTCAGCGGGATCACCATCGGCTGCTTCGCGCTTTGGCCCGGTGTCGGCGGCACCATCTGCTCGATGTCGAGCGTGTAGGTTTTTGCCGTCGCGTCATAGGTGCCGCGCACGGCAAGCTCCGGCGTTCCGGCCTGGGAGTACCAGAGCGCAAACTGCGAAAGATCGCGCTTGTTCGCGTCTGCGAAGCATTTCAGGAAATCCTCGATGGTCGCGGCATCGCCGTCGTGGCGCTTGAAATAGAGGTCCATGCCCTTGCGGAATCCGCGCTCGCCCAAGAGCGTCTTCAGCATGCGAACGACTTCGGCTCCCTTCTCGTAAACCGTGACCGTGTAGAAATTGTTGATCTCGCGATAGGTCTCGGGACGAACCGGATGCGCAAGCGGCCCGGCATCTTCCGCAAACTGGAAACTTTTCAGCCTGCGCACGTCGCCGATGCGTTCGACAGGCCGCGAGCGCTCATCCGACGAAAATTCCTGATCGCGGAAGACGGTCAGTCCTTCCTTGAGACAAAGCTGGAACCAGTCGCGGCAGGTGATGCGGTCGCCGGTCCAGTTGTGAAAATATTCGTGCGCGATGATCGCTTCGATGTTCTCGTAGTCGATATCGGTCGCGGTCTCGGGCGACGCGAGAACATATTTGTCGTTGAAGATGTTCAGGCCCTTGTTTTCCATTGCGCCCATGTTGAAGTCGGAAACCGCGACGATATGGAAAACGTCGAGGTCGTATTCGCAGCCGAATACTTTCTCGTCCCAGCGCATCGAGCGCTTGAGGGCATCCATCGCGTAGTGCGCGAGCTGCGTCTTGTCGGGCTCGACGAAGATGCGGAGCATCACCTTGCGGCCTGACGCGGTCTTGAACGGCTCCTCGATATAGTCGAGCTTTCCGCCGACCAGCGCGAACAGATAAGCCGGCTTCGGGTGCGGGTCGTGCCAGATCGCGTAGTGGCGGTTCGTATCAGGAATGCCGAAAGCTTCGACCGGGTTTCCGTTCGAAAGCAGGAACGGCGCCTCGTCGCGATCCGCTTCGATGCGTACGGTGTAGACGGAGAGGACATCGGGCCGGTCGGGGAAGTAGGTGATGCGGCGGAAGCCTTCAGCCTCGCACTGCGTGCAATAAATCTTGTTCGAGCGGAACAGGCCCATCAGCTTCGTGTTCGAGGAAGGGTCGATCACCGTTTCGATCTCGAGTGTGAGCTTGCCGCGCGGCGGGTTCTTGATCGTAAGGGAGGAGGCATTCACTTCGTATTCGTTCGCGGTGAGAACGCGGCCGTCGAGGTTCAGGGAGACAAGCGTAAGCTCGTCGCCGTCGAGTACGATGGGCACATCCTTGCGGCCCTTCGGGTTCGGCCGCATCGCGAGCTTTGCGCGAACGCGTGTGGCCGTGGGCTCGAGCCGGAAGTCGAGATCGACCGTATCCACGAGCCAGTCATAGGGCCGGTATTCGCTGAGGCGTACGGCGGCATCGGCTTCGCGGAACATCGTGCTTCTCCTTGCGGAAAAGCATTAATCCGAGGCGGCCTGCGAGGAAAGTGCGAAATCCGCGCAGGGTTTCTGCGCGAGCCGCAGGCGTGTCAGGCGCTTTCGGCGAGCCGCACCGTGTCGCGCAACTCGCGCTTGAGCACCTTGCCGATGGCGCTGCGCGGCAGGCTGGCAACGACCTCGACGAGCGCGAGGCGCTGCGTCTTGCCGACGCGCTCGTTGGTCCACTGCTGAATCTCGTTGCCGTTCGCTGAGGCACCCGGTTTCAGCACGACGAAGGCGACCGGCGTTTCGCCCCACTTCACCGAAGGCACGCCGACGACCGCGGCTTCGAGCACGGCCGGATGCTGCGTCATCAGGGCTTCGATGTCACTCGGATAAATGTTGAAGCCGCCCGAGATGATCATGTCCTTCTTGCGGTCCATGAGCGTGAGAAAGCCGTCCTCGTCGAAGCGGCCGACGTCGCCGGTGCGAATGAAACGCTTTCCGGTTTTGTCGAACCACTCCGCTTCGCGGCTCTTTTCGGGATTGTTATGATAACCGTTCATCATGATCGGCGAATGGCCGACGACTTCGCCAATCTCGCCCGCTGCCACTTCCTCGCCGTTCTCGTCGATTAGCCGCATGTCGTGGCCGGGCAGAGGCTGGCCCACGGTGTGCAGCTTGTTCGGGTAAAGTTCCGCTGCGAGCATGCAGGTGCCGCCGCCTTCGGTGAGGCCGTAATACTCGCGCAGGCCCCCGGGCCAGCGCTTCACGACATCCGCTTTCACGTCGGCTGCGAACGGCGCGCTGGTCGAGAACTTCATTTTGTAGGCTGAGAGGTCGTATTTTCCGAACTCTGGATGCGACATGATGCGGCGATATTGCACCGGCACCAGCATCGCGTGGCTCGCGCGATATCTCTCCGAGAGTTGGAGAAATTTCTCCACGTCGAACTTCGCCATCATCACAAGCGTGCCGCCCATCGCAAGCGTCGGAAAAACGCTGACCAGCGTCGTGTTCGAGTAGAGCGGCGTCGACACCATCGTCACCGCATCCGGCGTATAGCCAATGATCGAGGCGCGCTGTACCTGACCCCAGCGCATGGCATGCGACTGCACGATACCTTTCGGCGTGCCGGTGGTTCCTGACGAATAGATGATATTGAAGGCGGACGCCGGTTCGACATTCACGGGCGTGGGCCGCGCGCTTTCCGCTGCAAGCCATTTCGAGAACGGTTCGCCGGCGTCCGAGTCGTCGAGCGAAATCCTGCGCGCCTTGATCGAGCCTTCGACCTTTCTCAATTCTTCCGCAACGCCTTTATCGAGAAAGAAAAGCTGCGAGTTCGAATCCGCGATCATCGTCGCGATCGTCTCGGGCGTGGAGGAGGGCGCGAGCGGCGCGACGGCGATGCCGCAGCGGAGTGCCGCGAGAAACACCGCCAGATACTCGACGGAAGTCGAGGCGCAGACCGCTATCGCGTCTTTCGCTTTCAGGCCGTCGCGCTGCAAGGTCGCTGCGATCCGGTCCATGTATTTGTCGAGCGCTGCGTAATCGAGCTTGCGCTCATCCTGGATCACGGCCGGGTGGTGGCTGCGTTCCTTCGCGTGATCGCGGATCAGATCGGACAGCGTGAGAAATGGAATATCGAGCCAGGCTTCGGGGTTCATTGCAGTTACTCTTCTTTACTTTACTGAGCGGCAATCGCCGCGCGCTCGTCCGCGAGTTCTTCGATGGCCTCGCGGTACTCTTCGATCAGTCGCGCACAAAGTTCGGCGGTCGTCGGCACGTCATCGATAGAGCCGACGCCCTGGCCTGCCGACCAGACGTCCTTCCATGCGCGTTCTTCGTGCTGGCCGACCTGCATTTTGTGCGAGGCGGTGAGGTCGATCGTCTTGCCGGTCGCAGCGATCGACGGCATCAGGAAGTTGCCGTGCACACCCGAGATCGCGGCGGTGTAGACGATGTCGGATGCGTTGGTGCCGACGATCATGTCCTTGAACTTCTCCTGCGCCATGCTTTCCTTGGTCGCGATGAACCGCGTGCCGAGATAGGCGAGGTCGGCGCCGATCATGCGTGCGGCGG
This sequence comes from Hyphomicrobiales bacterium, assembly GCA_018335895.1. Taxonomy (GTDB): domain Bacteria; phylum Pseudomonadota; class Alphaproteobacteria; order Rhizobiales; family Xanthobacteraceae. Next base: position 67,996 of record JAGXQU010000191.1, on the reverse strand, counting down.
CGACGTGCCGTCCGGTGGACATGACGCCAGAGAGCAAGATCGTTTTCGGAAAGAATTTCCGGATTTCCGGAATGAGCGCGAAAGGCGACAGCAGACCTGCGTGCCCGCCCGCGCCCGCGCAGACGCCGATCAGGCCGTCGACATTCGCTTCGGCGGCCTTGCGCGCGTGCCGGAGGTTGATGACGTCATGAAAAACGAGGCCGCCGTAACCCTGCACGGCGCCGACCAGTTCCTTCACGGCGCCAAGCGAGGTGATGATGAGCGGCACTTTATGCTTGCGCGAGATTGCCAGATCCGGCTCCACCCGCGGGTTGCTCTTGTGAACGATGAGGTTCACACCGAAGGGCGCCGTCTTCCTGCCGGTGTCGCGTTCATGTTTCGCGAGACGCTCGTTGATCTCGACGAGCCATTCCTCGTATCCCGCGCTTGTGCGCTGGTTCAGCGCCGGGAAGGTGCCGACGATGCCCGCCTTGCAGCACTCGACCACGAGATCGGGGTTTGAGACGAGGAACATGGGCGCGGCGACTGCGGGGATCGTCAGGCGGCCTTGAAACTGAACCGGAATGGGCACTGGCGTTTCCTTTGTTCGCCGCTCCGCGGCGGCTTCGGAAACGACATTTTCCCTCTATTTTAGGTGCGTCAAGGGCGGCCGCGACGGCCGCCCTTCAACGCATGCGTTCCGCCTAGTGGGCGTGCGAGAGCGCTTCTTTGTTCGCTGAGAAGAATTGTTGCAGCGAGCGCGGTGTGCGGCCCGTGAGTTCCCGCACGGCGCTGGAAGCAATCGCGATGTTGCCCTTGCGCGTGTTGGTGTCGAAGCTCGCGAATACCGGCGCGAGGAAAGCCGGCAGGCCGGCTGCGATCATGCCCTGCGTAAGCTGCTCGTCGGTGACGCTTACGACTTCGATCGGCTTGCCGGTCGCTTCCGCCGCGAGCTTCGCGATTTCCTTCGTGGTGAGAAGTTCGGAGCCGGTGATGTCGTAGCGCGCATTGCCGTTCGGCTGCGTGGCGAGTGCCGCCGCGGCGGCATAGGCCGCGTCTTCGCGCGAGACGTGCGCGACCTTGCCGTCTCCGGCCGCGGAAAACCATTTACCGGATGCCAGCACCTGCGGCAGCGAGTGGAACAGATTTTCCTGGTACCAGGAGTTGCGGAGCACGGTCCAGCCGATGCCGCTTTCGGCCAGCGCCTGCTCGGTCCCGTAGTGGTCCGGCGCGAACGGAATCGGCGAGCCCGGTTCGGGCTTTGGCATCGACGTGTAGACGATGTGTTTCACGCCGGCTTTTTTCGCGGCCTCAATCGCGGCCTTGTGTTGCCTGAGCCGCTTGCCCGGGGTGTCGAGCGCGTCGGTCGAAATCAGCAGCAGCCGGTCCACGCCCTTGAAGGCATCGCTAAGCGCCGGATCGTCGAAATCAACTTTGCGAAGTTCCGCGCCTTTGGCGGCGAGGTCGCCGATTTTCGATGGATCCCGCGTTCCGGCAATCACCTTGCCGGCCTTGGTTTCGAGAAGGATCTCGGCCGCACGCCGGCCGAGATGACCGCTTGCGCCGGTGACGAGCAGGGTGGGTTGGTTTGCCATAGTCGTGCTTCCCATGTACATTTTTGCGATATGGTCTCTTTTTGAGACCATATCTACATGCGAGATCGACGGGCGTCCGTAAAGAAGGCAGCTTTGCAGGCGCTGGTTACTTCGCAGGAACCACCAAGAGCAGCGCGACAAGAGAACCATCATGAAACGGCCGGCAAAATCTTCACGACAAATTCAGGATGTGCTCCGGGAGCAGAACATCTCGGGGCAGAGCCTCGCCGAATGTCCGGTGCGGCAGGTACTCGACCAGATCGGCGACAAATGGAGCACGCTGATGCTGCTCGCGCTCTCCGAGAAGGCGTATCGCTTCGGCGAGTTACGCAGACTCATCCCCGATATCTCGCAGCGCATGCTGACGCAGACGCTTCGCGACCTGCAACGCAACGGCCTGATTTCGCGCACGGTGTTTCCGACGCAGCCGCCGAGTGTCGAGTATCGTCTAACGCCGCTCGGTCACTCGCTGATGGAGCCGGTGGGTTTGCTGGTGGGCTGGGCCGAAAAGCACTATGGAAGAATTCTTTCCGCGCGCGAGCATTTCGACACGAAAGCCGACGCTGCGTAACAGGACGACGGCGCCGGCGGCCGCGGCATGGCGATAAAGCTGGCGCCGGCCTAGTTCTTACTGATCGCAAACACGACCAGACACGCTCCCTGCCATTGTGGGTTGGCGTCGTGCTGGAAGTAAACCCGCTCAACACGACCCTCAAACAGTTCGAGGATAGAAGCCACGGTCTGCCTCCGGTCGAAACCGCCAATCGGTTCACCTTCGCCTGCGAGTTCTTTCAGTCTCTCTTTGGGATAGTACGAGTTGGAGATCGCAACGATACCGCCGTTACGCGTGACCCTCACGATTTCACGGGCTGCTTTCTTCTGGTCGTCGCTGTAGGCGAGTGTCCATCCCAACACCACGGCGTCGAAAGAATCCGCTTCGTAGGACATTTCGTGCATGTTCCCGAGATCGACCCAGGGCGAATAGGAAAAGAGATCTAGTCCCCGGCAATTATGAAAGCCGTAGGCCATTAGATAAAGCAGGTCCGTTTCGTAGCGAACGCCGATAGCGAGAACTTTGGACTTTTCGTTCAGCCGGTCGATCGCCGCCATCGGATAGATAAGCCGCAAGATACGGTCGCTCGGTTGACCGTGAAGTAGGCTCTTTTCGTTGTGATCCCGTCCTACCGCGTTTACACTGCTCGTTCCTTCATAACGGCGCAGTGTTTTTCTGATTCGCACGTACCAAAAGAAGCGAAGCCAAAAAACAAGATTGCAGATCGGTTTCACCCGCATCCACCGTGAAAGCCTTCTGGAGTTCGGCATGAACTTCATTGGGGAATCTCTTGTTCGTAGAATAAGCTGCCACCAACAGTCATAACCTAGCCGACGTCTAAGTCAGCTGCAACGGCGTTGAACTTCTCAAAATCAATGGATCGGGGGCAGCGGAGCGCGCCGGTAGTGCGCGCAATCTCGATCTGCATTTTTTTTGCGGTCAGTGTGCACGATCGGCTTGTAGAGGAGACAGAGGCCCTCGTATCTATGCTGGCTCGGAGCATCGGCAGGATTTCGCCGTGCACCAACTCCACGCGCACGTCTTTGATGAACGCGTTCTTTTCTTTGATGCCGGCGCGCGGTGCCTTCGCGCGCGAGTAATCTGCAGGTCGGGGTTTCCGGCTCGACCCTGCTCCGCTATATCCTTTCGTCGCATCGCCGCGCTTTCGATCGTCTTGCTCTCTGAATAGACGACCCTGCGGTTATGGTATTCCCGAGAGCGCCATCGGTTCTCCGGCTCTTCTGAACGGTGCCCACGGTGCGGCAAGGTCTTTTCGGTGTAGGAAGGCTGCATCCTGTGAGCTGAAATAAAAAAATGTGAGAATAAATGAAGAAAATGACACTCAACGAGGGCCCGGTCCTTAATGATTGAAAACGCTGAAAGTATAGGCCCAACACCTTGGCGGTTCTGCTGCGCTCCGATGATGGAGTGGACCGACAGGCATTGCCGGTTTTTCCATCGGCTGCTCACGCGCCGCGCGCGGCTCTATACGGAGATGATTACGACCGGTGCGGTGCTGCATGGCGACCGCGCGCGACTGCTCGGCTACAACGCCGAGGAGCATCCGGTCGCGATCCAGCTTGGCGGTTCGGAAGCGAAGGACCTCGCCGCGAGCGCGAGGATCGCGGAAGATCTCGGCTATGACGAAGTCAATCTCAATTGCGGCTGTCCTTCGGATCGGGTGAAAAACGGACACTTCGGCGCCTGCCTCATGGCGGAGCCCGCGCGGGTCGCCGAAGGCGTTGCTGCGATGAAGGCTGCGGTGAAGATTCCCGTCACCGTGAAGTGCCGCATCGGCATCGACGATCAGAACGAGGAAGAAGCGCTCGACAGGTTTGCAGACGCCATGGTCGCGGCGGGGGCCGATGCGCTGGTCGTGCACGCGCGAAAGGCCTGGCTGCAGGGTTTGAGCCCGCGCGAGAACCGCGAGGTGCCGCCCCTGAATTACGATCGGGTATTTCGTCTGAAGAAACGTCTGGGCGCGTACCCTGTCATTTTGAACGGCGGCATTGTCTCGATTGCGGCAGCCAAGGAACATCTCACGCATGTCGACGGCGTGATGCTCGGCCGCGCGGCCTATGACACGCCCGAACTTCTGCTCGGCGTCGATCCGCAGGTCTTTGGCGAAGCCGCGCCGTCCGCATCGATCGAAGCGGCATTCGAGAAGCTCATTCCCTATATCGAGCGCGAAGTCGCTGCCGGCGCGCGGCTCCACGATGTGACGAAGCATCTGCTCGGAGCGTTCCGCGGCAGACCCGGCGCGCGGCTGTACCGCCGCCATCTTTCGACCGAGGCCGTAAAGCCCGGCGCAAATGCATGGGTACTGCGCGAGGCACTTGCTTTCCTTTCTACGGAATCCCCGGCACAAAGCGCCGCATGACAGTGCTTGGAATTCCCGCAGGCGAGTTCGCGGTTCTCGTTGCAGCCATCGTTATCGCAGGAACGCTTACTGGCATTTTTGCGGGGCTTCTCGGTATCGGCGGTGCGGCCATCTCCGTCCCGGTGATGTACGAAGTATTCAAGGCGCTCGGAGTCGCCGACGAAATTCGCATGCAGCTTTGCGTCGGTACCGCGCTTGCGCTGATCGTTCCGACTTCGCTGCGTTCCTATTTTGCGCACAAGGCGAAAGGCGCCGTAGACGACGAGCTTCTGAAGACTTGGGCGTTTCCGATCGTCGGCGGCGTCGCGATCGGCTCGTTCATCGCCTATTTCGCGAGCTCGACCGTCTTCAAACTCATCTTCGTCGTCTTCGCGACGCTCATGGCGTTGAAGTTGTTCTTCGGGCGCGAAAACTGGCGCATCGCCGATCAACTGCCGGGCAAAGGCGTTACCGTCGCGGTCGGGCTTGCGATCGGTATCGTCTCCGCGCTGATGGGTATCGGCGGTGGCGCCTATGCGGTTCTGTTTCTCACTTTGTACGGCGTTTCGATCCACCGCGCGGTTTCCACATCCTCGGGCGTCGGCGTGCTGATTTCTCTGCCGGGCGTCATCGGCTACATGATCGCGGGCTGGCCGCAGCAGGCGTTGATGCCGCCGCTCTCGGTGGGCTACGTATCGTTTCTCGCCGTTCTTCTGTTCGCACCGACGAGCGTGCTCGCGGCCCCCTACGGCGCAAAGCTCGCACACTCGTGGCCGCGCCGCCGCCTTGAAGTCGCGTTTGGAGGCTTTCTCTTGATCGTCGCCGTGCGTTTCTTCGCGAGCCTGATGGACTGGTTCTGAAGCGCGTGATCCCGAAATGCGAAACCCGGCTTTCGGATAAGGATTACGCGCGAACTAATTCTGCCCGTCTTCGAGCGCGACCTTTTCGCGCTTCCTGCGCAGGGCGGGAATAACCGGCATCAGCAGCATGATCGCAGCAACGCTCAGGCAGACCGCGGAGATCGGTTTTGTAAAGAACGTCGTGAGGTCGCCGGCCGAGATGATCAGTGCCGTGCGGAGCTTGTTCTCCATGATCGCGCCGAGGACGAAGGCGAGCACCAAGGGCGCGGCCTCGTAGCCGAGCTTGCGAGCGAGATAGCCCAGGATGCCGAACGCGATCATCACATAGAGATCGAACACGTTGTTGCTGCTCGCGAACACGCCGACGACGGTAAAGAGCAGGATCATCGGAAACAGGATGTTGTAGGGCAGGCGCAACAGTTGCACCCACATGCCGATCAGCGGCAAATTGAGCACGAGCAGCATCACGTTGCCGATATACATGCTCGTGATCACACCCCAGAACAGGTCGGGACGCTGCACCATCAGGAGCGGGCCGGGTTGGATGTTGTGAATGACGAATGCGCCGAGGAGCAGCGCCATGACAACGTTCGGCGGAATGCCGAGCGTGAGCAGTGGAATGAATGCGCCGCCCGCGGCCGCATTGTTGGCGGCTTCCGGGCCGGCGACGCCTTCGATTGCGCCTTTTCCGAACTGTTCCGGCGTTTTCGAGATTCGCTTTTCGAGCGCGTAGGACGCGAAAGCCGCGATTACCGCGCCGCCGCCTGGAATGATCCCGAGAAAGAATCCAAGCACGGTGCCGCGCCCGATCGGCCCTGAACTGCGTTTCCAGTCTTCCTTGTTTGGAAGCAGATTGGTGATCTTCGTACTCGATACGGTGCGCTTGATGCCTTGCTCGATATTGGTCAGCACCTCGGCGACACCGAACAGCCCCATCACGACCGGCACGAGGCCGATGCCGTCGTAGAGTTCGATGCGGTCGAAGGTGAGACGCGGCTGCGCGCTGATGCTGTCGAGGCCGATCAGGCCGAGCACGACACCGGCGCTCGCCATCAGCAACGACTTGAGCATCGAGCCTTGCGTGAGGAAGGTCACGATCACAAGCCCGAGGATCATCAGGCTGAACATTTCCGCGGGCCCGAACGCGACCGCAAATCGCGCAAGATAAGGCGCGATCACCATCAGGCCGACGACGGCGAGGGTGCCTGCGATGAAGGACCCGAAAGCGGCGATGCCAAGCGCCGGGCCGGCGCGGCCTTGCTTCGCCATCTCGTGTCCGTCGATGCAGGTGACGACCGAGGTCGCTTCGCCTGGAATGTTTACGAGGATCGACGTCGTCGAGCCGCCATACATCGAGCCGTAGTAGATGCCGGCCATCATGATGATGCCGGACTCGGGCGTTCCCGAAAGCGTCACAGGCAAGAGCAGCGACATCGCCGAGATCGGGCCGATGCCCGGCAGCACGCCGACCAGCGTGCCGATGAATACGCCGATAAAACAATAGAGCAGATTCACCGGCGTCAGCGCGACGGCAAATCCATGAGCGACCTGTCCGAGCAAATCCATCGCCTAGCCGATCTCGAACATGCCGGTCGGCAGCTGGATTTGCAGGAGCCGCTGGAGCACCCACCAGACGAGGAGCGGTGCGCCGAGCGAGAGCGGTATTGCAACAGTCCATCGCACCGGATCGATCGCGCGCAGCAGCACCAGCATCAGAGGGATGGTGGAGAGGAGAAACCCTAGCCGCGTGAATGCGTATGCGTAGACGACGAAGGTTGCGATCACGATCAGCGTTTTCTGCCAGCGCGTTCCTGCCCACAGCGAACGGACAGAGGGTCCCTCGCTCTTGATCGCTTGCAGCGCGACAGCAAGCGAGAGCCCCGCCATCACCAGACCCAGCCAGAACATCATGAAGCCCATGCCCGGCTGGTTCACTGTGCCGTGTCCCAGGCTGCGGCCTTGTTCGAGCACGAACAGGCTGATCGCAAACCAGATTGTGCCGCCCCAGAGTTCGGCGTTATTGATCCGGAGGCCGGAACTTTTCATTGGATGATCGCTGTTGTCGGGAAAAAATGGCCCCGCTCGAACAGCGGGGCCATCGGATTGACGTCAGTCTTTCTTCTTGAGGCCGAGCATATCGACGACCTTGCGTTCGGTTTCGGTCACTTCCTTCACGAATTTCACATAGTCGGCGGTGTTCTTGTAGTTCACGACCATGTCGTATTTCGCGAGGGTCGCCTGCACCGCCGGATCTTCGATCGCCTTCTTGAAGGCGTCATGGAGGATCGCGACGACTTTCGGATCCATGCCCTTCGGGCCGGCGATACCGAACGGCGAGTCGAACACGAAGGGATAGCCGAGCTGCTTCAGCGTCGGCACGCCCGGATAGTTCTTCGACGGATTCTCGGTCCAGATCATCAGGAGACGGAGCTGGCCGGACTCAACAAGAGCCTTCCAGCCGCTCGACTCGACTTGCAGCATGGTGTGACCGCCGAGCACGGCTGCGTTGGTTTCGGCACCGCCCTTGAACGGAACCTGCGTGACCTTGAAGCCGTCGCGTGCCGCGATCTGTTCCATGCCGATGTGCAGCGAAGTACCGGTGCCCGGCGTGGCATAAGTTACTTTGCCGGGGTTAGCCTTCGCGAACTTGACGACATCGGCCCAGGTCTTGAATTCCGAGTCCGCCCGCACGGTGACGCCGAAAGTGTAACCCGTCAGATGCGCGATATAGGTGAAGTCTTTGTCGGCATCCCACGTCGTCTTCTGCATCAGGGGCAGGCGGAAGATCGTGATCGGTATCTGGGCGATGGTGTAGCCGTCCGGTTTCGCGGTCGCTGCCATCTGCGCCGGTCCGACGGTGCCGGAGCCGCCGGCACGGTTATCGACCACGATCGGCTGACCGAGATGTTTGCTCGCGGCTTCCGCAATCGCGCGCATCGCGATGTCGGTGGAGCCGCCCGCAGGCCAGGGCACGATCAGCGTGACCTGTTTGGTCGGAAAGTTTTGCGCTGCGGCAGACGCGACAGTCGCCGCGATAATCGCAGAAGATAATAGTGTAAGCGCGGTGCGCTTCATTTTGTTCTCCCTAAGTTTTTGCCGTTCTTGCCAGCAGCTTTTTTGCTGCAAATCGTCGTTGCGATTTTCCGCAAACGGTTTCGTGTGCGGCGGAGAGATCACTGCAACATCAAGCGGACGCAGCGTCAACCGCGCGGCACAAGTTTCCGCATTGCGGAACAGTGCGTTCCGCAATGTGAAACTTATCCATCGGCTTGAATAGTTTAGCGTCTTCCGCGCAGCACCATTTGCTGGCCGCGCAACTCGAATGACTCGAGCCGCTGCAGGAAACTCATGCCGAGCAGGCTGACGCTCAGGTCGCCGCGCCTCACGATGAGCGCAGGCACGCGCCGCTGGACGATGTTACCGATGCGGATCTGATCGAGCACCACAGCGGCGGCATGGCTTCGTCCCTTCGCGGTCTGAATCGTGATGTCGTATTTGAGGAGGTCCACCGGAAGACCGGCTGCACGTGCGGCGTCGAGTGTCAGCACCACGCTCGATGCGCCGGTGTCGATAAGCATCGGCAGTGACGCTCCGTTCACCTGAACGCGCACGTTGAAGTCGCCGCTTGGGGTGCGGTCGACCCAAACATGATTGGGTATGCTTGCGGTGATGTCCTGATCCGGCGTTACGATCGAGAACATGCGGTCGACGACGTGCACGATCGTGCTGCGATAATTATAGGCGGCGACCAGCAGCGCGACGATAACGAGCCAGATTCCAACCGACTTCAGCTTCTCCTGAAAGCGGCCATAGAACACCGAATAGAATCCGCCGCCGACAAGAAGCAGCAGCGCGGTAAAATAGACAAGGCTCGCGAAGGAATTGGTGTCCATCGGACCGATGGTGCCGTCGTCATGGCGCAACATCAGTACGGCCACGGCAGCGATGAGGCCGAAGATCACGAGCCAGAGAAACTTGTCGTTGCGAAACATCTTTCTTATGCGGTCCTGACGATGGCGAGCACGGCAAGCAGGGTGGCGGCACCGGCGGCCTTTCCTGCCGCGGCAGCGCAGTCCGGAACGTCGTCTTTGTGCTGGTGCCTCGCGATCGCGACGACGGCGACGAATGCCGAGAGTGCGCCGACAAAAGCCACCGCGGTCGTGCCGATCCTGAATACGGGCAGGAGAATTGCGGTGCCGATTACGACGGTGACCAGTGTCAGGCCTTGCAGCGCGGTGCTTTGCGAGACGCGCGAAGTGTCTCCGATTTCATCGATCGGCCGCGCCGGCTGCGTCAGGCGGAATACGATGGACGCGGTCGAACTGAAGACGACGGCAACGATCAGCACGAGTGCCGCGCTGGGCGCGTGATAGGCGATCAGCCCCTCGAGCGCCGTGACTTCGACGAGCAGCAGCAGAACCAGGCTGACGGTGCCGACACCGGATTGCCCGTACAACCGGTCGCCCGCGCGCACTGTGCCGCTTTCGAGCCGCGCACCGCGAATGGCGGCAAGGCAGAGGAGCGTCACGGCAGCAATTGCAGAAGGCGGCAAGCCGAGATTCCAGAAGAGCAGGAGGACGCCGGCTCCGCAGATGCCTGCGAGCGCCGCGGCAACTGGCGCCGCATAGGCCCCCGCGCCGGGGTTGACGGCTGCCTGTTCGGCTTCTTCATCCGAGACGATTGTGCCGCCGAACGGAAATACCGTTTCGTTGCGGAGCCATTTCAGCGTGTCATGGACGAAAGGCGGTAACATCGGCGGGTTCCGGCGCTGCTTGCCTGACAGCGATTCGACGAGAGCAAAATTTATCACGCGCGGGCGGTGGTGGTCTGCTTGTCCTTTGCGGGCAGCCGGGGTTGCAGCGACCCTGCATCGGTGACCGGGGCGAGCGCCGCCATCACGCGCTCAGGGGGCAGGGTTACGATCACTTCGGTGCCCTCGCGTAGCTTCGAGCGCAGCGTGAAGGTGCCGCCGTGAAGATCGATCAGCCCCTTCACGATCGGCAGGCCCAGGCCCGCGCCCTGTTCGGCGCTCTTGATCGAATTGGAGCCCTGCCCGAACGAGGCCATGACGACGGGGATTTCCTCCTCGGGAATGCCGGGTCCGGTATCGCGCACCGAGAGGTACTGGCCGCCGGACGCCGTCCAGCCGACCTTCGTGAAAACCTCGCCGCCCTGCGGCGTAAACTTGATCGCATTCGAAAGCAGATTGAGCGTGACCTGACGAATGGCGCGTTCGTCGGCCCAGACCTTCGGCAGGTTGGATTCGAACAGCGTGTGCAGCGTGATGCCGCGATTGGTCGCACGCATCTTCATCAGATAGGTGCAGTCGTCCGCGATGCCGACGAGGCTCACGGGCTCCTCATTGAGTTCGTAGCGTCCGGCTTCGATGCGCGACAGGTCCAGAATCTCGTTGATGAGATTGAGGAGATGTTCGCCAGACTGATGAATGTCTGCCGCATATTCCTTGTAGGCCGGCACCGCATGCCCGCCGAGCACTTCGTTCTTCATGACTTCCGAGAAGCCGAGGATCGCGTTCAGCGGTGTGCGGAGCTCGTGGGACATCTGCGCGAGAAAACGGGACTTTGCGAGGTTCGCGGCTTCCGCAAGCCGCGCCGCCTCGTCCGATTTCGCCTTGGACTGCTCAAGCTCGCCGATCAGCGTGTCGAGTTGCCCGCGTGCCTCTAACGCTGAGACCGCTGCGATATGCAGCCGTCCCGCAACCATCACGAAATAGGCTTCCGCGCCGATGGTCAGAATCGCAAGGACAACGTCCTGCGGCGTGCCGCGCAGGAGATAATGCAGCGAAACGACGGCTGCGACGGGAATGGTCGCGGCATACACCGCGCTCGGAATACTCGCAGCCAGCATCGAGAACACGGCAACCACGAGCAGCATGGCGAACAGCGAAAAATCGCCGGCGCCCTGCGCGCCGAGGCCCACGAGCACGTTCACGATCAGAACCCAGGACACACCAAAGATCAGATCGAACAACGTGAAAAGAATGCGGTAGCGCTGCATCAGCGCCGGACTGGCAGGGGCGGCGAGGAAGCGGCGGCATGCGGCGACATTCAGCGAATGGATCGTGAGTGCGATCAGCGTCCAGAGCACCGCGCCGAAGCCGCCGGTCCACAGCGACGAGGCGATGCCTACGAGCGAGATCAACATGAACAGCGCGACGGACGCGCCGATGCGATGCTCCGCGTAAAGGCGAAGCAGTTCGTAATTGAATGCGGGCTTTACCCCGGACGTTGAAGTGAGCACGTCGCGCGCTTCGCGCACGCTTCGATTGAGCATGAGCCGCCGCTCGTGCGCGGCACGGGCCGCATCGGCCGCCGTTTCGTCCCCGCGGGCGCTATAGCTCATCATTACGCAATACCGTTCCCGATCGCCCGTCGTTCACCCCGCGCTCCATGCGAAGCGCAAGCCGGCCGCGAGTCCCTTCGCGCCAGCTGCCGTCAGCATCGCGCGCGAGTGGTTAATGCCGGGCTGATTCTTATGGTTAATGATTCGTGAATCCGGGCGCACGGGCGCGAATAGCTTAGTCTTTTCGGGAGCTTGATAGGTTCCGCCGCACATGGTCCGATAGCGCACGGAGGCAATGCCAGATGAAACTCTATGACATGGGCCGCGCGCCCAACCCGCGCCGCGTGCGCATTTTCCTTGCGGAGAAGGGCATCGATGTCCCGAAGCAGCAGGTCGATCTCGGTACACTTGAGCAACGCAGCAACGAATTTACAGCTCTCAATCCGATGCAGCGGGTCCCGGTTCTGGTTCTCGACGACGGGACGGTGATCTCGGAGTCGATGGCGATCTGTCTTTATTTTGAGAAGCTTCACCCGGAACCGAACCTGTTCGGGCGGGATGCGCTCGAGAGCGCGCTGGTCGAAATGTGGAATCGGCGGCTCGAATTGCATTTCTACGGGCCGGTATCTCAATCCTTCCGGCACACAAGCCCCGGCATGGCGCAGCGCGAGAAAGTGCAGGTAGCCGAGTGGGGTGCCGTCTGCCGCGATCAGGCGGTGGACTTCCTGAGTTTCCTCGAAACCGAACTGGGCAAGCGTGAATTTGTCGCCGGCAACCGGTTTACGGTTGCGGATATCAACGCGCTTTGCACCATCGATTTCATGCGCGTGATCAAGCTTTCCGTTACACCGGAGATGAAGAATCTCTCGCGCTGGCACGCTGCCGTGTCGGCCCGCCCAAGCGCAAAGGCGTGACCTATGAAGTACGAGCACATCAAGCTTGATATCGCGGGCTCGGTCGCGACCTTGTCACTCGCGCGGCCAGAGCGGCTTAACGCAATCGGCGCTGCGACGCACCCGGAGTTGCGCGATGCGCTCGACAAGATCGAAGCTGACAAGAATGTGCGCTGTCTCGTTCTCACCGGCGAAGGACGCGCCTTCTGTTCCGGGCAGGACCTGACCGAGCGCAATATCGCGGAATCCGGAAAGCTCGATCTCGGTGCGTCGCTTGATGCGAACTATAATCCGCTCGTTCGCAGGCTGGCTGCGTTTCCGATTCCGACCATAGCCGCCGTGAACGGTCCCGCCGCCGGCGCGGGCGCGAATATCGCGCTGGCATGCGATATCGTTCTGATGGCCCGTTCCGCCTACTTGCAGCAGGCGTTCGCGCGGATCGGGCTGGTGCCGGACGCAGGCGGCACCTGGTTTCTGCCGCGGCTCGTTGGGCTCAAGCGGGCGCTGGCCATGTGTCTGTTCGCCGACCGGATCCCAGCGGAAGACTGCGAGCGCATGGGCATCGCCTGGAAGATTTTCGATGACGACATCTTCGCTGCGGAAGTTTCGAAGCATGCGGCGATCCTTGCAGCGGGTCCGACGCTCGCGTACCGGCTCGCAAAGCACGCCCTGATGGCGAGCGGGGCGAACGATCTTTCCGCCCAGCTCGATCTCGAACGGGACAGCCAGCGCGACGCGGGCAGCTCCCGCGATTTCGTCGAAGGCGTGATGGCCTTCCGCGAAAAGCGCCTGCCGCGCTTTCAGGGCGAATAGCCGCGAGGAATATTTCCGCCGGAAGTGCTATTCCTAGGGTGGGAGAAAAGAAGAATGACCGCCACCTCCGCTACCATCACCGAAGCGCTCAAATCCGTTAAGGGCCCCGACGGCAAGGATATCGTCACGTCCGGCAAGCTGTCCGGCATCGTCGTAACCGGCGGAAAAGTCTTCTGCTCGCTGACGGTGGATGCCGCCGAAGCGCAGGCTTGGGAAAGCGTGCGCAGGCAGGCCGAAGAGGTCATCAAGGCGACGCCGGGCGTCGCTTCGGTGTTGATCGCCCTGACGGCTGAGAAGAGACCGGGCTCTCCCTCTGCCGCGCCGCAGGCGGCATCGCAGGGCGGTCCAGGCAGTCAGCCGGCAGCCAAGGCCGCGCCGGGCGTTCCCGGTGTGAAGGCAATTATCGCCGTCGCTTCGGGCAAGGGCGGCGTCGGCAAATCGACAACGGCAGTCAATCTTGCGCTCGGCCTGCAATCGCTCGGTCTGAAGGTCGGCGTGCTCGACGCGGACATCTACGGTCCTTCGATGCCGCGCCTGCTCGCCCTCAAGGGCAAGCCCGAACTGCTCGGTGGCCGCACGCTGAAGCCGATGGAAGCCTATGGGCTCAAGGTCATGTCGATCGGGTTTCTCATCGACGAGGACACGCCGATGATCTGGCGCGGCCCGATGGTGCAATCCGCGATCACGCAGATGCTTCGCGAGGTGGACTGGGCACCGCTCGACGTCATCGTCGTCGATATGCCGCCAGGCACCGGTGACGCGCAGCTCACGCTTGCGCAGCAGGTGCCGCTCGCCGGCGCGGTCATCGTTTCGACGCCCCAGGATCTCGCCCTGATCGACGCGCGGCGCGGCATCGCGATGTTCAAGCGCGTGGACGTTCCCGTGCTCGGTCTCATCGAGAACATGAGCTACTTCCTTTGCCCGCATTGCGGTGAGCGCTCGGATATCTTCAGCCACGGCGGCGCGAGGCGCGAAGCGGACCGCTGGAGCGTTCCGTTTCTCGGCGAGATTCCGCTCGAACTCAAAATCCGCGAAATGTCCGACTCCGGCAAGCCGATCGTCGCGAGCGAGCCGGACGGCTCTTACGCGAAAATCTATAAGGACATCGCAGCCAAGGTGCGGGCAACGCTCGAAGGATCGGCGGGCAAGCGCGCCGCGCCGAAGATCGTCATCGAATCGTGATCTCGACGCGCGCGACGAATGCCGCAACGTAACGTGCACGGATTGCCGCAGCTAGATTGCGTCCGCCTCGCCACACGAGAAATTCTGCTCAGACTTTAATCGACTTTCGCTGCGACGTGGTTGTGCTGCAGGGCATGGCTCAACATCGCGAGTTGCCCGTCGTGCATGGCTAATCCCGCTTTCATCCCACGAAAGCGTGCTACGCGATTTCGCCAAGCGGGAGGCGCAGTGCTTTCCGCAAGTCTGGGAGATAGTTCCTTACAATGAAACGTCGTCAATTCTTGAAGGTGGCGGGCGTTGGCGCCGCCGCAACCGCGATCGCGGCTCCGGCGATCGCCCAGTCGAATCCGGAAATCAAATGGCGTCTGGCTTCGAGCTTTCCGAAGCCGCTCGACACGATCTATGGCGGTGCTGAAGTTTTCGCGAAGCAGCTTTCCGACATCACGGATGGCAAGTTTCAGGTGCAGGTTTTCGCGGGCGGCGAGATCGTTCCGCCGCTTCAGGTGCTGGATGCGACTTCCAACGGCACGATCGAGGCCTGCCACACGGTGTCGTACTATTACGTCGGCAAGGACCCGACCTTCGCGATCGCCGCATCGGTGCCGTTCGGCCTGAATGCGCGCATGCAGAACGCCTGGATGTCGGGCAATGAAGGCATCGAGGTGTGGAACGAGTTCTACAAGAAATTCGGCGTGAACGGTTTGCCGCTCGGCAACACCGGCACGCAGATGGGGGGCTGGTTCCGCAAAGAGATCAAGACCGTCCAAGACCTGAAGGGCCTCAAGATGCGCATCGGTGGCATCGCCGGTCAGGTGCTTGCGAAGCTCGGCGTCGTTCCGCAGCAGATCGCTGGCGGCGAAATCTATCAGTCGCTTGAGCGCGGCACGATCGACGCAGCCGAGTGGGTTGGACCTTATGACGACGAGAAGCTCGGCTTCGCCAAGGTCGCGCCTTACTACTACTATCCCGGCTTCTGGGAAGGCGGCCCGACCACGCACGCATTCTTCAATCTCGAGAAGTTCAATGCGCTGCCGAAGCACTACCAGGCCGCCGTGCGCAACGCGGCTGCTTATGCGAACACCTGGATGCAGGCACGCTACGACGTGCTCAATCCGCAGGCACTTCGCCGGCTGGTCGCGCAGAAGGTAAATCTGCGTCCGTTCTCGAACGAGATTCTGGATGCATCGCTCAAAGCGACGAACGAACTCTGGGCGGAGATCTCGGCAAAGAACGCCGAGTTCAAGAAATACATCGATCTGATGCAGAACTTCCGGAACGAGTCGTATCTGTGGTGGCAGGTCGCAGAATATAGCTACGACAGCTACATGATCCGGGCCCGCCGCAACGCGGGCTAGTTTCACCTGAAACTAGGCTTCGAATACAACAAGTTTACGCCGCGGCCTGACCGAACTCGTCTAGGGCCGCGGCGTTTTCATTATGCTGCATAGCAAGACGCCTAGCTCCTAGATTTTTGCATGGCACTCGTACATGCTGCCCCCAGATGACCGGGTCCTCACGACTCGGGAGTCCAACGAACCAAAACTCCATGCTCCTAAGGGGGAATACATTCATGAAACGTCGTAAGTTCCTGCAAGTCGCAGGCGGCGCCGTCGCTGCAAGTGCAGTCGCCGCTCCGGCGATCGCGCAGTCCGCGCCTGAAGTTAAGTGGCGTCTAACCTCGAGCTTCCCGAAAGCGCTCGATACCATTTATGGTGCCGCCGAAGTTCTGGCCAAGTACGTCAACGAAGCGACCGACGGCAAATTCCAGATTCAGGTTTTCGCCGCCGGCGAAATCGCTCCGGGCCTCCAGGCGCTGGACGTTGTGTCGAACGGCACCGTCGAAATGTGCCACACGGCCTGCTACTACTACGTCGGCAAGGATCCGACTTTCGCCTTCGCCACGGCCGTTCCGTTCGGCCTCAACCAGCGCATGATGGATGCCTGGTGTCTCTATGGCGGCGGCACCGATCTCCTCAACGCATTCTTCAAGAAGCACAATGCGATCGGCTTCATGGCCGGCAATACCGGCGCACAGATGGGCGGCTGGTACCGTAAGGAGATCAAGACTGTCGAAGATCTCAAGGGCCTGAAGATGCGCATCGGCGGTTTCGCCGGTCAGGTGCTCACGAAGCTTGGCGTCGTTCCGCAGCAGATCGCGGGCGGCGAAATCTACCAGGCGCTCGAGCGCGGCACGATCGATGCCGCCGAGTGGGTCGGCCCCTACGACGACGAGAAGCTCGGCTTCAACAAGGTCGCGCCGTTCTATTACTATCCCGGTTGGTGGGAAGGCGGCCCGATGCTCCACGCGATGGTGAACATCGACAAGTTCAACGCGCTGCCGAAGGCCTACAAGGCGGTGCTCGAAGCCGCCTCGCAGACCGCGAACACTCACATGATGGCGAAGTACGATGCCGGTAACCCGGCAGCCCTCCGCCGTCTGATTGCGGGCGGCGCGAAGCTGCAGCCGTTCTCCCAGCAGGTCATGGAAGCCTGCTTGAAGGCCGCGAACGAAGTCTATGCCGAGACCTCGGCGAAGAACCCGGACTTCAAGAAGATCCACGACAGCTACATGGCGTTCCGCAACGACCAGTATCTCTGGTGGCAGGTTGCGGAATATGCGTTCGACGGATTCCAGATCCGCTCGCGCCGCGGCTGATCCACGCGGATACAACAGAAGAAAAACCCCGGAGCTTGGCTCCGGGGTTTTTTTTATTGTCCTGTCAGAACTTGGGTGGTCCCAGCGGCTCGTCGGGCAACTGGATTTCGATCTTGACCTTGCTCGGATCGACGCCGGTTCCGACGCCCTTGTAATGCAGGACCATCTGCGGGAACGCGATCACCAGTATGACCATGATGACCTGGATGACGACGAAGGGTACTGCGCCCCAGTAAATCTGGCCGGTGGTGATGCCGGCGGTTAGCTGCCCGCTTACGCGATCGACGTAAGACTCCTTCGGCGCCACGGAGCGCAGGTAGAACAACGCGAATCCGAACGGCGGGTGCATGAACGAGGTCTGCATGTTCACGCCGAGGATCACGCCGAACCAGATCAGGTCGATGCCGATGCGCTCGGCCGCAGGCGCGAGCAGCGGCACGATGATGAACGCGAGTTCGAAGAAGTCGAGGAAGAACGCGAGGATGAAGACCATCGCGTTGACGAAGAGCAGGAAGCCGATCTGTCCGCCAGGCAGCGATACCAGCAATTCCTCGACCCACTTGTGACCATCGACGCCGTAGAAGGTGAGCGAGAACACGCGGGCACCGATCAGGATGAAGAGGACGAACGCTGAAAGCTTCGCGGTGGACTCAGTCGCCTGCTTGACCAGCGAGAAGTTCAGCCTGCGCTTCATGATGGCGAGAATAACGGCGCCAGCGGCACCCATCGCGCCGCCTTCGGTCGGTGTCGCAAGGCCGATGAAGATCGTGCCGAGCACGAGAAAGATCAGCGCGAGCGGCGGCACCATCACGGCTGTCACCTGGCGGGACATCTCAGACAGGAGCGGCTCGCGCAACAATGGTACCGCGCCCAATACCAGAGCAATAGCGAAGTAGCTGATCGCACCGGCGGCAACGGCGGCTAGCAAGCGGAACAACGGCTCGAACGTGGCAAGCATGCCGGTTGCGATGGGCAGCGGGTGGTAAACGTAGACGTAGGACGCCACTCCCATTGCGAAGATCGCGCCAACCACGCCGGCGAAGCCGCGATGGCGGTCGCCGACCGATACCAGGAACGCAAAGATGATCGCGATGAACATGGTCAGCACGACGAAGTCCGCGCCGCGATAGGTCGTAAACCGCATGACCATGATGCCGACGAGGGCGCTGACGAGAACGAGCAAAGTCAGATTGGCGTGGGGGCGCGATGCGAAGTCTCGTGAGCGCACGCCGAGATAGAGTGCGTAGATGCCGAACAGCGCTCCCACCACTTCGATGCCATAATCGCGAACGATCTGCGGCACCTTCAGCGCCTCGCCGACATCGACCCCGATCAGTCCGGAAATCGTGAGGAAAATGACGCTCAGGATGGCGCTGGTTAGCACGAAGACGAGGAGCGGAATGGCCGCAACTACGCCGGCCAGGTTTGTCAGCGTGCGCAAGGGACGGTTGTTGCCGTCTTCTTTCAGCGTCTGCGCTTCCGGCGGAAGTCCCGGGGCGCGGTTCGGATAGATCATCGCGACCATGAAAACGTAGCCGGCATAGAGCGCTGAGAGGACCAGCCCTGGCACGAAGGCGCCTTCATACATGTCGCCGACCGAGCGGCCGAGTTGGTCGGCCATGACAATCAGCACGAGAGACGGCGGAATGATCTGTGCGAGCGTGCCGGACGCCGCGATGACGCCGGTGGCTAGACGGCGGTCGTAGCCGTAACGCAGCATGATTGGCAGCGAAATCAGGCCCATCGAGATGACGGAAGCCGCGACGACGCCGGTGGTGGCTGCAAGCAGCGCGCCGACGAAGATCACCGCATAGGCGAGACCGCCCCGGATCGGGCCGAACACCTGTCCGATGGTATCGAGCAGGTCTTCCGCCATGCCGCTTCGTTCGAGGATCAGTCCCATGAACGTAAAGAATGGAATTGCGAGCAGCGTGTCGTTGTTCATCGTGCCGTAGACGCGCTCGGGCATCGCTTGCAGGAAGTTGGGCGCGAACAGCCCCAGTTCGATGCCGACGACACCGAACACGAGGCCAACGGCGGCGAGCGTGAAGGCTGCCGGGTAGCCGATCAGCAGGCACACGACCAGCGTGGCGAACATGATCGGCGCCATGTTGTGAATGATAAAGGCGATCATCTGATTATGCTCCGGACGCGCGCTGACTCAGGACTTCTTCTCGATCGCCTCAAGCAACCGTTTGGCTTCAGCCTCCGCGGCATGCACCTGCGGGCCGTCGTAGGGATCGGGTATCTCGCCCCGAATGACCCCGATCCGTTTGATTATCTCGGAGATGGCCTGGATAAGCAGGACCGTGAATGCGAGCGGGATCAGTCCCTTCGCGATCCATTGCGGCAAGCCGCCGGCCGCGAAGGATGTTTCATTGAGCCGGTAGGAGGTGAGGAAGAACGGCACCGACGTCCACACCATGATGATGCAGAACGGCAGAAGCGCAAACGTATGTCCGATCAGATCGACCCAGTTGCGAGCCCGTCTGGAGAACAGGTTGTTCACGATGTCGATGCGGATGTGCTCGTTCGCGATCAGCGTCCAAGCCGCGCAGAACAGGAACACCGCGCCAAATAAATACCACTGTAGTTCGAGCCAGGCGTTCGATGACTGGTTGAGCAGTTTTCTGACGATTGCGTTGGTCGTGGACACGACGACGGCAAGAACCAGAAGCCAGGCAATGTACTTGCCGAGCTTCGTATTGACGGCGTCAATCGCTCGGCTGATTGCGAGTAAGCTACGCAAGTTATTCCCCCCGGGCACTACGGTCGGCTCCGGGCGGTTCCAGCCCTGCCAACCCCTTCCTTGAGGGCACCATAGACATTTGGACTAATCGATCAAGCGGCGGGACGATACGAATGACGCGCAATTAGATGCGCGGGAAACCATCGGAAACATTACGGAAATTAGCTTTTTACGGAACCGTTATTTGCTGCCGGTTGTCGCATCGCGCTAGCGCCGCGCCTCGCGATGCAGCATGTAGATGCCGGCACAGATCATCAGCGCCATGCCTGCGAAAGACCACAGATCAGGCAGTTCGCTGAAAATGACAAAGCCGTAGAGCACGCCAAATACTACGATCGAGTACCGGAACGGCGCTACCGCGGAAAGTTCGGTGCCGCGATAGGCAAGCACGATAAAGTATTGTGCGAGCACAAGGCAGACGCCCGAGCAAAGACAACTGAGAAGTGTCAGTGGATCGGGTGCCTGCCATTGCTGGAACAGCGAGCCCGCCGCTCCGACCAGGATGCCTGCGAGGATCGAGCCGAGCGCGACAACGAATGCGGGCACGCGTGCACCAATCGAGCGCGCGAGCATATCGCGAAGCAGGATCGTGAAAGTGGCCGCAAGCGCGTACAGGGACGCAACATCGAATGCACCGGTCGCGGGTTTCACCACGAATAAGACACCGGCAAAGCCTGCCCCGACCGCGAGCCAGCGCCTCCAGCCGACTTTTTCTCCGAGCGATGCGGCGCCGATAATCGTCATGATGAACGGCACGAGTTGAATGATCGTAATCACGTTGCCGAGCGGGATCAGCGCAAGCGCGGAGATCAGCAGCACGCCCGTCGCCGCTTCCGCCAGCCCACGAAGGCTTACCTGCCAGTCCAGAACTTTGGGGGCGTCGCGCAGTTCACCCCGCCACCAAAGGATCATCGCGAGAAAGATCAGCGCCAGCCCGCCCCGAATGACGAGAACCTCGGAAACCGGAATCGTCCTGACCGCGAATTTCGTGCCCGCGTCGTTTGCGGCAAACAGCGCCATCGCAAGCACCATGAAGATCATGCCACGGCGATTGGCGGCGCGGGTGTCTGTCATGATCCTTCCGCCGGTGTCGTTGCGGTCAATTTGCGCCCGGCGCGCAGCCGCTCGCGATGCAAGAGATAAATTCCGGCTGCGACGATGAGCGCCATCCCAACAAGCGAAAGCAGATCCGGGATTTCCAGAAAGACGACGATCCCGCCGATCACCGCGAAGAAAAGATAGAAATACCGGAACGGCGCCACAACCGACATGTCGCCGGAGCGGAAGGCGAGAAACGAGAAGGTGTTGGCGAGCACCATGAGAAATCCGGCCAGACAGCACAATCCGAACGTAACGAGATCGGGCCAGATCCAGGGTCCCCAGGCTCTGATTCCGAGCGGCTGCATCAGCGGCGTGAGGAGGAGCGCGATCGCCGTTCCCGAAAGCGAAGTGGCGAGCGAAACGACGAAGGGCGGTGCAGCGTTTCCGATCCGCCGCGACTGAATATCCCTGCCGACGCCCACGGCGGCGATGAGAATGACCACGAGTGCAACCGGTTGAAATGCCTCCGCGCCGGGCTTCACGATCAAGAGTACGCCAAGGAATGCGATGAGCGCCGCGCACCAGCGCCGCCAGCCGACGGACTCTCTGAAAAGATAGATTCCGGCGATCATCCCGAGGAACGGCCCCACCTGCATCACTGCGGTCACAGTGGCGAGCGGCAGGAATGCGTAGCAGGTGATGATCATCGGGCCGACCGAGCCCTCGAACACGCTGCGCCAGATGACGTTCCTGTTCGCAAGCTTCTTCAACTGCGAGACGCCGTAGAGAAAACAGACGAGCGCGAACGCAAAGACGAACGCAGTTGCGCCCCGGATGACGATGATCTCCGGCGCAGGCAGAAACCGGACTGCGATCTTGGTGCAGATATCGTTCGACGCGAACGATGCCGACGCGAGCATCATGAAGAAGATGCTACGCAGATTGGCAGACAGCGCTCCTGCGGCGGGATTGAATGACACCGGTGGAAACTTTGCGAAAACCGGCGTCAGCCGCCGGTCAGACTCATATGCCGTCCGACCGCGGGCTGCTTGGTGCGGCGGTCGATGACGAAGTCGTGGCCTTTGGGCTTACGCGCGATCGCTTCGTCCATGGCGGTGTAGAGCAGATCGTTCGACGCGGACGCGCGCATGGGGCCGCGCAGGTCGGCGGCGTCTTCCTGCCCGAGGCACATATAGAGCGTGCCGGTGCAGGTGAGGCGTACGCGGTTGCAGCCCTCGCAGAAATTGTGCGTGAGCGGCGTGATGAAGCCGAGCTTGCCGCCGGTTTCCTGCACGCTCACGTAGCGGGCCGGGCCGCCGGTGCGGAAGTCGATGTCTTCGAGCGTGTATTTTTCCGCGAGCCGCGCGCGCACGAGCGAAAGCGGCAGATACTGATCCACGCGCTCGGTGCCGACGTCGCCGAGCGGCATGACTTCGATCAGCGCGAGGTCCATGCCGCGGCCGTGCGCCCATTCCATCAGCGATGCGATCTCATGCTCATTGTCGTCTTTCAGCGCGACCGCATTGATCTTGATATGAATGCCGGCTTCCTGCGCGGCGTCGATGCCGGCAAGGACCTTTGAGAGATCGCCCCAGCGCGTGAGCGCCTTGAATTTCTCCGGATCGAGCGTGTCGAGCGAGACGTTGATGCGCTTGACGCCGTAGCTCGCGAGTTCCCTTGCGAAACGCGTGAGCTGCGAGCCGTTGGTCGTGACGGTCAGCTCCTTGAGTGTTCCGCTATCGAGATGCCGCGAGAGCGAACGGAACAGCGTCATGATATCCCGCCGCACCAAGGGCTCGCCACCGGTGATCCGCAGCTTCTCGACGCCCCGGGAAACGAAGGCCGTGCAGAGGCGGTCGAGTTCTTCGAGCGTCAGAAGGTCCGGCTTAGGCAGAAAGGTCATGTGCTCGGACATGCAATAGACGCAGCGGAAGTCGCAGCGGTCGGTGACCGAAACGCGCAAATAGCTGATCGACCGGCCGAACGGGTCGACGAGGGCCGGTGAGGCCGCGGTACTACCGGGAATCGGACGAATTTCATTCATCTGGCGTCTATTCTGGCCTGTTCTCGCCCATTTTGGGTCTTTCGCGCCGATATAATAGGACTTTGGCCAAGAAAGTCGGGCAGGTAAAGCGGCGGTGCCGCATGGCTTGTCCGGCGCAGGTGCGTGTCGGTAATTTCCCGGCAGGAGGATGAAATGGCGGAAGAGAATGCTCCCTGGCCGACCGAGATTCGGGTCTTGAGTAATCGCAGCGCGATGGAGGTCGCCTTCGAGGACGGCACCCGGTTTACGCTGCCTGCCGAGTACCTGCGGGTCGAAAGCCCAAGCGCGGAAGTGCAGGGACACAGCCCGGATGAGCGTAAGACCGTTCCGGGCAAGCGAAACGTAATGATCCTCGAGGTTCAACCCGTCGGGAATTATGCGGTTCGTCTGGTGTTCGACGACATGCACTCGACCGGAATCTATTCTTGGCCGTATTTGCATGAACTCGGCCGCGAGAAGGAAGCCCGCTTTCAGCGCTATCTCGACGAGCTCTCTGCGAAGGGACTTTCGCGCGATCCGGGTACGCCGCGCAGGCATGTGCACTAAAGAACATGCGCACTAAAGAAAAAGGGCCGGAGAACCGGCCCTTTGCTTTTTTTGATTTCGTCGCTCGATCAGTTGATGACGTAAACCGTCGCGCCGACCGCAACTCGCTCGTAGAGGTCGATCACATCCGAATTGTGCATGCGGAAGCAGCCGGAAGAGTCCGCCTGTCCGATCGAGTCCGGATCGTTTGAGCCGTGAATGCGATAGAGCGTCGAGCCGAGATAGATCGCGCGCGCGCCGAGCGGATTGTCTTCGCCGCCCTTCATCTGTTTCGGCAAGCCGCGCTGCCGGGCGTGCATCTGTGCGGGCGGGGTCCAGGTCGGCCATTCCTTCTTTGCCGAGACCTTGTGTACACCCGACCAGGTGAAGCCTGCGCGGCCGATGCCGATGTTGTATTCGAGCGCGGAACCCGGACCCGTCACATAATAGAGCTTCTTCTTCTTCGTCATGATGACGATGCTGCCCGGCGCGTACTTGCTGTCGATTGAGGCCGAGCCGCCGAAGACCGAGAAGATGCCGGTCATCCGCGGCGGTGCGGCGTTCGGATTGCTGCCCCGGCCCGAGATCCACTGGCCTGTCACGGGGTCGCGCATGTCCTGCGCCATCGCCCCGGGAACGAGGATCATTGCCGCCAGTACGGCGAGTAGAAGTGCTTTCAGTCGCATCTTTATCCCTTTGTTTCCGCCTGTTTGCCGCCCCCGGCTTGGGTCTTTGAACGCCATATATTCAGGGCTACCGCAACGGTGCAAATCGGCACAGCGTAATCTTACGCGGGTGCAGCATCGGGCCCCGCAGGGGCCGAGGATTCTCGCTATAATTCAATTGCTTCGCGCAAATGACAGGCAGATATTTCGTGCTCGCCGCGAAATATCCGCGGAAGGCCTTGCATGAGTGAAGACAGAAACACGTTGCGTATTGCGTTGATCGGGTTCGGCGAGGTCGGCCGGCGTTTTGCCGACGATATGCTGGGCCACCCGGCACTCGCGCTTTCGACCTATGACATTCTGCGCGAACACGGCGCGAAACGCAGCGGGTATGAGCGCGCGGCTTCCGAGCGCAAGGTCGAGGCACGCGAGAGCGCGCGCGCCGCGTGTGACGGCGCGCATCTGGTCGTATCTGCCGTCACCGCTGCGAATACGGAGAAGGTTGCGGCGGAAGCGGCAGACTTCCTGAAGAGCGGGCAGATTTTCTTCGACATCAATTCCGCGGCACCCGGCACCAAGCAGCGCGCCAGTGCACATCTCGAGAAGGCGGGCGCAGACTACGTCGAAGGCGCCGTGATGGCGCCGGTGAAGAAGCCCGGCATCCGTGTTCCGATCCTTGCGGGTGGGAAACGCGCCGAAGAAACCGCAGAACGGCTGAACGCGCTCGGCTTCAACATCAAGGCGATCTCGCCGGAAATCGGACATGCCTCCGCGACCAAACTCTGCCGCAGCATTATCATCAAAGGGCTGGAGGCGCTGCTGGTCGATTGTGCGAAGGCTTCCGCACATGCGGGCGTGCAGGAGAACGTGTTCGCGAGCCTGCATGAGACGTTCCCGCCGATCGATTGGCGTGCGCTTGCCGAAGACATGAAAGAGCGCGTGGCGACACACGGCATCCGCCGCTCGGAAGAAATGCGCGAAGCGGGCGAGATGCTCTCCGATTTCGGCTTCGATCCAGAGCTCGCGCTAGCCGTCGCCAACGCGCAGGCAAGGGGAGCCAAACCCCGTGGCTGACCGCGGCATCGATTGCATGATGTTTCGCGGTGGCACCTCGAAGGGAGCGTATTTTCTTAGCGAGGATCTGCCGTCCGATGTCGCTGAGCGCGACCGCGTCTTGCTCTCGGTGATGGGCTCGCCCGATCCGCGGCAGGTGGACGGCATCGGCGGCGCGCATCCGCTCACCAGCAAGGTCGCGATCGTTTCGAAGTCGAAGGACAAGGATTGCGATATCGATTTCCTGTTCTGTCAGGTCGGTATCGACAAGCCGATGGTCGATACCACGCCGAACTGCGGAAACATTCTCTCCGGTGTCGCGCCTTTCGCGATCGAGCGCGGCCTTATCAAGGCAAAAGACGGCGTGACGCCAGTGAAGGTCCGTACGGTGAACACGGGCACGATTGCGGAGTTGCTGATCGAAACGCCAGGCGGCGTCGTGACCTACGGAGGCGATGCGCGGATCGACGGCGTACCGGGAACGGCAGCCCCTGTCGTCATCAATTTTCTCGATGCGGAAGGCTCGGTCTGTGGCGCGCTGTTGCCGACCGGCAACGTAAAGGACAGCGTTGCCGGAATCGAGGTCACGCTCATCGACAACGGCATGCCTTGCGTCGTGCTGCGCGCCGCCGATGTCGGCAGGAGCGGCTACGAGCCGCGCGAGCAGCTCGACGAGGACGCCGAGTTAAAGAAGCGCCTCGAGGAAATCCGTATTCCCGCGGGCAAGCTCATGAATCTCGGTGACGTGACCGGCAAGGTGGTGCCGAAGATGATCCTGATAGCGAAACCGAAGCAGGGCGGTCACGTGTCGACGCGCTCCTTTATCCCGCATGAGTGTCATGCGTCGATCGGCGTGTTCGCGGCCGTGACGGTTGCAACGGCGTGCGTGCTTCCGGGTTCGGTGGCGGAAGGCATCGCGATCGTTCCGCCCGGCCGTGACAAGTCGATGTCGGTCGAACATCCGACCGGCGAGTTTACGGTGAACCTCACTGTGGGCGGCACGAAAGAAAACCCGGTAATCGAGCGCGCGGGGCTCCTGCGTACCGCGCGCAAACTCTTCGAGGGCAAAACGTTCGCGCATCAAAGCGCGAGAGCGGCGGCGCCGAGGCAGGCCGCGGAGTAAGTGGGAAGAGAAATGCCAGGAAAGACCGGACTCGTGATTACCGCCCATCCGGGCGACTTCGTCTGGCGCGCGGGCGGAGCCATCGCGCTGCATGCGGACAAGGGCTACCGCATGAAAATTCTCTGCCTTGCTTACGGCGAACGCGGCGAAAGCCAGTGGGCCTGGAAGACCGCAGGCGTGAAGCTCGATGATGTGAAGGCGCAACGCAAGGAAGAGGCGATGCGCGCGGCAGAGACGCTCGGCGCGGAAATCGAGTTTTTTGACGCCGGCGACTATCCGCTGCGCACCACAGAGAAGATGCTGGATCGCGCAATCGACGTCTATCGCGAGATGAAGCCTTCGTTCGTGCTGACGCATTCGCTCGAGGACCCGTACAACGTGGATCATCCCGAGGCGACACGCTTCGCGCAGGAAGCGCGGATCATCGCGCAGGCGGCGGGCCATAAGCCCGATCCGTCGCGCGCCTATGCCGCGCCGCCGGTTTTCCTGTTCGAGCCGCACCAGCCTGAAATGTGCAATTTCAAGCCCAACGTCATCCTGAACATCGACTCCGTATGGGAGAAAAAGAAAAAGGCGTTCGAAATTCTCGCCGCACAGAAACATCTGTGGGAGTACTACACACGCGTTGCGCTCAATCGCGGTATGCAGGGCGGCCGCAACTCCGGCAAGCCGATGACCTATGGCGAAGCCTATCAGCGCCTGTTCCCCGATGTTGTGGAGACGCTCTTGTGACCTTTCAGCCCGTCGTCGTCCGTAGAGTCGAACGCGCCGCCAAGGCGACCGTCGAGGCGCTCGGCAAGCTCGGTGTCTCGACCGTTCATGAAGCCATGGGCCGCGTCGGCCTCGCGAAGAATTACATGCGCCCCGTGTGGCAGGGTGCGGAAGCGTCCGGCTCCGCCATCACCGTGCTCGCGCAGCCCGGCGACAACTGGATGATCCACGTCGCCGCCGAACAGTGTCAGCCCGGGGACATGATGGTGGTGGCCTGCACGACGGACAACGAAGACGGCATGTTCGGCGAACTGCTCGCGACTTCGCTCAAAGCGCGCGGCGTCACGGGTCTCGTTATCGATGCCGGTTGCCGCGATGTGCGCCCGCTCCGTGAGATGAAATTTCCGGTCTGGTCGCGCGCGGTCTCGGCGAAGGGAACGGTGAAGGCGACGCTCGGCGCAGTCAACATTCCGGTGGTCTGCGCGGGCGCCGCAGTTAATCCCGGCGATGTGGTCGTCGCCGACGAAGACGGCGTCGTATTCGTGCCGCGCGCCGATGCGCAGAAGGTGCTGGAGGCCGCGCAGGCTCGGCTCGCTAACGAAGTTGAAAAGCGCACGCGCCTTGGCAAGGGTGAACTCGGCCTCGACATGTATAAAATGCGGGAGGGCCTCGAGAAGGCCGGGCTCAAGTATATCGACAGCCTCGACGACCTTAAAAAGTGAGACAGGAATAATGAACAGCGAGCCGTGTTTCGATATCGCGCATCTTGGTCACGTCGAGATGCTTACGAACAAGCCGCAGGAGAGCCTGGACTTCTTCGTGAACGTCCTCGGCCTTACCGAAAGCGGCCGCGAGGGCGACAGCGTCTATCTGCGCGCATTCGACGACTATGAATTCCACTCGCTAAAACTCACGGCATCGAACACGACCGGCGTCGCACATATCGGTTATCGCGCATCGAGCGAGCAGGGTCTCGCGCGCCGCGTTGCCGCGATCGAGAAGATGGGGTGTGGCATCGGCTGGACCGGTGGCGACCTTGGGCACGGCAAATCTTACCGCTTCCACGATCCGGACAATCACATCTTTGAAATCTATTTCGACACAAAAAAATATCAGGCGCCGCAAGCAGAGAAGCCCGCGCTGAAGAACCAAGCGCAGCGCTATCATGGCCGTGGCGTCGGCGTACGGCGGATCGACCATCTCAACCTGCTGGCGCAGGACGTCGCCAAAATCCGCGAATTCATGCCTGCGGCGCTCGGCAGCCGCGTCACCGAGGAAATCCAGCTCAACGACGGCACCTTTGGCGGCTGCTGGTTCACCGTGAACAACAAGAGCTACGACATTGCCTATACCCGCGATCACACGAAAGCGCGCGGACGCTTCCATCACGTGACCTATGCGGTCGACCAGCGCGAACATGTATTGCGCGCCGCCGATATTTTTCTCGAGAACGGCGTCTTTATCGAAACCGGGCCGCACAAGCACGCGATCCAGCAGACCTTCTTCCTTTATGTCTATGAGCCCGCCGGCAATCGCGTCGAAGTGGCGAACGCCGGTGCGCGCCTCATCATCGATCCCGACTGGAAAACAGTTACCTGGACCGAGACCGAGCGAAAGAAGGGCCAAGCCTGGGGTTTGAAGACCATCGAAAGCTTCCACACGCACGGCACGCCGCCGGCGGAATGAGTTCGATAAAATTGTAAGGAAACTTTCGCGAAAAGTTTCAGCTTTCCGGCTTCGTTGCTAACCATTTGGATTAAGCGCTCATTAGCGGCTTTGGGCTAGTAAGTGCTTATGAAATTTACGCTTGCTCTCATGTCTGAACTCGAGGACGCGTTGCATACCGGCGCGCCCGAGCGCCGCGTCGTGCTGCTCAGGCGCATTACGGATCTATTCCTCAGCGACGCCGGCCGCCTGAACGAAGAGCAGGTCGGGGTGTTCGACGAGATTCTCACGCATCTTGCCCGGCGCATCGAAGAACACGTGCTCGCACAGATCAGTCTCAAGTTCGCGCCGGTGAGAAATGCGCCGCGCAACATGATCTCGCTGCTCGCGCACGACGATAACATCGCGGTCGCCGGCCCGGTGCTGTCGCAGTCGGATCGTATCGACGAGAACGATCTCATCGAAATCGCGAAATCGAAGAGCCAGACGCACCTGCTTGCGATTGCGATCCGCGAACAGCTGAGCGAAGCGATCACTGATATTCTGATCGAGCGCGGCGATCCGCATGTGGTCGGCAAGCTCGCCCGCAACGGCGGCGCGCGCTTCTCCGACAAGGGCTACAAGAGCATCGTGGCCAAAGCCGACGGCGACGACGAAATTTCGGAGAACCTCGGCCTGCGGATCGACATCCCGCTTCCCCTGCTGAAGCAGCTTCTGATGCGCGCGAGCAATCTCGTGCGCTCGCGGCTGCTCGCGGCCGCCGATCCGGACCAGCAAAAGAAGATTCAGGAAGCGATGATGTCGGTTGCCGAGGAACTCGGCCTCGGCGCCTTCGGGTATCGCGATCTTGCCGCGGCGGAAGGTGTCGTGAAACGCCTCAACCGCGACGGAAAGCTGAACGAGCGCGTGCTGCTCGGTTTCGCGCAGCAAAAGAAATTCGACGAAGTCTCGGCCACGCTCGCGCTGTTCTGCCGGGCACCGGTGGATTTCGTCGCGACCCTTTTGCAGGACGATCATCATGTCGGCCTGCTGGTCGCCTGCAAGGCTGCGAAGGTGAGCTGGCCGACGGTCTCGGCCATCCTCGCGGCAGGCTTCTCGAAGCACGGTCTTTCCGGCGCCGCGCTCGACGAAGCGGAGAAATCGTATCTCCT
Organism: Hyphomicrobiales bacterium; assembly: GCA_018335895.1. Classification (GTDB taxonomy): domain Bacteria; phylum Pseudomonadota; class Alphaproteobacteria; order Rhizobiales; family Xanthobacteraceae. Next base: position 38,076 of record JAGXQU010000191.1, on the reverse strand, counting down.
GTTCTCCGAACTTTCCGCACAGCGAAAGTTGCAGGTTATGATTTCGCGTCTGACCGACAAGAAAGCGAGTTGACGACTCGAATTAGTACAATGGAGAAGAGAGTAAGCAAGCGGAAGAAGGTGCGGCGGCCAGCCAGGATTTACTGGCCGGATCTACAACCGATCTGTGCCTGCACCGTGAGCGATCTCTCCGATACCGGCGCGCGGCTCAAGCTGTCGCCGGGGGAAGATTCGCTCGATAACATTCCTTCGGAGTTCGTTCTGTCTTTCACGCCGGACCAGGACCCGCGCAACAAGCGCCGCAGCGTCACGCGCAAATGCCGCGTGGTATGGATGCGCGACGATCAGCTCGGCGCTCGCTTTCCCGGTAGGCAAAGATTTTACTGAGCGTGATCCGCACCGGATTTTGAAATGGTGGGCGCGACAGGGGATTGAACCTGTGACCCCTCCCGTGTGAAGGGAGAAGGTGCACAGAAACTCGCCAGCACGCCAAGAGCGCGTCTGGCCATTCTTCTCAGCGCCGATATAGAGAGCTTGATAAAATCATCCGTAAGGGTTTTCTACAATCCCACTCCGGCATTCATGCTGTTCCTTCGGTCACAATGTGCAGTACGCGTCCACAATGCTTACAGTGAACAGCGTCAGCGTCGTGAAGAACGAGCCCACAGTCGTCACATTCGTATCTGACTTTGTTCGGCCGAAAAAGTACCTGCAGCAGTCGCAAGAATAAACCAACGCCGACAACCATAATGAGCACTGACAACAAGCGGCCGCCCGGACCCTGCAAGGTAATGTCCCCGAAGCCGGTCGTTGTTAGCGTAGTGATCGTAAAGTAGAGCGCATCTACATAATTCACTATTTGCGGATTTGTACTGTGCTGACTGACGTAGACCGAGGATGTAACGACGAAAATAAAGACGCCAAGGTTTAATGTTCGTTGGATTACATCCTCATGCAAGCGGAACCAATCCGAGTCAGCTCTTAAATCTCGCAATAAATGGTATGATCGTAGCAACCGGAGCGCTCTAAATACTCGAAGAAATGCGAAGTTCTCTAAGATTGCTGGGAGCAGTAATGAAGAAATAACGAGGACGTCAGCAAGTGTTGCAAAGCTCAGCAAGTGTCGCCGCCGATCGTTCTCGGCATATATTCGCGCGCTGAACTCAATAAGCAGTAGCGCTCCTAACCCAAAATCAAGCAGAACAATCCACCATCGCCCTTCCGCAAATGAGGAGACTAGAAACAACACTATGGCGGCGAGGTCGAACGCCAGTAGGCTATAACGAAATTGCCGCGCTCTTTGGTCGGCACCAAAGTAAAGACCCCGAAGGGTTATCTGAAGATAGTTGGTTTTCGTCATTTGCTCTTGACCGCGCGCACTGACCGGCCTCCACTTGGTGGTCCGGTTTGAATGTTAGTTTAGAGATTGTGTTTGTGCCAAACCTAACAAGTTCGGCTTCTGAGTTTCCGGCACGGACATTGGTTTATGGCCGTATCTGCTCGCGAATGAGGGTCGGCCGACCTGGGGCGAAAGCGAGATTTTCAATTCGCTGACGTAATCGCACTGTGATCTCTGGTGGCACGACAGCGCAGAAAAGGCGCGAAACTGTTACAGGTAATTCTCCTGCCTGCTTGGGAATGCGCGCCAACATCTCAATAACTTAGCTGGTGCCAAAGACTCCCATTCTGGCGAATGACCACGTTTGGTTCGCGCGGATCGGCGTTTGCTCGTCGCGTTGGCAATCTGCTCGAGTATTCTCTTTGCGTAGAGTGTGCTTCCAACGAAACTCTCATGGGGCGAATCGGAAAGATTGAGCACGCTGTTGAAGCCACAATGAAACTCCTCAACGGGGAGATTTAAGTTGGCAACTTGTTGAAGAATACATCTAGGCCCCTGAGCTTGGTAGCTTCGTCGCGAAACCTGCCGTCGATCGCTATTTGGCTGTTCGGAACACTTAGTAGGAGCGTTCTTTGGCTTGTTCGAAGCTCATGTACACGACAAGACTGAAGTTGAGATCTATCGGCTAGGATCAACATGCTAAGAACCAGGCCTTCGGGATGGCCAGTTCGTTAGTCGCAGATTTCTATTCTACGGCAGTTCGAGTTTTTGATCTGACAGCGTGATCCGTAATGTCAGCGAGCCTTCATTCAGCAGCCACGCTCGTATTTCGTATTTCCGCAATCCTTCGCGATGCATCGGATCTGCATCGGCAATTTCCTTTGCGGAAACCAGATCAGCTGCGCGATATATGATCAAACCTTCGCCGGACCATTTGCTTCCGGATTCATCGGAAAGCGGGCCGGCAAAAACCAGGATGCCCTGTTTCTCCAGCAGCCTTTGGTATTCGAGATGCTCGAAAAGCCCGCGTGCGAGTTCGTCCAAAGATACCGCAGGCCGGGAGCGAACCATAAACAACTGCTTGGCGAGAACCCCTTTACCTCGCGCCCGCTCGGAATAATCGGACCAACTGGTCATAGCATGCTCCGCTGAACTGTCCGGAAGTGGCCCTGAAATATACATATCGTGGAGAAAGAACGCCAGAATATATATATTAATTGCGTTCCGCCTCGTTTCTCTGCATAGTCTTGGCTTCTCAAGGCGGGGCCTGAAATGCGGTTCTTAAGATTTGTGAGCGGCCAAAGAAGTGGCATCGCGCTGGTAGAGAGTGACTTGGCGATAGATTTGGCTACCGTCGCCAGCGATTTGCCGACCGACCTTGAAGGGATCATCGCAGGAGGCCCCGCCTTGGGCGCGCGGATTGCGTCGCTGGTCGCGGGCGGTGCGGGGACCAGGCGGCCGATCTCAGAGTTCACACCTGACATTCCGATATCGAATCCTGGAAAGATTGTCTGTCTGGGTCTCAATTACGCAGATCACGCGAAGGAGGGCGGATATGAAATTCCATCCTACCCGGCGCTTTTTTTACGTGTTCGAGAAAGCGTGATGTCGGCAGCCGAGCCTATTGTTCGGCCGCAATGCTCAGTTCGCCTCGACTATGAGGCCGAACTCATGGTCATCATCGGAAAGGGCGGCAAGCACATATCGGAAGCCTCAGCGCTTGAGCATGTATTCGGCTACACGATCTTCAACGACGTTTCGGTGCGCGATTACCAGCGCAAGACCCATCAGTGGACGCCGGGCAAGAATTTTGATGCAACCGGCCCGATTGGACCGATCGTTGTAACTGCGGACGAACTGCCCGCGGGAGCTTCTGGCCTTTCTATAAGTGCGCGCCTGAATGGGGCCGTGATGCAGAACGGGAACACGGCCGACATGCTGTTTCCGGTTGCCAAGACCATTGAGGTCATCTCGGAGTTCAGCACGCTGCATCCAGGAGACATGATTGCGATGGGCACACCTCCTGGAGTTGGACATGCGCGAACGCCGCCGGTCTTTATGAAGGATGGCGATATCATCGAAATCGAAATCGAGCGGATTGGAACACTCAGGAGCAGAGTCGTTGACGAACGGCGAGATGCACTGACCGAAGGCGAAAAGGTCGCGGTGGCATCATGACGAGCGCTCATGCGGTGTCGGACAGCGTGAGCCATGAAAGAAAATTGGCACAAGCCGATGTCGTTTCGTTGCGCAAACGGATCACTAGACTGGATACCGACGGCATCGATCTGATTCTTCGTACCGCGCGCTCGCATCACACATGGAAGCCCATCCCGGTAACGGATGAAGACCTGCGTCAGATTCACTCCGTCGCGCGGTGGGGGCCGACAAGCACCAATGGCAACCCTGCGCGTTATGTCTTCATTCGTACGATCGATCAGAAGGAACGGCTCCTGAAGTGCGTATCTGAAGGAAACAGGCCCAAGGTGCTGGCGGCACCCGTCATATGCATTGTTGCGTATGACATTGACTGGTGGAAGGCGTTAGGCCGTCTCTTCGCGCACAAAGATATGAGCGGACCCTATCGGGCGAGTCAGACGAAAGCCGCGGAAACCGCATTTCGTAACAGCTCGCTTCAAGCCGCTTACTTTATGATCGCGGCGCGCGCGCTCGGCTTCGATGTGGGAGCCATGTCAGGATTCGATAATGCGATGGTCGATTCAGAGTTCTTCTCGGAAACGACATTCCGGTCCAATCTGCTCTGTACGATCGGATACGCTGATGTGACCGGCCTGTTTCCGCGCCTTCCTCGATACTCATTCGACGAAGTTTGCACGATTTTGTAGGGCGATGCACATGGTCAATATTCGAGAAAAAACGCTCGTCACTATACGGTTGGCAGGGATCGGCAATGGGCACGCACGCACCGATATTCGTGTGCGGGATGTAGGGGTCACGGTTGACGAACCCAAGGAGCGTGGTGGCACCAACCTCGGCCCGTCGCCAACCGAAACCGCCATGGCGGCGCTGATCGCCTGCACGAATGTGATTGCACACAAGGCTGCACATAAACTTGGGGTCGACATCGGAAATCTATCGATAAACTTGGCGTGCGAGTTCGATCGGCGGGGCGTGCTGCTTCAGGAAGAAATCGATGTTCCATTCTTGAAGATTGTTCTTGAAGTTAAATCCGACGGTCCTGCGTCGGCATCGGAACTCGCCACGGTCGCCGGCGAGGTCGCGAAGTTCTGCCCGTTAGCCAAACTCTTTCGTGCTGCGGGAACGGTAATCGAGGAAAACTGGCTGGCACGTACAGGTTAGCGCTGAATTGAGCTGTCAAAGAATATCAAAAGACGAAAACTGGGGAGAGAACTAATGTCAAACAGCAAACAAGTGGTCCGCACCGTCAAGCTGAGCCGCCGCGCCGTGTTGGCGGGAGGCGCTGCTGCATTGTTGCCCGTTCCGGGTTTCGGCCAGCAGCCTCAAACGATCAAGCTCACTGCGATGGACGGCTATCCGCCGCGCGTGCTTTGGCTTCGCGAGTTTTCGGACTATTTCATTCCGGAGGTTGACCGGCGTCTTGCGAAGTCAGGAAAGTATAAGATTGACTGGACTCAAGCCTGGTCTGGTCAGATCGTTAAGCCCCAAGGTGTGCTCGAGGGCGTGGAAAGCGGTCTCGGCGACATGGCTATCGTTACCACGGTTTTCTACAGCGATAAGTTGCCACTAAATAATCTGCCGTTCTACGTGCCGTTCGCGAGCAGCAATCCGAAACTCATCGGCAAGATCATGGATGAGATCGCCGACAAGTTTCCGGCGTTCCGTCAGCAGTTCGAGCAGGCCAATCAGGTGCTGCTGACCAATGCGGCCACCTTCGACACGTATGATCTCTTCCTGAAGCGGCCAGCCGCTTCGATCGCCGATCTAAACGGGCGCAAAATCAACGTTGCAGGCATCAACGCGCGCTACTTGCCGCCGATTGGCGCTGTTGGCGTGTCCGGAAGCTCGGCCACCTATTACAATAATCTGAATAGCGGCGTCGTTGATGGGGCCATGCTTTGGATGGAAGGTGCCAACACGTTCAAATTCCACGAAGTTGCACCACATGTTCTGAAGGTCGAAACCGGCGGCGCGATCAACAAATCGCTCACCGTCAACAAAGCGAGCTGGGCGAAACTGCCTCCCGAAGTTCAGACTACCCTGAAGGACGTGGCTGTCGCATATCGTGATCGTCTCGCAGAAGAGGCGGTCCAACTCGCTGCGAAGGCGGAGGCTGAATACGTAGCGAAAGGCGGGAAGATTACGCGGTTGTCAGATGCCGATCGAAAAGCTTGGGCGGACAAGATTCCGAACCTTGCGGCGGAGTGGAGCGCTCGTCTCGAGGAGAAGGGAATTCCAGCCAAGGCGATGGTCAGCCACTACATGAACGCGCTTCGAGCAGCAGGCGAGAAGCCGTTACGGGACTGGGACAAAGCGTAACCAAGGGCAACAACCGCACCATCCGCTGGAGAAACGCAATTGCGTTTTAAATCTGGAGCCAAGGCCAACTTGCTTAGCAGATTCATTTCCGGAATGAATCTGCTGGGCGCTGGCTGGGTGCTGTTTCTTGTGGTTCTCATAAATTTCGATGCCTTCGGGCGGTCATTCTTGAACAAGCCGCTCGCAGGTGCCGTCGAGATTGTTGCGATATCGATGACAATGATCGTCTTCTGCCAACTCGGAGATACCATTCGCCTCGGAAAGCTCACGCGCTCGGATGGGTATATTCAGGGCTGGCTTGATGGCGGCCGTTCCTACGGCCGATGGATTGTCGCCGGCTTCGAGCTGCTGGGAGTGGTCGTGATGTCGCTTATCGCATTCGGAACACTACCGCTCATGATTAAAGCTTATGAACGAGGACAGTACATTGGCACGCGCGGCGTGTTTCATTTTCCGGAGTGGCCGATCAAAGCAATGATTGTGTTCGGATCGCTGGTTGCAGCACTGGCTTTCCTTCGGCGCGCTGTTCGCATTCTGCGAGGGCGCCTTGCGGAAGATGGTCTGGGGGAACGGGTGCCAATGCAGGAGTCCCAGCCTTGAGTTGTTTGGGAGCAACAAACCGATACCTGAGGGGGCGGCCCTGATGGACCCATTCCTTCTGGGGTTTGCTTCGCTCGTCTTGATCGTAATTCTGATTTACGCGGGCGTGTATGTCGGGATTGCACTTGCAGCGGTTTCCTTTGTCGGCGTTTGGATCCTGAAAGGTGACCCGGCGATTGCGGTTAGCCTGCTGACGCTTGCTGTCAATGACGCGATCAAGTCTTACGACTTCGCCAGTATCCCGACCTTCGTTCTAATGGGGCTCATCGTTGGCAAGACCGGCATGGGTAAGGACATATATGACGTTGCATTCCAACTTTTCGCGCGGGTTCGCGGCGGTCTTGGGATAACAACGGTCGTTGCAAATACCGCTTTTGCAGCCGTGACCGGGTCTTCGATCGCGTCCGCATCCGTGTTTACACGAGTTTCTGTGCCGGAGATGATCCGTTTCAATTACTCGAAGCGCTTCGCCGTAGGTGTTGTCGCAGGCAGTTCGGTGTTGGGAATGCTGATTCCGCCGAGCGTCATGCTCATCATCTATGCCTTCGTCGCCGAGCAAAGCGTTGGCGACATGTTTCTGGCGGGCGTCGTGCCCGGACTTCTCCTCGCAGCAGCCTTCATCGTGGCCATCATCGCGATGACATATCTTACGCCGCAGTTCATCGGGACGGGCGCTGTTGCAACAAATCGGCAAGACGATATTCCCACTTTGCCGCTGGGAGCGCTGATCGCAAAAGCGCTTCCGCTCGTTCTTCTGATTGTGATTGTCCTCGGCGGAATTTATAGCGGCATCGTTACCGCTTCGGAGGCCGGAGCGGCCGGTGCGTTTGTTGCGTTTCTGATCGGACTTCAGCGACGGCTGAGTCTTGCTGCGTTCAAGGAATTGTTGATCGATACCGGGCACATTACAGCGAGCATCCTGTTCTTGATCATGGCCGCAACCATGTATAGCCGGATGCTCGGAATAGCCGGACTGCCATCAATGCTGAGCGCCTGGCTTTCCGATTCGAGCATCAGTTTCTTTTGGCTGATGGCGATCTACGTAGTTCTGCTTCTATTCCTCGGCACAATTATCGATACGTCTTCCATCATTCTGATCTGCGCGCCCCTGTTTATGAAGGCTGTTGAAGAGTTCGGTTACAGCCTTGTCTGGTTTGGGATTATTACGGTGGTCGGCGCTGAGATTGGGCTGCTTACACCGCCCTTTGGCATTTCTTGTTTTGTTATCAGGGCTGCGCTCGACCGGTCCGATATTTCGCTCGCGGACGTCTTTAGGGGCGCATTTCCGTTCGCGGTTGTCATGCTTGGGGTGCTCATACTTCTGATCATCTTTCCTGTGCTCAGCACAGGACTCCTGAAATAGCGAGTGCTTTAACGATGCGAAATATCGACCAGATCTCAATTACCGACGCATTTCTCGGTTATTGCGGGCCTGAAACTGATCCGCGGTTGAAGACAATTCTCGAGCGGCTCGTCGTGCACCTGCATGGGTTTATTCGAGAAACCAAACTCACGCACGCGGAATGGCGCCGCGCCTTGGAGCTACTGACGGCGGCAGGCAAAATAACAGATCACGAACGTAACGAATTCGTTCTGTTCTCCGACGTTCTCGGCGTCTCATCGCTGGTGGACATGGTCAATTCGCTGCCCGGGGCCACCCCCGCAAGCGTTCTCGGTCCCTTCCATATTCTAGGAGCCCCCGAAATTCCGTTCGGCGGAGACTTTATACGGGACAATCAAGGAGAAGCCGTCGTTTTCTCCGGAACCGTTCGCAGCGTCTCCGGAGAGCCGTTGGCTGCCTCAATGGAAATCTGGCAAACGGCAGACAATGGATTGTATTCGAACCAGGATGCTTCGCAGCGGGACTATAACCTTCGCGGTCGCCTCGCTTGCCGCGATGACGGACGATATCTGTTCAGTACGATCCGGCCTGCTCCTTACACGGTTCCGGACGATGGCCCAGTAGGAGAGCTTCTGCGTTCGACAGGCCGCACGCCATGGCGGCCGTCCCATATTCACTTCATCATTTCCGCGCCGGGATTTCGAACACTCGTGACGGAGATATTTCCGAGTGATGATCCCTATATCGAAGTGGATGCCGTGTTCGGCGTAAGAACAGCGCTTTGCGTAAACTATGAGAGTAGTGAGAGCAGACAGGAACTGCCGGCGGAACTGCAGATTAGAGACACTCTGCCAACACCGTATTCACGAGTTGAGTTCGACTTCGTCCTCGCGCCAGAACCCAAAGAGTAGGGAAGCAGATTGACAATGAACGTCAAGAATGTGAGCGACCGCGCTAGTCAGGATAGTCGGAGAAATTAGGTATTGAGCTGTGTTGAAAGATACTTTCCAGTCGTTCGGTAATGGTCGAGCAAAACGGCAACCGCAGCGTCAGCATCGCGCGAGAGGACTGCTTCCAGGATTGATTTATGCTCGGCATTGATGTCGCGCGCGGGATAAGCCTCCGGGGCGGCCAGCCGGCGATAGCGGATATTGAGGTCATAAAGCTGATGCCACGTACGCAACATCAAAGGCGAGCCACAGGCGGAAACCAGTGAAAGATGAAATGCCTTATGAAGCGCTTCCCATCGTGTGGATACGGAGGAGTCTTTGGCATTGCCCCGGGGCGCGCGAGCGAGGCGATGGCCGGCAAGAAGAACGGCTTCCTCCCAGGACGCGTCTCCGCGAACAATGGCCTCCCGCAACATCCGGTCTTCCAGCCAGCAACGGAACTCCAGAACATCTCTAAACTCTTCTCTTCCAACGCTGGCGACCCGGAAGCCGCGTTGCTCAATCCTCTCGACAAGATCAAATGTCGTGAGAAGATTCAGCGCCTCCCGAAGCGGACTGATCCCGATGCCGTACAACTCTTTTAAATCCCCTAGCCTCAGTTTTTTTCCTGGCGGCAAGTCGCCCGAGAGAATGTCCTGTCGAAGGCGCAAGTATGCGGCTCGTGTCAGCGAGCCCGCCGATTCGGAGTCTTCGGAAAGCATTTCAACTTCATCTGCAATTCGAGCGCGCGAGTCTTCGGTCGACGTCCGTTGGGAATGGCCGGTTGCAGGAGGAATGATCTTTTGCGGCATGGATTTGGCGACTGCAAAGTTAGTCAGTGGATACGCGCGAATGAATCTTAAGCCAAGCGAGCAGTGTAGCAAGAGATATTTTTTTTGGAACGAGCGCTTACAGCTAGGTGGTAGTCGGTCAATCGGAGCGAATGGCTGCGTCCAGACTTTTCCGCTTCGGTGAGGTAGGGGGAGGATGATGTCATACCGCGTAAGTGTGTCGCTACACGACAGAGGACGATCCAGAGTCGGTTAGAGTCTAGACAGTGATCGGTTGAATGTGCGCGTCTCAAGCAGGGGAGAATATATATGCGTCAACATTTCCTTTTGGCGGTTGCAAGCATGGTTTGGACGGCGTGCTTGTCAGCAGCTGCGCAAGCCGCGCCATGTTTGATTGTAACCCTGACAGGCACACAAAGCGGACCACCCATCTTTAACGGTGTCGCTGGTGCGGGAACGCTTGTTCGATACGGTGATGACTCAAACAATTGCAACGCCGTCCAGCTGCAATTTGATGCGGGGCGAGGCTCTCTGTTGCGAATGTCGCAAGTAGGCGTAGTACCCGCGCAATTAAAGGCAATATTCTTTACTCATATGCATTCCGATCATACTGAGGGATTCTCCGAGATTGCTCAGCTGAGATGGAACTACAACTCTACCGGCCCCAAGTTGGATGTTGTCTGCAGCGTAAACGCATTATCCCCATTGGGGCATACACTTAGCTGTTCAAAATTTGTTCAGCATATCGGGGACCCTCTCATTCAGTCTGGCGAGATTGCGCAACGAATTGCTGAGGACAAGACGCGGCTACCAGGCGGCCCCGCTGATATCGTAAATCTGATCACGTTCGAGCCGAAGAACGATGTGCAAGTCGTGTGGTCCTCGGGAGAGGTGAAAGTCAGCGCAATTCGCTCCAATCATATTCCAGGGCATGCTTCGTACCGTGTTGATACGCCCGCGGGCAGCGTCGTAATCGGCGGGGATGCCGGCAACGACGTCGTCACGCCACCTCGTGCGACGTCCACTTCGGAACAAGTGGAAAGGCTTGCTCGCGGCGCCGATATTCTCGTGCACTCAACCATGCACCCGGTGATGGCACCAGATAACACTAGTGGAATGCCTGCTTCGATCTACTATCGTCAATCCGGGACTACCGATCTCGGTGCAATGGCAAAGCGTGCAGGGATAAAGTATCTGATGCTAACGCATCTGGCACCGTCTCTTGGGGCGCAACGTCACGGTCCATACAGGATTCCGAACGGTCCATTGACAGAGGCCGACTATAAGAGCGCCGCGATGGCAGGAGGGTTTGAGGGGACCATAGTGGTAGGAGTTGACCTTTCGACAGTTCGAATTCCCGCGAAATAGTTAGGCCGTCCCCCACGCGATCCGAGTTCTACCGTTTAAGGGGAAACGGCTTTCCGAACGTTGCGATCAAGTCATCGATCTGTTCAGCGGAGAGCGAACGAACCGCCAAGCGATTTGTCAGCATGGCAATCTTGCTGGCTTCTTCCATCTCTTCGGCGGCATATACTGCGTCCGCTAGAGATGCACCGCATACGACTGGACCGTGATTCGCGAGGAGAACTCCTGTGTATTGCCCATTCAGAGCGGACAATGCAGCGGCAATCTCGCTTGATCCGGGTCTGAAATAGGGAAGCAGCTTTGCTCTGCCCACCCTCATGATGAAGTAGGGAGTCAGTGGAGGGATACAATCGTTCTCATCGAGTCCATCCAAGCAGGACAGCGCGGTCGCATAAGTCGAATGCAGATGGACGACGGCGTTGTCGTTTGGCCGGGTGTCGAGCATCGCCTTATGCATCGCCCATTCTTTCGAAGGCTGCCTTCCGCTCACGTGTGTTCCGTCTGCCCCGAGCTTGGAAATGTCCTCGGCGTGAAGATCGCCGAAGCAGCTATTGGTCGGCGTAACCAGAAATCCGTCTTTTAGCCGTACCGAAATATTGCCCGACGAACCGACTGTGAAGCCTCTCGCAAAGAGTGACTTTGCGAATCCAACGAGAGCCTCTCTGGCCTGGTCTTCAGTCCCGCTCACAGTTGCTTGAATCCGTGTTCGGCCAGAAGCGCCGTCAGCATTGCCCCTGCGCGTCTGCGGTGCGCTTCGTGCACCTTTTTTGCCGTAGTCGGGTCGCGACGCGCGATAGCATCAACCAATGCTGCGTGATCCTTATTTGAGTCGACCGGCTTGGGCCGAAGCCGCAAGGTAAGAAGTCGGGCCCGGTTCGACTGTTCCCAGACCTGACCCACAAACGTTCTGATCCGGCTGTTACCTGACAGATCGACGAGTAGCAGATGAAAAGTCTCGTCAGCCTGGCTCCAACGCAGAAGATCGTCCTTCGCCAACGCTCGATCCATTTCGTTGACCGCGTCGCGTAAACGTTGCAACTCCTCATCGCTAAGGCCGCGAGATGCGACGATTGCAGCTGCAGTGCTCTCGAGAGCGGTGAGAACCTCGTAGATCTCCTGCATATCCGAAGCCGAGAGCGGAAGCACGCGCATGCCGTGCCTGCTGCGCAATTCGACAATTCCCTCTTGCTCCAGACGGATCATTGCTTCGCGTACGGGTGTGCGGCTCATACCCAGCCGCTCAGCGGCTTCCGATTCCAAAATCTGCGAACCGGCGGAAATCTGATTGGTCATGATCAGGCGCTTAAGGGCCAGATATGCTTCATCGCGGGCGCTGACCGACGGTGCCGGTCGCTGCACCGCGCGTGGCGGCCGTGCTTTAGATCGGGATACGGCAGCCTTGCTTGCTCGAGGCATAGACGGCTTCCTCAACGCGAATATTGGTCAGGTAATCGGCTGCGGAATTGTGGAGGACATCCCCGCGCAAAAGGTGGTCTACGACGTGCCGTTGAAAACGAAAAACGCAATCTCCGCCGAAATCGACGTTGCTCCATTCATAATGATGTTTGTGCTCCTCATTTGCAAGAAAAGACCGAATCCAGATGTTGCCATCGCCGTCGAGACGCAGTGATCCCTTGGATCCCTCGATAAGCAACTCCCCCATCGTCAGTCGCCGGTTTTCGGCTACGTGATCAGCAAGCCGGTTACCATCAAAAACGCATCGCGCGCCGGAAGTCATGTCAAAAATGACGATTCCCGAGTCCTCCCCGGAGATAGCGGAGTTCAGCTTGCGCAAGGCCGCGATCACCGAGTCGACCTCACCGAACAGATATCGAAAAACGTCGATTAGATGAATGCCGGTTTCATGGATCAGAAATCTCGGCATACGCTGAAAATAGGGTTGACGATCGAGATATGCCGCATCGCCTTGGCCATCGCCCGGACGCAAGCGGAACTGGGCCTGGTAAATCCGGCCGAGCACATCTGCTTCCAGCAACTTCCTAATCGCGTGATACCACGGTTGAAAACGAAAGTTTTCGTGCACTACAATCTTTATTCCTGCGTCGGCCGCAATTGCGATCGCCTCTTGAGCCTCCTCGAGATTGCCGCAGAACGGCTTCTGACAAATTATGTTCACGCGGTATTTGGCGGCAGCAGCGATCGAAGCAAGATGCGTCTCGGGCGGTGTTACGATATCGACTAAATTTACCTCCGCGGCTGCTAACATCGTCTCGAAGTCCGAAAACACCTTCGGAATGCCAAATTCGGTCGCAAAGTCCTGGGCGCGCTCTACGGATCTGTTGCAGACCGCGGCAAGATCGATTTCGGGAATCCGTTTCCACGCCCGATAGTGGAAGCGGCTGAAGAATCCGGTTCCAGAAACCGCCAGTTTGAGGCGTTGCTTATCAGGCTTGGACGGCATCGGTTTCAAGTGCACCGAGAACGGTCTCGGTCACGTCCTTTGTAGTTGCCGTTCCCCCAATTTCGAACGGCTTCATCCCGGAAGCAAAAGCACTGTCGATCGCAACCCGTATCCGTTTGGCAGCGTGGTTCATGGCGCTCAGCTCGTGCTTTTGGCCGAGCCAATCGAGCATCATTGCAGCGGACAAAAAGGTGGCGATCGGATTTGCCTTGCCTGTGCCGGTTATGTCTGGCGCGGTGCCGTGGCAGGGCTGAAACACTGCGTACCTGTCGCCGATGTCAGCGGAGGGAGCAAAACCCATTCCACCCATTAAGCCGGCCCCCAAGTCGGAAAGTATATCTCCGAACATGTTCTCGGTCACGAGTACGTCGAACTCCCAGGGCTTGGTCACAAGATATAGTGCGACCGCGTCGACATAAGCGCACCGCGCCTCAATATCCGGATTCAGCGCAGCGCGTTCCAAGAATATTTTCCGAAAAAAAGCGAACGACGCAAAGACGTTTGCTTTGTCGACGCAGGTAACGATACCCGGAGACCCACGCCGTTTCCTCTCCCGCGCAATCGCGAATGCCATGTCGAACAGTGATTCGCAGACCGCGCGAGTAATCACCATCGTGTCGGATGCTTCCTGATCGTCCCGAACGACGCCTTTCCCGCGTGAAGCGAAAAGCCCCTCAGTCGATTCGCGAATGATGACGAAGTCGAGATTGGCGGCTCGATCATCTGCGAGGATCCGGCGCACATTGGGAAAAGTTCGCACTGGTCTTACGCCAGCGTAGAGCCCGAGTTCAAAGCGTAGATCGAGCTGCGGCGCTATCTCGGTTCCGTCGGGATACCGTATGTCCGGCCAACCCATCGCGCCGAGCAGAATGGCGTCGGCATTGCGTGCCGCCGCAAGCGCAGACGCGGGAAGGGCGGAGCCGGTTTCCTTGTACGCGAACGCGCCAGCTTGGTGCTCCTGAAAGTCGAAAGAGAACTCTCCGGACTCGCGCGCGAGTTGATCGAGCAAAGCCAGACAAGGGGGCATAACCTCGCAGCCGATTCCGTCTCCGGGCAGCACCGCAATTCGAAACTTCACGTTCTTGCTCATGTAGATCTCGCTACTTCCTGTAAGCGTCCCAGCGGATAGTCGAAATGCGGCATCCTGAGTCCGGCAATATCAGTTTCGAATTTGGGAACTGCATCGCCCAACAAGCTCCCCAAATACGCACTGCGCAAATCCGATCCGCCGAACGCAAGACTAGAGATGTTTCGGAGCGTATTCGCTGGCGTTGTCTCGAAATATGCGCGGCTGAACTTGGCGTTGCGAAAAGAGTCCTCAGCTTGGTCGATGTGATTCGAGATAAACTCGTGAAGGACTACGGTCTGCCGTCCGCGCGAATCCACGTGCAGAACACAGTTTGAGACCGGGCTGGTAATCCAGAGGCCTCGATCTTCGTCCAATGCGATTCCATCAGGAAATATCCCCCTGCCGTATTCAGCTACTGTCGTTCTGTTCATCAGCTTGGCATTTGTGCCGACCGTAAAGCGAGAAGTGCGCCGGCCGAAGGTCTCGTTCACATACAGGTACTGCTCGTCTTCGCTTAGCGCGAACTCGTTCGCATAAGCCAAGCCGTCGGCGACAATGCGCGCGCCGCTGCGGTCGAGCACGGCGATAAAGCCTGTACTAGCGTCAGCGCGATAATCATTCCATCTCGGTGACACCGTCGTAGATACCGAGAACCATATTCTACTGCTGCGATCCAGCAGTACGAAGTTGCACGGCGGAATCACGCGCCCACTCAATTCGGTCAACACCGGTTCGACGCTGCCATCGCAATCGAGCCGGTAGATTCCACCGTGTTCCAGACCCAGATGCGCGAGCAGAAACCTGCCGCCAGGTTCAAGAGCGATTCCGTTTGGCTTCAAGGCAACGCCAGACGGGAGAGCGCCATGAATCTGAACAGTTGGAGCGTCGGGTCGAACGATCGATACGCCGCCCGAGCCATCCCAACTAGGCACAAAAATCAACCCCGATTGGTGCGTCAACACGCACTCCGGGCGCTTCAATCCCGATCCGATCGTTGTGACAGCGGCCAATCTCGGCGGTTCGTGTTGATTCAGCTTAATCACGGAGGACATTGACCTATGGATACATTAATGTATACGTAATTGATCGGAGCCGAGTTCACAAGATAATTGTGCAACGCAGGGGCCTGATAGGGGAGGAGCAAATGACGTTTAACCGCCGTACTTTTCTTACGAGCGCAAGCGCTGCTGCGCTGAGCGCCCCATTCATATCGCGTTCGAGCGCGCAGCAGGCGACAGTGCTTCGCTTTAGCCACACCGACACACCTGTCGGTTCACGCCAGAAGGCGGCAGAGCACTTTGCGCAAAAAGTCGCTGAACTCAGCGACAGGCGGCTCTCGGTACAGGTCTTTCACTCAGGCCAGCTCGCTAACGACCCCAAGGCGATTGAGCAGTTACAACTCGGCGGTCTGGACTTCACGGTTAGCGCAACAGGCAGCTACGCACCGATTCATAGAAATCTCAACTTAACGGCCATGCCGTTCCTAGTCGACAGCTACGAACAGGGATGGAAACTGTACGACGACTCCGAGTGGCTGAAGCGGGAGTTCGGAAAAATGCCGTCCTATGGCCTGCGCATGCTTTCGACCTGGGAGGCGGGCTTCCGGTCATTCACGACCAAAGAGGCGCTTGGGAGCCCTGCCGACGCTCGCGGAAAGCGGATGCGCGTATTTCCGAACGACATGATCCGGTGGATCGTTGAGTCGATCGGCTTCGTGCCCATCGTTCTACCGGTGACCGAAGTGTACCTTGCAATCCAGCAGGGTACCGTGATCGGTCAGGAGAACCCGACCGACACTATCTACTCACTTCGCTTCTACGAAGTCGCTCCGCACATTACGCTCACGCGGCACGTATACTCGCCGCTGCCAATGGCGGTATCGGAAAAGACTTGGCAGAAACTCTCGGAGAAAGAGCGTGAAGCGGTATCAAAGGCCGCTACATCCGCCGCTGCGTTCTCACGTCAGCTTGTGCGTACCGACGAAGACAAACAGTTGTCGGAGATGTCTTCGAAGGGCGCCAAAGTAGCCCGTCCGAACATCGAACCGTTTCGGAACGCGGTGAACAGCGTGTACGACAAGGCGCGCGAACGGTTTGGCGCCAAAGAAGTCGATGAAATGCTCTCGTCGGCCGAGACGATCCGGAAATCGATGCCAGTCAGATCCTGATAGTCCAAGTGAATCAGCCGCGCTTCTTCTATCGACCAACGCGCCGAGAGCCTTTCCTCCTTCAGGCTCTCGGCGACGCCATCGATATGGTGCTTGTCCTGCTGGCAGTATTCCTGATTACGGTAATGTTCGTGAATGTAGTTTCGCGAGCGGTTCTCGACGCGGACATAGCGTGGAACACCGAGTTCGGCGAATTTGTACTGGTTTGGGCAACGTTCTTCGGCTGTGCTGCGGCTGCCCGCCGCGGGTTGCACATGCGAATAGTCGAACTCGTGTCGATACTGCCTGGTCCGATAAGGCGCGTCGGTGACTTGGCAACGAGACTGGCGATCATCTTGCTGCTCGCACTACTGGTGTGGAAGGGGCTACTGATCGTTTCGAGTACAATGGAACAGCAGATGAGCGTCCTGTACTGGCCGGTTGGCCTGCAGTACTTAGCGATGCCTGTCGGCGCGCTGCTGACGATGATCTTCGTACTATACGAGACAGTACTTCTGGCATCCGGTGTTTCAGATGCCGGGCTTCACAGCGAGTAGGCAATGGTCCTCGCTTTTATCACCGCCGTCTTCTTCGCTCTCGCCCTACTGAGCATGCCGCTGGTGTGGTCGTTGCTATTAACTACGATCGCAGCAATCGGTTTTTTTGCTCGGTCTTATCCGCTGGAATCCATATTCATAACTTTTCTCGGCGGTGTTGAGCCGCTCCATCTTGCGGCGATTCCATTGTTTATCCTCGCTGGAGAATTGATCAGCAGCGGCGGCATCGGCCGGAGGTTGATTGAGCTCGCGAGGGTCTTGTTGGGCTTTCTGCCCGGCGGGCTGGGCGTTGTTACCGTTTCATCGTCCACCGCATTTGGTGCGATTTCAGGTTCCGCAATTGCTGACTCGGCTGCGGTCGGATCAGTCATGATTCCGGCAATGAAGAACAATGGATACCCAGCGTCTTACTCGGCGGCATTGGTCGCGACGTCGGGGACGCTGGGAATTCTGATTCCGCCTTCTATACCGCTGCTCGTTTACGGCTTCGTGGGAAATGTCTCCGTCAAAGACCTGTTCCTATCTGGAATTGTGCCCGGGCTCCTTTTCGCAGTCGGATTGATTGGCCTTTGCATCTACAAGGGCCGCCAACTGGGCTGCGATCTCGGCGGCCAGACTCCTCGCCGCAATGAGATTGTTGCAGCTCTACTCGATAGCGGCCCGGCGCTGCTCGCGCCCGTGATCATTCTTGGTGGAATCTATTCAGGCATTTTCACGCCGACGGAAGCGGCCGCCGTCGCGGTCGTGTATGGCTTGGTGACGGGCCTGCTTATCTATCGGGAGGTCCAGCTGATCCAGCTACCTGCCATCATTCTTCATTCCTTTATCACGAGCGCCGTCGTCATGGTCGTCATCGGAGCGACCGCTGCCTTAGCTTGGCTCATTACGATCGAGCAGATACCCGCTCAGTTAACGCAAGTAATCTCGGAGATTGCCGGTTCGCGCTGGGTCTTCCTTCTGCTGTTGAACATCGCCCTGATCCTGATCGGGATATTTCTGGAGCCGCTGCCAGCACTTATCCTTACGGCGCCGCTTTTCATCCCAACCGCGAAGGCCTTTGGAATTGATCCGGTCCATCTTGGATTGATAATGACTTTCAATCTTGCAATTGGGCTTTATACCCCGCCGGTTGGCGGCACGTTGTTCGTGGCCGCAAAACTTGCAAACGTCGGCATTATCTCTGTCTCACGCCAGCTACCCCCCATGTTTGTGATCGCCATCGCAGTACTGATCATCGTTACCTACGTCGAAGCCGTGCCGATGGCGCTTGTCTGGCTTTCTCGCTGAGTGGCCCATGATCCTCGGCGTCATAGCGGACGACATGACCGGCGCAAGCGACGTCGCCCTCACGCTTTCGCAAGGTGGACTGAGTGTCACCCAGGTCGTCGCGAATACGGAAAGCTTTCACCAATACCAGGAATCAGACGTCGTCGTTGCGGCGCTGAAGACCCGGACCGCGCCTGTTGAGGAAGCGGTAAAGTTGTCGCTCGATGCCTGCGAAAAGTTGCTCGCCGCCGGAGCGCGACAAGTTCTGCTGAAGATATGCTCAACGTTCGATTCTACTGCAAACGGGAATATCGGTCCCGTAGCGGATGCATTGAGGCTCCGGCTTGGAGCAGGTTCCACAATCGTCTGCCCCGCGTTCCCAGAGAACGGCCGCACGGTATTCAAGGGATATCTCTTTGTCGGTCAGCAACTGCTGCACGAAAGTCCTATGAAGGATCATCCGTTGACGCCGATGCGGGACTCTTCGCTCGTCCGCCTAATGAGCGCGCAGACCAGGGCAAACGTCGGACTACTAAGCTTGGATAAAGTTACAGAGGGGGCAGGCAGTATTAGGGAGTCGCTCGCCGCCGGAGATGTTGCAGGGGTCTCTTATTTCATCGCGGACGCGATCGCCAACGAGCACCTCGTTAGTCTCGTGGAGGCCAACGAGATGCGACCTTTGCTCGTCGGAGGGTCTGGAATTGCAATCGGCTTGCCGGGGATTTACCGGCGCCTTGGACTACAGACAATTTCGCGCGCGAATCGATTTCGCTATCGTTCGCGAGGGCGCTCGGCAATTCTGGCAGGCTCATGTTCGGTCGCCACACGCGGGCAGATTGTGAAAGCGATAGCAGCGGGCTTTCCGACACGGAAACTAGACGCAGTTGAGTTGGACAGAAACCCGTCGACGATCGATGAGGCATGTGCCTGGGCACTCAAGCAAGATGCGATTAAGCCTGTATTGATTTACGCAAGCGACGCTCCTGAGCAGGTTGAATTGGTGAAGCGCATTCTGGGCGAATCACGAGCATCGCGGGTCGTTGAGAACGCGCTCGGCGGGATTGCCAAATTCCTGATCGCCAACGGCTTCGACAGATTGATCATTGCGGGGGGCGAGACCTCGGGTGCGGTGATTCAGGCAACTTCGCTAAAGGCGCTTCAGGTTGGTCCTGAGATCGCTCCCGGTGTGCCGTGGATGTATTCCGCTCACACTCCAGAACTCGCGATTGCACTGAAGTCAGGAAATTTTGGCAACGACGATTTCCTTATTTCGGCTTGGGAAAAATTGACTAGTCAAGAATCAGTGAACTGAAATGCATGTTGTAACAGTACTCTTTGTCGTCAAGCCGGAATATGCCGACTCTTTCCAACTGGTCGTTCGGCAGCAAGGGGTAACGTCACTCACACATTCTCATGGCTGCAGGCGATTTGATGTCAGCTTTGACCAAAATTGCGAGCAAGTCTTTCTTTATGAACTATACGATCGTGCAGAAGATTTCCAGAATCACCTGAAGACTCCTCACTTCCTTAGTTTCTCGCAAAAGACAAAGGATTGGATAGTTTCAAAAGAAGTTCGAGAATGGTCGCTGGCCGACGGTTCAAGTGACGCGGCTATAGTTAGGCCCGGTTTAGGTCTTGTTGCGCATGAGTCCTGCAAGGACAGGCTCGCAGGATGGGTGCAGCGTAACGAAAGTGCGGTCAGGCAGTTTGAAATTTATTCGACTGAGAACACAGGAAGGGTCGTTGAGCAGCGTTGTCCGTCGTTGAGAATCAACCGGCTGGTCAGCGGTCCACAGGGCGGCGATTTGCAAATGGGCTCCCTGATCGTCGAGGGCAGGGTGCAGACGCTTCTATTCTTCGTAGATCCGTTGGCACCGCAGCCGCATGACGTAGATGTCAAAGCATTGACTCGAGTAGCTGTACTAAAAAATGTTAGGCTTGCGATGAACGAGAGCACTGCGGATCGGCTGTTGGCTCACAGAGCTTGTTCTTGAGAGACAACCCCTTCAATTTCATTCCGACAAACTGAAACTTCGTCTTATTAGACAATGCCGCGGAAAGGGGAATTTTGTCGGCATGGCCGTTGAAATTGCTAGCTTTTCTAACAACTTCTAAGCTGTTGGTCGCAGGTTCGATTCCTGCCGGGGTCGCCAATATTTTCAATACGTTGGCGCTGTCGTCGGAATTCATTCCGACAAAGTTTTCCAACAAGGCTATTGGCGGGTGTGGTGAAGTGCGGTTCGCTACGAGCCGCCCGAAGAACCGAGATAGGCCGCGATCACGCGCGGGTCTTTCAAGACTTGTTGCGGTGGCCCATCGGTAACACTTCGGCCATACTCCAAAACATGCAATCGGTCGGCGAGGTCGGCGACCATCTGCATATCGTGCTCAATCCAGATCATCGCAATGCCGAGTTCGTGCTTGATGCGCAGGATGAAGCGGGCGAGGTCTTCGCGCTCGTCGCGATTCAGGCCGGCGGAGGGCTCGTCCAACAACAGGATCGCAGGTTCCATAGCGAGCGCGCGCGCAAAACCAACAATTTTCTGCGTGCCGAATGGTAGGTTCGCCACCTGCGTATTGCGGTAGCGCTCCAGCTCGACGAAATCGATGATTTTTTCGACAGCTTCTCGATGCGCAACTTCCTCGCGGCGGACCGAGTCGGAGAAAAACATTTCCTTCAATGGGTTCGTACGGATGCGAGCATGGCGTCCGGTCAGTAGGTTTTCCGCTACCGTCATGTGAGGAAATAGTTCTCCGTGTTGGAATGTGCGAGCGATGCCGAGGCGTGCAACGTTGTGCGCGCTCAAGCCAGAGATGTTTTGCCCGCGAAATCGGATCGTACCTTCGCCGGGATAGAGGCCGCTGACGCAATTCAGCACGCTCGTTTTGCCCGCGCCGTTCGGCCCGATCAACGCAAACAGTTCGGCCTTCTCGACGGCGAAAGAAACGCCGCTTAGAACTGTGAGTCCGCCGAAGCGAAGCGTGAGCTTTTCAATTTCCAACTCAACCATACCATCTCCGGCTTCTGCGATACTGTTTCACGTCGCGATAAGAGCGCCGCTCACCGGCGCCGCCGAGATAAAACTCCTGAATATCGCCATGACTCTTGAGACGCGCGGCGTCGCCATCAAGAACTACGCGACCGTTCTCCAGCACGTACCCTCGGTCGGCAATTGAGAGCGCGACCGTCGCGTTCTGCTCGACGAGCAAGATCGTAATGCCGAGTTTGTCGCGGATTTCGACGAGCCGCTGCGCAAGGTCTTCCACGACGACAGGCGCAAGGCCCAAAGAGAGTTCATCGACCAGGAGCAGTTCTGGACCGCAAACGAGTGCCGATGCAAGTGCAAGCATTTGCCGTTCGCCGCCAGAGAGCAGGCCAGCCGTGCGTCCCCGCAGTTCGGCAAGCTTCGGGAAAAAGGTGAACGCCATTTCCTCAAGCCGTTTTCGGTTAGCACCAGCCGTGGCGACAGGGGCAGACAGGTTTTCCACGACCGAAAGGTTTGGAAAAACTTTGTCACGCTCCGGCACAAGGACGATACCCAGTTTTGTAATCAGATACGGCGGACGGTTAGCAAGCGAATTGTCTTTGAAGTGGATCGCGCCTTCGGTGACTCGCGCGTCGTCGAGACCGAGGAAGCCGGAGATGGCACGCAGCGTCGTCGATTTGCCAGCTCCATTCGTCCCGAGAAGAGCGACAATCTCGCCCTTGTGCGCTTCGAGCGAAATTCCCTGTATCGACGTAATCGCGCGGCCATAAACAACCTCGAGTTTTTCGACGCGCAGGAGCGGGTTCATTTTCGGCCTCCGCCCAGCGGCTTCTGCTTGAAAGGCCATAGGAGGAAATAGTTCTGAACGCGACGCCAGATGCCGACGAGACCTTGCGGCTCGAATATGAGAAACAGGATCATCACGACGCCGAATGCGGCGTAATTGAATGCGGCCAGCATCCCGGCGTAACTTCGGGCGTTCGGTAATTGCGCTACCGCGTACTCAATCACGTAAGGAAGAAGCGTGACGAAGACCGCACCTAGTATGGCGCCGAGAAGCGATCCCATGCCGCCGATGATGATCATTGCGACGTACTGAATCGATAGGAAGAGCGAAAATGCCTCGACTGAAACGAAGCCCCGATAATAACCGAACAGCGCACCTGCAACGGCGGTCATCGACGAAGAAATTACGAAGGCGAGTAGCTTATGCGCGGGTACGCCAATTCCGAGCGCTTCCGCAATTGTTTCATGCGAACGGATAGCAGCCCAAGCGCGGCCTGTCCGGCTTCGCAATAGATTTAGGGAGATCAGCAGAGCTGCGGCGGCAAACGAGAGCAACACGAAGTACCAAATCTTTCGGTCGCGAATGATAAAATCGCCGACGCGAGGTGCATCAATCAGGATGCCGGTCGAAAATCCGCGCTTGGTTTCATACTCGCCGCCGAGATAGACGACGATGAAGTGCAACGCGAGCGTCGAAACTGCGAGATAAAGCCCGCGCAGCCGCAGCGATGGAAGACCGAAAATCAAACCGATCAGCGCGCCAACGACGGCTGCAGCGGGAATGGTGATCCAGAATTTCGCGCCAAACTCTTTGAAGAGAATACCGGCAGTGAATGCGCCTGCTGCAATTAAGCCCGCATGACCGAGCGAAACCTGTCCAGCATAGCCGGTGAGCAGCATGAGAGCGATTGCGCCGATGGCCGCGAGAAACACCTGACAGGCGAGGTCGAGTTGAAATGACGTTGCGGTAAACGGAAAGATGCCGAGCGCGGTGAGGAAAAGTACCAGCGCCGTCCATTGCGTCCGCGTTTCGAGGAGACGAAGGCCTTGCGCGTAGCTCGACCGAAAATAGCCGCTTGCACGCGGTTCGCGGCTAGACACGATCCAGCTCCTCGCGTGTGCCGAATAGGCCCCAAGGACGGAAGACCAGCATCAGGATAAGAACAAGGAAGGGTACGACGTCAGACAGGAGCGCATCGACGTAGTAGATCATCAGCACTTCAGCGGCAGCGATGATCAGAGAACCGAGCAGGGCGCCGACAAGACTATCAAGGCCGCCGACGAGTGCTGCCGGGAAAGCCTTTAATCCGATCAGCACCATCGTGCTGTCGAGACCGCTATCGAGCGAAATCAAAATTCCTGCCAGTGCGCCGGTCAGCGTGGAGAGACCCCACGCGAGCGCGTAGATCACATGCAACGAGATGCCCCGCTGTGCCGCCAGCAGAGGGTTCTGGCCGGCCGCGCGCATGCGTATGCCGTACCGGCTGAAGCGCAGAAACAGGAAGAGCCCGACATAGACGAGTGCCGTCGTAGCTATAAGCGCTGCGCCCGCTGCCGAAATGCGCCCACCAAATACGGGGAGCGAATGGTTCACCCAGCCGAGTGCCTGCGCAGGATTTTGCTGCTGCGCGGACCAGATGAGCACGACGAGGCCTCGCAGGAGTACGCCCAAAGCCACCGTCGTCAGAACAGCTGCGAGAACCATCTCGCCGGTCATGCGGCGCATCAGAAATAGATAAACGAGAACACCAACGCAGAGGCTCAGGAATATGGCGGCACCGAGAGCGATGAATGGCGTCTTGGAGAAAAGCGACGCAGTCGTAATTAGAAGGTATGCGGAGAGCATCATCAACTCGCCGTGCGCGAGATTCAGCACGCGGCTAACGCGATAAATGAGAACGTAGCCGCAGGCGATCAGCGCATAGATCGCGGTAAGCACGGCAATGTTGATCGCAAGCTGCAAACTTCTCTCCCGAATGCTGCTAAATGATTGCCGGGGCTCAAGCGTTTGAAGCCCCGGCAATCGTTTTGCGTTCAGTGCGTTACTTTACGTCGAAGGCTTGCCAGTCGCGCACGCGCACGATTGCGCCTTTCGCTTCGTCGAAGCGATAGACACGATAGTACTGCTTGGTGCGAAAGTGATTGTCCTTCGTCCATTGCAGTTCGCCCCCGCGCAACCCCTTGAGATCGACCTTGAGATTCGAAAGCGAAGCGGTGACCTTGTCCGTGTTCGCGGGCCAGCCTGCAGCCTTTAAGGCAGCTTCGATCACCATGCCGGCGATCCAGCCCTCTGCCATCTGGTTTACTGGATATTGCGAGTTTGCGGCTTTTGCAGCTGCGGCAATTTCCTTGTGAATGGGCAAGTCCTCTTGGAACAGCGCATTCGCGCCGACAACATAGAGCTTGCCGTCTTTCAGACGCGCAAGTTCGTTCTCGGCTTCAAGATGTGCCCACGCGATATAGTCGCCGGTCCAGCCAAGGCGGCGGAGGCCTTCCAGCGTGCGGACCTGCGTCACCCACGGTGCCCAAGAGTAGACCCAGTTTGCTCCAGCATCTTTGATCAATGTCGCGAAAGGCGTGTAGTCCGGGGTCGGCGGCGGAATGATCTGTTTTGAAACCGGCGTCATGCCGAGAGTTTTGGAAAGCTCCTCCGCGTAGTCGATTTCACCACGCGAAATCGGAATCGCCATCGCAGAGAGACCCAGCTTCACCGGTTCTTTCGCGGTGGCCTTTACAAAGTCGAGCACCGCGCGGCTGTCATAGTTTGCCGCGAAGGCCGTGGTGCAGAATTGAAGCGCGTTTGCCGGCGGATAGACGTCTTTCGGGCAGACGGAACTCGCGAAGATCAACGGTACATTGCCCTTCTGTGACTCTGCGATGGTCGGCGCAAACGTCGAGGATAAGCTTGCGTTCAGCAGCAATACAACTTTGTCGTCGTTCACCAGACGAGTTGCGTTGGCCGCCGCCTTCGCCGGCTGTGCGGAGTCATCCAACAAAATCAGATTGACTTTCTTGCCGTTGACGCCGCCAGCTGCATTCACCTTGTCGATGTATATGCGCAGGCCGTCGACGGCTGGGGCATACGTGCCAGCCGCAGGGCCGGTGAGGGCGCCGGTGAGACCGACGTTGTAGGCGTCTTGTGCAGCGGCGGCACCGGTCAGTCCGGCAAGTACTGCAGCGACCATCAGGTTACGTTTCAGCATTTCCTTCCTCCCTTGGTTCTTACTCATTGTGCGAGACCGCCGCTCGCAGCAGCGAGAAGGCGTTCCTCGGCGTCGTCGTACATGGCATCAACAAGCGTCCTGAAACGCTCGTACATCAGATTGCGCTTCACTTTTCTTGTAGGCGTCACGGGCTCGCCTTCTTCTTCGGGGTCGAGTTCCTTCGGTAGTATTCGGAACGCTTTAATCTGTTCGACACGCGCGACTTGCTCGTTCGCTTTTTCTATCTCTTTTCGAACTTGCTTTTCGAGTGCGGCGTTCGTCGCAAGATTGGTGAATCCGGTATAGGCGACGTTGTTCGTGCGTGCCCAGTCGGCGGCGGTTTCGAAATCGATTTCTATAAGCGCGACCAGATATTTCTTGCCGTGCCCGAATACGACAGCCTCCGCGATGAAAGGTGATGCGCGAAGAATGTTCTCGACGTAAGCGGGCGAAATCGTTTTCCCGCCTGACGTGACAATGAAATCGCGAGCGCGGTCGATTAAGCGCAATTGACCGTTTCGAATCTCGCCCACGTCGCCGGTCTTGAGCCAGCCGTCTTCCTGCAAGACGGACTTTGTCGCTTCTTCATTCTGCCAATAGCCCTCGAACAAATCGACACCGTGGACGAGGATTTCGTTGTCCTTGCCGAACTTCGCTTTCCAGCCAACCGGAACAGTGCCGACGTCGCCCGGGCGCGGGAAGGGACCGCGCTGCCCGGATATAATGGCGCCGGCGGTTTCGGTCTGGCCGTACATTTCGCAGACATTGACGCCGAACATGTGCCAGAGCGCCATCGTGTCGGCCGGTAGCGGCGCGCCGCCGGAAAGAACCAGCTCAAGCTTGTCGAAGCCGAGCTTGTTTAGGATCGGTCTGAAAACGGTCGCCCATGCGGCGCGATAGAGCGCCACCTGATACGCATTCGTTCTGTTCTCGTAGAGCCGCTTCACATGCTCGCGTGCGAGCCGCATGGCCATCTTGTAAGCCGCGCGCTTCGCAGGCGAGGACGTTCCGATATTGACAAGAATCGTGGACGCAAATTTTTGCAGGTAGCGTGGCACAGTGAACAGCACCTGAGGCGCGACCTCGAACATCGTCGTTCCAATGTCGTTTACGTCTTCGCCAAAGTGCGGAACCAGTTCAGAGATCAACGGCAAGGTAACGGCGACGTCGCGGCCAAGTACGTGGCAGACGGGCAAATAGATGACCGTGCGAAGCGATTTCTCTGCGAGGATGGGATAATGTGTGACGATGTTGTGGGTGCCGGCGAGATGTTTACCGTGCGTGATCAGCGCCCCCTTCGGATTCCCGGTTGTCCCGGAGGTGTAAACGATGAATGCCGGAGCCTCGGGAGAAACGTTGGCGGCCTTCGATTCTAGCCATTCGAGGTCGGCAGCCGCACCTTTTTCCAGCAAAGCGCGATAGCTAGATAACTTTTCGTGACGATATGCGAACAGCGCGGAGTCGTCGATGACGACGATGTTGCGCAGTTTCGGAAGTTTATCGGCAAGAGGCAGAATGCGGTCCACGTACTCCTGGTCTTCCGCGACGAACAAGACAGCTCCGCCGTCCTGCATCTGATATTCGGTCTCGCTGGGCGAGGCTGTCGGATAGATTCCGAATACGACCGCTCCAAGTGACTGCGCGGCGAGATCGCAGACTATCCACTCTTCGCAGGCGTCACCCATGATCGCGACGCGTTCGCCGGCTTTCAGTCCAAGTGCTTCAAATGCCTTCGCCGTGCGGGCAACGAGAAGCGCGTAGTCGTGCCACGTCCGCTCACGATAAATGCCGAGGTCCTTGGACCGCAGCGCGACTGCATTAGGTGACGATCTGGCGCGCTCGCAAAGGAGCGCAGGCGCCGTTTTTTGGCGCAACAGTTCTGGCGTCCATCCCTGCGATACGGCCATTGGCTGGCCCTTTTGTGATCGAGTGGCGTTGCAGGATGATTCTATAGATCAATTGAAAACGCAACGGTCAGTTTTGGGTGCGCTGCGTTAGTCGCTGCGTTTGGAAATGCCGCCAAGCAGGATGTGGGCGTACTCCTCGGCCACCTCTGGGACCTGATAGACGTCGTCCTTGCCCAACCATTGCGCGACGGATTTACACATGCCGAGCATCGCAAGTGTCATCAGCCGAGGGTCTGCGTCCTTACGAAACTCGCCGCTTTTCACGCCTTCAGAGAGAACTTTCTCGATCACCTTCTCGTAAGCTCGCGAAAGCCTTCCTACCTTCTTGCGGGAGGCCGGCGGCAGATAATGGCGTTCGTTCAGGAAAGTCCTAACAAAATCAGCGCGGTCGAGTAGGGGCGCAAGGTGAGCTTGAACCAAGCCTCGAATTTTCTGGGAGGCAGTCGTTTTCTGAGCTGCCACTTCGGTCGCTGCTTCGAAGAAGCCCTCGACCCCCTTCATGCAGACACGCTCTAAGGCGATCTCCTTGGACGGGAAGTAATAGTAGAGGCTTGCCTGCTTGATGCCGAGAATATCGGCGATGTCTTGCGTGCTCGCACCGTAGTAGCCGCGCTGGGCGAATACTTTCGCGGCCGCGTCGAGAATCTCACTCTGTCGGCGCCGTTGGTTCGTTCCCGACGTTTGCGGTGCAGTACCCACAATCCGCAACTCCGGCTTACGGCGGGTGTTCATCTCTCAGGTCCTCGACGTGATCGTTGGAGGGGGTTTTGACATGCCGCGGGATTTCGATCTATCTATTGATCTATAGAATCCGGTGCAAAGCCGGTAGTCGGGGAGTAACGCCAATGGCTCTTGCGTCAGGCCGTCCGCCTTTCCGTGCCGATCACGTCGGCAGCTTGTTGCGCCCACCGGCGCTGCGGCAAGCGTTCAAGCAGCACCATAACGGGTCGATTGATGACGCCAAGTTCGCGAAGATTCAGGATGACTGCATTCGCGACGTGCTCAAGCTGCAGGAAAGCACCGGGCTTGAAGTCGTAAACGACGGCGAGTTTCGCCGTGGATCGTACTGGAGCCGCTTTGTCGAACGCACGGAAGGTTTCGACATCAAGGGCGCAGTTTTCACCTTCCGCGATGATACCGGCCACGAATACGAGTTCACCGCTCCCTACGCGAGCAAGAAGATCAAGCGCCTGCAGCCGCTCGCCGTGGACGAGTTCGATTTCGTAAAGGCGAACACCAAGCTCACGCCGAAGGTGACGATCCCAGCACCTTCGACCATGCACTTTTACCGTTGCAGCGACTTTGCTGACAAGAAGATTTATCCGGACGCGATGAACTTCTTCCGCGATCTCGGGAAAGTGTTTCAGGAAGAGATCGCCGATCTGGCGAAGTCAGGCTGCGAGTACGTGCAACTTGATGAGGTCGCAATAGCCATGCTCTGCGATCCGGCGATTCGCGCCAAGGTGAAATCGGTAGGGCAGGACCCCGACAATCTCGTCGATCTTTATATCGACGCGATCAACGAGGCGGTTTCAGTGCTGCCGGGCAGCGTGCGCGTTGGCGTCCACATGTGCCGTGGAAATCTCAAGGGCCATTACCTCGCCGCCGGTGGCTACGAGGACATTGCAGAGCGCTTCTTCAGCCGCGCGAAGATCAATCACTTCCTGCTTGAGTTCGATACGGCGCGTGCGGGCGACTTCTCGCCACTACGTTTCGTTCCGAAGGGCGTCGGCGTCGTGCTCGGCCTTGTGACAAGCAAGGCGCCGCAATTGGAGAATCCTGACGATCTCAAGCGTCGCGTTGACGAAGCGGCGAAACACATCGACCTAGATCGGCTCGCGATTAGCCCGCAGTGCGGCTTTGCCTCGACGGTGGCGGGCAATCCCGTGACCGAGGCCGACGAGCGCGCGAAGTTGAAGCTTTGCGTCAATACGGCGAAGGAGATTTGGAAAGCCTGAGAGATAGACTCGTCAGTCCGACAAACTGAATTTTCGTCATACTAGACAAACCCACCGGAAGCACAGTTTTGTCGGAATGGGCATTGAAACTATTGGCTTTTCTAACAACTTCTAAGTTGTTGGTCGCCCCGAAATAGTCCCTGCAAAAAAAGTTTCACGCTACGGCGTCTCTCGCAGGAGACTGCGGTCCGCTGTAAATCGGGCAAACGGCCCAACCCAGCTGCAGCCCGATGCCATCGCAATCAAGCCGCGCAAAAAGCTGTCCTTGCGACGTCACTGAGATTTCGGCCGCTTTTGAGAACGCCGGGAAGTCGGAAAATCCGACAAGCGTCGTTCCCGGGCTAAACGACCATATTTGGCACGGTGCTGAACGGACGCGTGATCACCTACTATGTTGTGTTCTTTGCAGCGCTTGCTGCCATTCTCGTGTTGCTGCGAGTTGTTAACTCGCCATTTCTGAAGGGAGTTGCAAGCGATCCGCGAAAACGATTTCAGAGCTGAGGCTCTGGGGTATCCGGTGGTCGTTTATCGCTCTATCGCAAGTGTGATCTCGGCGATCATGGCGGCGCTCGCCGGCGTATTGTTGGCACTTTGGCTGCGCTACACCGGGCCGGATACGACGCTTTCCTTCGCGATCATGATCGACGTGTTGCTGATGGTCGTCATTGGCGGGATGGGTACGACGTATGGGGCGATGATCGGAGTGATGCTAATGATCATCACAGAGAACTATTTGCCGGTTGTAATGGGCAAAATCGGCGAGGCGGCGGCCAGTATACCTTTTCTGTCGGCGCTTCTCTCCGCTGATCGCTGGCTACTTTGGCTGGGCATATTGTTCATCCTCAGTGTGTACTTTTTTTCCAACAGGTATCGTCGGCAAGCTGCGTGCGCATTGGCTGACGAGCAGTGGACAATAGCAATGGCGAGAGTATCGGCTTCGTGGGCAATGCAACCTCATCGCTGGGTACTTGGGCGCTGAAATATTGTGCGGCTTCTCGCGAATGTACGCGCTCGACTTGACGGAACACCGAAATACCAGTGTGCTGCGTTCTGCGAGGCGGTGGAAAGTACGAAAGCTCGGCTGGTTGTGTATGACTGAACAATACATTCTCGAGACCGAGAATCTCACGAAGGAGTTTGCGGGCTTCGTCGCCGTGAGCGACGTAAACTTGAAAGTGGAGCGCGGGACCATTCATGCGGTGATCGGTCCGAACGGCGCGGGTAAGACGACGTGCTTCAATCTGCTCACGAAGTTTCTGACGCCGACACGCGGCAGCATCCGGTACAAGGGCAGGGATATCACCGAGCTTCGTTCTGCCGAGATCGCGCGGCTCGGGATTGTCCGGTCGTTTCAGATTTCGGCGGTGTTCCCGCATCTCACCGTGCTCGAAAACGTGCGCATCGCCCTGCAACGCAAGCGCGGCGGTTCGTTCGACTTCTGGCGTCCCGCTTCAGTGCTCAATGTCTACAATGATCGCGCCCGCTCGCTGATCCATGACGTGGGCTTGTCCGAGTTCGAGAACGTGCTTGCCGTCGAGCTCCCCTATGGCCGCAAGCGCGCATTGGAAATTGCGACCACGCTCGCACTCGATCCGGAAATGCTCTTGCTCGACGAGCCCACGGCCGGCATGGGGCACGAGGATATCGATCGCATCGCTTCGCTGATCAAGGCAGTGGCTGCGAACCGCACGGTTCTGATGGTTGAACACAACCTGAGCGTGGTCGCCAACCTTTCGGACAGGATCACCGTGCTTGCGCGCGGCTGCGTGCTGGCGGAGGGCGATTACAATACGGTTTCGAACAATCCGGAGGTGCGCGAAGCATACATGGGGACCGGCCATGCTTGATCGCACCCAGGACACCTTGCTGCAAATCGAAGACCTCCACGCGTGGTATGGCGAGTCCCATATTCTCCATGGCGTGACCTTCCATGTGAAGACCGGAGAGGTGGTCACGCTTCTGGGCCGCAATGGTGCTGGCAAAACCACGACGCTGAAATCGATCATGGGGATCGTCGGCAAACGCACGGGCTCCGTGAAGTTCGAGGCGCGGGAGCTTATCAACCTGACTTCAGACACGATCGCGCGGGCGGGCCTCGCTTTTTGTCCGGAAGAGCGCGGTATCTTCGCGTCGCTCGATGTCGAGGAAAATCTGATGCTGCCGCCGCAGGTGCGGCCGGGCGGGCTCACGCGCGAGCAGATCTTCGAGCTGTTTCCGAATCTGCGCGAGCGGCTGAGAAGCCAGGGCACGAAGCTGTCCGGCGGAGAACAGCAGATGCTGGCGATCGGCCGCATCCTGCGCACGGGCGCACGGCTCTTGCTGCTCGACGAGCCTACCGAGGGGCTCGCGCCAGTCATCATTCAGCAGATCGGAAATACGATCCGCAAGCTGAAAGAGCAGGGCTTCACCATCCTGCTTGTCGAGCAGAACTTCCGCTTCGCATCCACCGTCGCGGACCGTTACTACATTATGGAACACGGCAAGGTCGTGGAACAGTTCGCCAATACCGAACTGGATAAGAAACTCGAGACTCTGCACGAATATCTGGGTGTTTAGGACAGGCACCGCGAATGGCGCCTGATAAACGGGAGGAAAAAATGAAACTTCTTCGAACTGCAATTCTGACAGCAGCGATGGTGTCTGCTGGCGCTGCCTACGGGCAGGTCTCCGATGGTGTTGTCAAGATTGGCGTGCTCAACGATATGTCGGGCACATATGCCGATCTTGCCGGTGCGGGTTCGGTGCTCGCGGCACGGCTCGCGATCGAAGATCTCAAGGACGTCGTCAAGGATCTCAAGATCGAGGTCGTCGGTGCCGACCATCAGAACAAGCCAGATATCGGCTCCAACATCGTGCGCCAGTGGATCGACGTAGATAAGGTCGATGTTATCGTCGACGTTCCGACATCGTCAGTCGCTTTGGCGGTGAACGAGATCGTCAAGGAAAAGAATAAAGTATTCCTCGTCTCCGGCGCTGCTACTTCGGATCTCACGGGTCCGCGCTGCTCGCCGAATACGATCCATTGGACCTACGATACCTGGGCGCTCGCAAACGGCACTGGCAATGCGATCGTGAAGACCGGCGGTGATACTTGGTTCTTCCTCACCGCCGACTATGCCTTCGGCCATGCGCTGGAGCGCGATACTTCCGCGGTCGTCACCAAGAACGGCGGTAAAGTTGTTGGTGCTGTACGGCATCCGTTCCCGGGTCAGGACTTCTCTTCGTTCCTGCTCCAGGCGCAGGCATCGAAAGCGAAGATCATCGGGTTGGCGAATGCCGGCGCGGATACCACGAACGCGATCAAGCAGGCTGCCGAATTCGGCATCACGCAGAAGGGCCAGAATCTCGCGGGCCTTCTCGTATTCCTGACGGACGTGCATTCGCTCGGTCTGAAGACCGCGCAGGGCCTGATCTTCACGGAAGCGTGGTACTGGGACATGAACGACACCAACCGCGCCTTCGCGAAGCGCTTTGCAGCCGCCAATCGGGGCATTTATCCGAGCATGATTCATGCGGGCGTCTACTCGGCGGTTACGCATTATCTTAAGTCGGTGGCTGCCCTGAAGAACGACGCTGATGGGGCCGCTGTCGTCGCCCACATGAAGAAGAGCAAGACGAAGGACGCGCTCTTCGGTGAAGGCGAGATCCGCGAGGACGGCCGTAAGATTCATCCGATGTATCTCTTTGAAGTGAAGAAGCCGGAAGAGTCGAAGGGCCCGTGGGATTACTACAAGACCCGCGCCACGATCCCGGCCGATCAGGCGTTCCGCCCGATCGGCGAAGGCAAGTGCCCGCTCGTAAAGGGCTAAACAAAGCAATGGGAGGGGAGCGGATACGCCTGTATCCGCTCCCGATCCAGTCGAGGGGATGATGGAAATCAATCTGCCAGCATTGTTCGGACAATTGCTGATCGGCCTGATTAACGGCTCTTTCTATGCGCTCCTGAGTCTGGGGCTTGCCGTCATCTTTGGCATGCTGAACATCATCAACTTTGCGCACGGCGCGCAGTATATGATGGGCGCGTTCGCGGCGTACTTTCTGCTGCAGTTCGCAGGGCTGAATTACTGGTGGGCACTCGTTCTGGCGCCGGTGATCGTTGGCGGCATCGGTATCGTGATCGAGCGCGCCTTCCTGCAGTGGCTCTACAAGCTTGATCATTTGTACGGCCTGTTGCTTACGTTCGGTCTGGCGTTGATTATTCAAGGCTTGTTCCGACATCGCTATGGTTCGTCCGGCCTTCCTTACCAAATCCCGCCGCAGCTCACGGGTGTGCGCGATCTCGGCTTTACCTTTCTTCCGAACTACCGGGCGTGGGTGATCGTATTTTCGCTGGCGGTCTGTTTCGGCACTTGGTTCATGATCGAGAAAACGCGGCTCGGCGCCTATCTGCGTGCCGCGACGGAAAACCCGACGCTCGTGCGCGCGTTCGGAATCAATGTGCCGCGCATGATCACGCTTACTTACGGTTTTGGTGTCGGCTTGGCCGCGCTCGCGGGTGTCATGGCCGCGCCAATCTATGCGGTAAATCCGACCATGGGAGCGGATCTCATTATTGTCGTCTTTGCTGTCGTCGTGATTGGCGGCATGGGCTCAATCATGGGTGCCATTGTCACCGGTTTCGGTCTCGGTGTCGTCGAAGGCTTGACCAAGTACTTCTTTCCTGAAGCATCGAATACCGTGATCTTCGTCATTATGGTGATCGTTTTGGTAACGCGGCCCGCGGGTCTGTTCGGAAGGGCTGCGTAATGGTCCAGGCAAGCGAACAAGCGGCTAGCTCCGCACCGGCCTACGGCGGGCGAAGCGAAATGATCGCTTTCGCACTTATGGTACTGGTGCTGGCGATCCTGCCTGCTTTCGTCTATCCGCCGTTTCTGATGAAGGCGCTTTGCTTCGCACTGTTCGCATGCGCATTCAACCTGCTCATCGGCTACGTCGGTCTGCTTTCTTTCGGCCACGCACTTTACTTCGGCTGGGCAAGTTACTTCGCTGCGCACCTCGCCAAAGCCGGCACAATCTCCATTCCTTATTGGGCCGGCTCCTGGCATTGGCTTAACCTGACCAGCGGACCGATGGCGCCCGAGCTAGCAATTCTGCTTGCAGTATTAGGAGCGGCTTTCCTCGGCGTTGTTGCGGGATCGATTGCAATCCGGCGCCAAGGCATTTATTTCGCGATGATCACGCTTGCGCTCGCCCAGATGATGTATTTCTTCGCCGTTCAGGCGCCATTCACCGGCGGCGAGGATGGAATCCAGCCGGTGCCGCGTGGCCACCTCTTCGGAATGTTCAACCTTGCGAACGATGACGTAATGTACGTCTTTGTGTTAGTCGTGTTTTTGCTCGGCTTCCTTCTGATTTACCGCATTATTCATTCGCCATTCGGCGAAGTGCTCAAAGCGATTCGCGAGAACGAGCAGCGTGCGATCTCACTCGGATACAAGACCGATCGCTACAAGCTGATGGCCTTTACGCTTTCGGCCGCGATTGCGGGGCTCGCCGGTGCCGTCAAACCATTCGTCGTACAGAATGCATCACTGACCGATGTGCACTGGTCGATGTCGGGTGAGGTGGTGTTGATGACGCTCTTGGGAGGACTTGGTACGATCTTCGGGCCGGTGGTCGGCGCCTTTTCGATCATCGCGATGCAAAATTATCTCGCGAGCTTCGGCCAGTGGGTGACGATCATCCAGGGTTCGATCTTTGTGCTTTGCGTCCTGCTGTTCCGCCGGGGCATTGTTGGAGAGATCGCAAACATGTTTCGAATTAAGCTGTAAGCTCGCGACCGACACTGATCTGCCCCCTTTGAAATGGTCCTCCCTGAGGTATGTTTTTGAAGGAGGAGAATGAGATCGATGGCCAGGAAGAGGCATACGGCGGAGAGATTGTTGCGAAGCTGCGACAGGTCGATGTGCTGATTGCGCAGGGCCGGCCCGTGGCCGACGCGGTGCGATCGATAGGCGTGACCGAAGTGACGTATTATCGGTGGCGCAACGAGTACGGTGGCCTGAAGGGCGATCAGGTGAAGCGGCTTAAAGAGCCCAGCGTAGGAATCTCAATCGAAGTATCGAAGAACACTCGAAATCCGGATGCGGCTCAGGCAGTAGGAAATATATTGCGGCACATAGTGACTGAGTTAGTAGAAAAAGGTGAGTGGAATGCTCGCTTTGTCTAGCTTGGCAAATCGCCTTTCGCATTGATCGCTGGATAAGGAGAATTTCCGTTGCCGAAAGTCGGCATCCATTCCGACTGCATAAGTCGTTACTGCTGAAGAACTACCGGTACTGAACCGTTCGATCAGTATAATCCACCGCACTGAAGGCATCCGTTAGAGTTGCTAAGACTTGGCAAGTGCTGCCTAAATCCTAGCAAGATAAATTTCGTGTACGAAATGGGATTAGCGGCGATCGTCGGACAACGGTTGTCCGGCTTTAGGGTCGCTCGACGTTTAAGGGTGTCGCAAACAGACTGCACCGATTTTTCACCACTTCGTGTGCACATTCATGCTCTGTTCTGCGCCCGTACGGCGAGCTAAAGGAATTTAATCCACCTCGGCATTTATAATTATTCAATTTCTTTCATAGGCTTATTGGTGGGCGCGACAGGGATTGAACCTGTGACCCCTCCCGTGTGAAGGGAGTGCTCTACCGCTGAGCTACGCGCCCGCCTTGGCAGGCTGTGTAGGAAACGCGCCGACAGGGTGTCAAGCAAGCGGTCGCCGGGCCAGCAGGTCCATCGCCGCCTCGGTCAATTCTTCATATTTGTGGATCAGCCGGTCGGCACCGAGCGCGGCCGGCGGGATTTCCGTGTATCCGAACGACACCGCGATCACCGGAATCTCCGCGGCTTTGGCCGTGATGACGTCCGTCTCGGAGTCGCCGACGAGCACCGCGCAATCCGGGTTGCCGCCGGCACCCTCGATCGCCCTGATCAGGTGCCGCGGGTCCGGCTTTTTGAATTCGAAGGTATCTCCCCCGGCGATGTAGGCGAAGCGGTCCGCGAGGTTGAGTTCGCGCAGGAGTTTCACCGCATAGCGTTCGATCTTGTTGGTGCAGACCGCAAGCACAACGCCTTCGTCCGCGAGCCGAGAGAGCGCGGTCTCCAGACCGGGGAAAGGCCGGGAATGATCGGCGATGTGCTCCTCGTAATGCACGAGAAATTGGCGAAACAGCCCGTCGACCTTTTCCGTGGTGAACTTCACCTGCGTGTGCGCCAGCGCCCTTTCGATCATGGCTCGTGCGCCGCCGCCGATGAAGTTGCGGGCGTCGTGATCTTCGGGCGGATTCAGGCCTTCGCGTTCGAGCGCGAAGTCCAGCGCCCGCAGAAGGTCGGGCGCGGTATCGACGAGTGTGCCATCGAGGTCGAATACGACGGTGGGGCGCATGGAAAACTGGGTAGCGCAAAGCGTTGCCGGTGGCGAGTGCGTGCCGGCGCTGCTACAAGTTCCGCACGAAACTCCCGTGACGAGAGCTTTCATGAATGCCGATGCGCTGAAGCGCGAATCAGCCCGCCGCGCGCTCGACTATGTGATGCCGGGGATGAAGCTCGGTCTCGGCACCGGTTCGACGGCGGCGCACTTCGTCGATCTCCTTGCGGAAAAAATGCGGCAAGGCCTTCAGGTCGTGGGCGTGCCTACCTCGGAAGCGACTCGAAAGCAGGCGGAGGCGCTAGGTATCCCGCTGACGACGCTGGACCAGACGCCTGAACTCGACCTCACCATCGACGGGGCCGATGAGCTCGACGCTTCGCTGCAACTCATCAAGGGTGGTGGCGGTGCGCTGTTACGAGAGAAGATCGTGGCCAGCGCCTCGCGGGAGATGATCGTGGTTGCGGACGAAAGCAAGGCCGTGAAAGAGCTTGGCCGCTTTCCGCTGCCGATCGAGGTGGTCGACTTCGGCCTGGAGGCTACCAGGCGCGCCATCGCTGCGGTTTCGGCCCAAGCAGGCTGCCGCGGCGACCTGAAGCTGCGCAAAAAGGCCGACGGCCATTTTTTCGTCACGGATCAGGGACACGTGATCCTGGACGGTCATTTCGGCCGAATCCCCGATGCTGCCGCACTTGCGAGAGGACTTGCGCAAGTGCCCGGCGTCGTGGAACACGGCCTGTTCATCGGGCTCGCGACACGGGCCATCCTCGCTGGAAGCGAGGGCATCCGTGTCATCGAACGGCCCTAGGAATTCACGGGAAGGAGTTGGAGATGTTTTCTTACGCAATCCGCGCCGCAAGGGCGGGCGTAGTGCTTGCCGCCCTGTTCGGGCTTGGTTCGGCCGCGCAGGCGCAGGCCCCGAGCGCGAGCCAGTTGAAACTGGCGCAGCAGGTCGTCGAGATCCAGGGTGCGGAACGGTCTTTCGACGGCGCGATCCCGACCATCCTGAACCAGATCTACAGTCAGTTCGTTCAGCAGAATCCGGACCTCGACAAGGATATCTCGGGTGCGCTGCGCGGGATGCTGCCTGAATTTGAAAAGCGCAAGGCTGAGATCACCGCAATCCTCGCGCGGGTCTACGCGGAGAAGTTCACGGAAGCCGAGCTGAAGGAAATCATTGCCTTCTACGAGAGTCCGACGGGCAAGAAGTTTGTCGGAGCGACTGCCGACATCGGCAAGCAGACCATGGGCAGGCTTCAGGAATGGAGCGGCAAGGTAAGCAAGGACGCCACCGACCGCCTCAAAGCGGAAATGAAGAAGAAGGGTCACAATCTCTAAGCACGATCTCCTTCTTGTGATTTTCGAGCCGGGCGGACAGTGTTCCGCCCGGCTTTTTTTGCCGCTACAACACGCACGCAATTGCAGAGGGATGGCCGGCGGTGGCTGATTTCGACTTCGATCTCTTTGTCATCGGCGGCGGTTCGGGTGGCGTTCGAGCGGCCAGGATCGCGGCGACCCACGGTGCCAAAGTCGCGATCGCCGAAGAGTACCGTATGGGCGGCACCTGCGT
>JAGXQU010000190.1 GCA_018335895.1 Hyphomicrobiales bacterium | reverse complement strand
GCTGGCGGGCTCGGTTCCGGACGGGGCAAACCCGGACAGGCTGGTGGTTGCCTACGAGCCGGTCTGGGCCATCGGTACAGGGCTTACGCCGACGCCCGGCGACGTCGCCAAGATTCACGCGCAAATTCGTCATTTGCTGGAGCTTCGCTTCGGTGCCGCCGGCGGCGCGACCCGAATCCTGTATGGTGGATCGGTCAAGCCGGAGAATGCCCGAGAGCTCATAATTCAGCCTGATGTCGATGGGGCGCTCATCGGTGGCGCAAGCCTGAAGGCTACAGATTTCTTAGGTATCGCATCGGCTTATACTTGATCGCTTAAGTATGGTGACGCCCGTAACTTCTTGATCTGTTTTCTGAGAATACCGATCTAGCTGCACCTATAGAAGCGACCCTTGGCTTTTCCGGCCTCGCCTTGTATGGCTTCGCGCAAATTTCCGGAGCCTTTCGCGCTCCATGATGGAATCCATCCATGCTTACGACCGTTATTGTCATTCACTTGCTGATCGTGCTCTCGCTGATCGGTGTCGTTCTTTTGCAGCGCTCCGAGGGCGGCGCGCTCGGGATCGGCGGCGGCGGTGGCGGCGGCTTCATGAACAGCCGCGGCACGGCCAACATGCTGACCCGCGCCACCGCAATCCTTGCGACGGGCTTCTTCATCACAAGCCTGCTGCTATCGATTCTCGCCGGCTGGCGTCCGGCTGGGCCTACGCTCATCAATCCGGGTCAGACGCCGACGACGATCAACCCGCAGGGGCCGTCGATCCTGGAACAGCTGCAAAAGCAGGCGCCGAAGGGACCCCAGGTTCCGCAGTCCAAATAAGTTTCAGAGGGCCGGGAAACCGGCCCTTTTGATTTTGGGGCCCGGATATTTTCCCGGGGTATCGGGATTTTTCAGTGCAGGGGTGACGTTTTTGCCCTCGCAGAATCGAACCCGGGGGTTTAAGGCTTAAATCCCATGGCGCGGTACATTTTCATCACCGGCGGCGTGGTTTCCTCCCTCGGCAAGGGTCTCGCTTCTGCGGCGCTCGGCGCGCTCCTGCAAGCGCGCGGCTATTCCGTGCGGCTCAGGAAACTCGACCCCTATCTGAACGTCGATCCGGGCACGATGAGCCCCTATCAGCACGGCGAGGTCTTCGTGACCGACGACGGCGCCGAAACCGATCTCGATCTTGGGCACTACGAACGCTTCACCGGCGTTCCCGCGAGCAAGCGCGACAATATCACGACCGGCCGCATCTATCAGGAGATCCTCTCCAAGGAGCGGCGCGGCGACTATCTTGGCGCAACAATTCAGGTCATTCCGCACGTGACCAACGCGATCAAGGACTTCGTGCTGGAGGGAAACGACGGCTTCGATTTCGTGCTGGTCGAAATCGGCGGCACGGTCGGCGACATCGAGGGGCTGCCGTTCTTCGAGGCGATCCGGCAACTGAAGAACGAATTGCCGCGCGGCGACTGCATCTATGTCCACCTTACGCTCTTGCCTTACATTCCGAGCGCGGGCGAACTGAAGACGAAACCCACGCAGCATTCGGTGAAGGAGCTGCGCTCCATCGGTATCCAGCCGGATATTTTGTTATGCCGCACCGACCGCGAAATCCCCAAGGAAGAACGGCGCAAGCTCGGTCTGTTCTGCAACGTGCGCGAGAGCGCGGTGATCGAAGCGCGCGACGTCGACAACATCTATGCCGTTCCGTCGAACTATCACGCGGCGGGGCTCGACGACGAAGTGCTTGCCGCCTTCGGAATCAAGGACGCGCGCGCGCCCGAGCTTAAGCGATGGACGACCATCGAAGACCGCGTCCGCAATCCGGAAGGCGATGTCACGATCGCGATCGTCGGCAAGTACACCGGCCTGAAGGACGCCTACAAGTCGCTGATCGAGGCGCTGTCGCATGGCGGTATCGCAAATAAAGTGAAGGTCAATCTCGACTGGATCGAGTCCGAAATCTTCGAGAAGGAAGATCCCGCGCCTTATCTGGAGCACGTCAACGGCATTCTCGTTCCCGGCGGTTTCGGGCATCGCGGCGCAGAGGGGAAAATCCGCGCGGTTCAGTTCGCCCGCGAGCGCAACGTCCCGTATTTCGGCATCTGTTTCGGCATGCAGATGGCGGTGGTGGAAGGCGCGCGTAACCTCGCCGGCATCAACAGCGCGAACTCTACCGAATTCGGCGCGACACCCGAGCCGGTGGTAGGCCTGCTTACCGAATGGCTTCGCGGCAACGAGCGCGAGCGGCGCGAAGCCGGCGGCAATCTCGGCGGCACCATGCGGCTCGGCGCCTATCAGGCGACGCTCGCGAAGGGCAGCAGGGTCGCGGAGATCTACGGCTCAACCGAAATTTACGAACGGCACCGGCACCGTTACGAAGTGAACACGATCTACCGCGACCGGCTGGAGGCGAAAGGCATGCGCTTCTCCGGCATGTCACCGGACGGAATCCTGCCCGAGATCATCGAATATCCGGATCATCCGTGGTTCGTGGGCGTGCAGTTCCACCCCGAATTGAAGTCACGGCCGTTCGAGCCGCATCCGCTGTTCTCGTCGTTCATCGGTGCGGCGGTCGAGCAGAGCCGGCTCGTCTAGGCTGCGATGTCCCGCGGCATCGACCACGTCATCCATCTCGTCCGCGATCTCGACGCGGCGGCGTCCACCTATGAGAAACTCGGCTTTCTCGTGAGCAGCCGGAACAAGCATCCGTTCGGAACGCATAACCGGATCGCGCAGCTCGATCGCTGCTACATCGAAATACTCGAAGTCGCGGAGCCGGAAAAAATCGAAGGGCAGGGCAGTCCGGTTTCGTTTCCGCATTTTCACCAAGGCTATCTAAGCAGAAACGGCGAGGGCCTGACCGGCCTTGTGCTCGCGAGCAGCGATGCACAGGCCGACAAGGCTGCGTTCGACAAGGCCGGCTTCGGCGGATTTCCGGTGTTCGATTTCGGGCGCATGGGAAAGCGCCCCGACGGCACCGAAGCGGAACTTGCCTTTTCGCTCGCGTTTTTGCGTGAGGCGCAATCGCCCGACGTCATGACCTTCGTTGCGCATCACAAGCGGCCGGAGAATTTCTGGTTCCCTGAATTGCAGACCCACGCGAACGGCGTGACCCGCATCTCGGCAGCGGTTTTCACCGCGAACAGCCCGACCGATCACCAGTATTTCCTGCAGGCGTGGACCGGAATTCGCGCGCCGCGTTCCACTTCGCTCGGCGTCGTTGCCGAAACGAAGCGCGGCAGCGTGCAGATCACGGAGGCGCGTCCGTTCGAGGATGCGTTCGGCATGGTACTGTCGGCGGGAGGCGGGCTGCGTTTTTCGGCAGTCAGCTTTGCCGGCGACAGCGGAAAAATCCGCAGCGCGGTTTCAAACAGTGGAATAGCCGCGCAGGAACGCCATGGCCGTCTCGTCGTCCATGCGCATGGCGCAGTGCTTGCGTTTGATCTCGATGCTGCCGGTTGACCGGACCGCAGCCCCGACGCAAGGTCCGCTGCGATGAACAAGCCTGCATCCAATCCTGCTCCGAATGCCGTTGTTTCGGCCGGAAATGCGCGCTTCGGCAACGACTTGCCGCTCGCGCTGATCGCCGGTCCCTGCCAGATGGAAAGCCGGGCGCATGCGCTCGAAGTCGCGCGCGCGCTGAAGGAGATCGCGGGCCGTCTGAAGATCGGGCTCGTCTACAAAACATCCTTTGACAAGGCGAACCGCACCAGCGCGAAATCCGCACGCGGCATGGGCATCGACGCGGCGCTTCCGGTGTTTGCTGAAATTCGCGAGACACTCGGGCTGCCGACGCTGACCGACGTGCATGAGATCGAGCAATGCGCGCGCGCGGCGGAAGCCTGCGACGTCCTTCAGATCCCCGCGTTCCTCTGCCGCCAGACCGATCTTCTGACCGCCGCGGCGAAAACCGGGCGCGTCGTGAATGTTAAAAAGGGCCAGTTCCTCGCCCCGTGGGATATGAAGAATGTCGTCGAGAAAGTGACGAGCGCGGGAAATCCGAACGTGCTCGTGACAGAGCGCGGCGTTTCGTTCGGCTACAACACGCTCGTTTCCGACATGCGTGCGATCCCCGTGCTGCGCGATACCGGTGCGCCGGTGATCTTCGACGCGACCCATTCGGTACAGCAGCCGGGCGGCCAGGGCACCTCCTCGGGCGGCGAGCGGAAATATGTCGGCGTGCTCGCGCGGGCCGCGGTTTCGATCGGTGTCGCGGGCGTCTTCATCGAGACGCATCCCGATCCGGACAAGGCGCCTTCGGACGGGCCGAACATGATCCCGCTCAAGGATCTGGAGCGGCTTCTCTCCGATCTCATCGCATTCGACACGCTTGCGAAATCGAAGCGCTAGCCGCCTGAAAGTACCCAGAACAAAACCATGAACCGTGCGCTCGTTGTCGTAAGCTTCATCGCGTTTTCGACGAGCCTGTTCATGCGCGCGATCGATCCGGTCGTGCCGCAAATTTCCAGCGAATTCGGCATGCCGGCAGCCGACGTCGCACTGCTTGCGACGGCCTTCGCGCTGCCCTTCGCCATCGTGCAGCCGCTACTCGGGCCGGTCGGCGATTTCTTCGGCAAGACGAAACTGATGATCGCGGGCATGTGCCTGCTCGTGCTGACGACGCTGATCGGCGCGTTCGCGCAAAGCTTCACCTGGCTGCTGGTCACGCGCATTGTCGCGGGCGTCGCAGCCGGCGGAATTTTCCCCGCAGGACTCGCGTTCGTGTCGGATTCGGTTGCCGTCGAACGCAGGCAGGTCGTGCTCGGCCGTTACGTCGCGGCCGCGCTCGCCGGCAATCTGACCGGCGCCTGGGCGGGCGGCATCGTCGGCGATCTGACGAACTGGCGCGGCGTTCTGTTCGCGGCGACGATCTGCGGTGCGCTCGCGCTGATGCTCGGGCTCTGGGGCTTTCGCGGCGTGAAGCACGAGAAAGGCGAGCGTTTCGATCTCGCCTTCGCGGTCAACAGCTACAAGATGATCTTCGCCAATCCGCGTGCGAAGTGGACCTATCTCGGCGTACTGCTGGAAGGCATCGCGATCTTCGGCCTCTTTCCTTTCGTCGCGATTCTCTTGCACGAAAGCGGCGAGTATCGCGCGACCATCGCTGGCTTCGTGATCGCGGGCTTCGCGGTCGGCGGCGCTGTCTTCGGACTGGTGGTGTCGCCGATGCTGCGGATTTTCGGCACGCGCGGGCTGATGATCTGGGGCGGGCTGATCGCGGCATCGATGCTCTGCTTCTCCACGCTCAGGCTTTCGTGGCCGGTCGAGTTTGCGGCCTTCTTCGTGTTGGGCATCGGCTTCTACATGATGCACAACTGCTTCCAGCTTGCCGCATCCGAGATTGCGCCGAAGGCGCGCGGCTCTGCGCTGGCGTTGCACTCGTCGTTCTTCTTCATCGGTCACGCTGTTGGCCCAGTGTTTTATTATTGGGGGCTGGCGCACACGGGTATCGTCGCGACCCTGCTTGCTGCGGCCGTCATTACTGCGGCGGCCGGCGTCGGCGGCGCGCATTTCCTTTTTCCGAGAGCCAAGTAGCGCTAAGGATTAGCAGCGCCAGACGTCGAAGTCGTTGAGATGGGCGCCGCCGATCCAGCGGTCGATCCCGTTCAGCTTCACGAAGTCGGCCTGTCCTTCGAGAATGCGATGCGCATTTTCGGTAAGTTCGATCTGCGCGTTTGCGTATTCGAGCGTCTGTTTCGTCCTGCTTGCCTGCGCGATACCGCCTTCGGGAATACCTTTGATCAACGGATGCGCCGCAAAGGCAAGCGCGTCGAGGCGATGAAAGAATCCGAGATCGCCGAGGAACGGGAGCGCCTCGGTTTGCTGGTAGTGACGAAACGCGAGCATGGGCGCGATCGCGCCGTCACGGATCGCGAGCAGCGCATTGCGCTCGATGCGGCCAAGGCCGTCATGTGTTGCCGGATATTCTTCCAGCAGGCGGTATAGCGCCGAACGCGCTTCCGGCAGTGCGCCCTCCGCGCCGGATGCTTCGATCATGGGCCCCGGGTCCGGGCTGCGAAACGCGCTCCAAAGCTCGACCCCTTCAGCGAGTTGCGCTCGCGTCACGTGCGCAAGGCGCGCCGCCATCTCGTCGATGTGCTGGAGCAACGGCGGAGCCGCAAGCGTCAGCCACAGCGCGGGAATTTCGGGCTGCGCATGAAAGCGCGCAAGAACCTGCATGAGTTGCAACTGATCGTGAAGATCGGTTTCGAACCAGAGTTCGACGCGGTCAGACGGATTGATGCGGCTGAAGGCCTGATCGCGGCGCGTGAAGTCGGCACGCACATCGTGCATACCGAAAGCTTCTTCGATGTGCCGCGCACGGATATCGGCAAGGCGTTCGTCGCCGATACCGCCGGGGACGGGGCCTTCGACCAGCACGTCGCGCCAGATCAGAATTTCCGCATCGGGAAAGTGCGCCGCGAGCGCGTTCGCGGCGTGGTCGCCGTTCGTTATCAGGATGCGCGCCATCAGTGGAAGTTAGCCACGGCCGCGATAGGGCGCGACCCCCTGATCGGGCAGCCAGACGCCGGACGGCAACTTGCCGTGCTGCCAGAACACGTCGATCGGGATGCCGCCGCGCGGGTACCAGTAACCGCCGATGCGGAGAAACTTCGGCGCCATGAGCTTTACGAGCTTCCGGCCGATTTCGACCGTGCAGTCCTCATGGAAGCC
This sequence comes from Hyphomicrobiales bacterium, assembly GCA_018335895.1. Lineage (GTDB taxonomy): Bacteria > Pseudomonadota > Alphaproteobacteria > Rhizobiales > Xanthobacteraceae. The sequence continues at coordinate 26,033 of JAGXQU010000190.1, read as the reverse complement.
GCCGTGGTTGCGGAAGCTCGCGAGGTAGAGCTTCAGCGATTTCGACTCCACGAGCCACTTGCCCGGCACGTAATCGATCACGAGGTGCGCGAAGTCGGGCTGGCCGGTGATCGGGCAAAGCGTCGTGAATTCAGGCGCGGTGAAGCGTGCCGCATAGTCCGTGTCCGGATGCGGGTTCGGCACGCGGTCCAGCGTAGCCTTTTCGGGAGACACGGGAATCCCCGAGACTTTGCCGAGATGGGTCGGTTTTTTCATGCGGCGGAACGTAGCCGATTGCTGAAATCGGTGCACCCCGCGCTTTTCCGGCTGTGCGGCTTCCTGTAGAAGCCCCGCATCTCCAGCTTGAAGGCCCGCCATGACCGCCATCACCGATATCCGCGCCCGCGAAATTCTCGACAGCCGCGGCTTTCCCACTGTCGAAGTCGATGTCCTGCTCGAGGACGGCACCAAGGGCCGCGCGGCGGTGCCATCGGGCGCTTCCACCGGCGCGCATGAGGCGGTCGAACTGCGGGACGGCGACAAGAAGCGCTATGGCGGCAAAGGCGTTCTGAACGCGGTCGCTGCCGTGAACGGCGAAATTTTTGATGCCATCGGCGGGCTGGACGCCGAGGAGCAGACCCGGATCGATAATGCCATGATCGCGCTTGATGGCACGCCCAACAAGGGCCGTCTCGGCGCGAACGCGATCCTCGGTGTGTCGCTTGCGGTCGCGAAGGCCGCCGCGGCATCCTCGAATATGCCGCTCTATCGCTATGTCGGCGGAACGAGCGCGAGGGTTCTTCCCGTGCCGATGATGAATATCGTCAACGGCGGCGCGCATGCCGACAACCCGATCGACTTCCAGGAATTCATGATCATGCCGGTCGGGGCCGCGACGCTCCGCGAGGCGCTCCGCATCGGCTCCGAAATTTTCCATACCTTGAAGAAGGCGCTGAAAGATGCCGGCCACAACACGAACGTGGGCGACGAGGGCGGCTTCGCGCCGAACCTAAAAGACGCAGACGAAGCGCTCGGGTTCGTCATGAAGTCAATCGAGGCGGCGGGCTACAAGCCGGGCACGGACGTGTTGCTCGCGCTCGACTGCGCATCGACCGAGTTCTTCAAGAACGGCAAGTATGTGTACGAGGGCGAGGGCAAGTCGCGCGATCCGGAAGCGCAGGCCGGCTATCTCGCGGACCTCTGCAAGCGCTACCCAATCATCTCGATCGAGGATGGCATGGCCGAAGACGACTGGGCGGGCTGGAAAATCCTCACCGACAAGATCGGGAAAAACGTGCAACTCGTCGGCGACGATCTTTTCGTCACCAACGAAAAGCGCCTGCGCGACGGCATCGAAAAAGGCGTCGGCAACGCGATCCTGGTCAAGGTGAACCAGATCGGGTCGCTCACCGAGACGCTCGCCGCTGTCGATACCGCGCACCGCGCTGCCTATCGCGCGGTCATGTCCCACCGCTCCGGCGAGACCGAGGACGCGACGATTGCCGATCTCGCGGTCGCGACCAACTGCGGACAGATCAAGACCGGTTCGCTTGCCCGTTCCGACCGTACCGCGAAGTACAACCAGTTGCTCCGGATCGAAGAGGAACTTGGGCCCGAGGCGCGCTACGGCGGGCGAGACGCGCTGCCGCGTTAACGGCTGGGCAACTCCGGTCCCTTATCAAAGCCGGATGGTCACGCGCACGCGGCTCGGCCGCTTTTTCCGTGTTCTGGGTCTTTATTGCATCGCGGCAGCGATGATCGCGTATTTTGCATTTCACGCGCAGCACGGGAATTACGGCATCGAAGCCGGCAGGGCGCTCAAAGAAGAAATAGCGAACCTGACCGTCGAGCGCGACCAGCTCGTAGTCGAGCGCACCGCGCTGGAGCACCGCAATCACCTGCTCAAGTCCAATCAGATCGATCCCGACCTTCTGGAAGAACTGGCGCGCAAGGATCTCGCTTTTGCGCTGCCAAACGATTTGATCATGATCCTCCGGCGCTGACGCATAGCTTTCGCAATCCTGTTGCGCGGCAAGCGGAAACCCCGAAATTTCGTTTAGTTTCAATTGCATCCGTCTGGCATTCCAGCGGAAGCGGTGGCGCAGGCAATCGATTTGCGCTAATCGAAGCCGACGGGAGTGAGACAACAAAAATGCCGGCAGCCGCTAAAGCTGACAAAGCAGACAAGTCCGTTTCACGCGCAACGAAAACTGCTGCGTGGGGCAAGGAGCAGGAACTCAAAGCCTATCGCGAGATGCTGCTGATCCGCCGCTTCGAAGAAAAAGCGGGACAGCTCTACGGCATGGGACTGATCGGCGGCTTCTGCCATCTCTACATCGGTCAGGAAGCCGTCGTCGTCGGCATGCAGATGGCGCTAAAGGATGGCGACCAGGTCATCACGGCGTACCGCGATCACGGCCACATGCTCGCTTGCGGCATGGAAGCGAATGGCGTCATGGCCGAGCTTACCGGACGCCGCGGCGGCTATTCCAAGGGCAAAGGCGGCTCGATGCACATGTTCAGCGTCGAGAAGAACTTCTTCGGCGGTCATGGCATCGTCGGTGCTCAAGTATCGCTCGGAACCGGCATCGCCTTCGCGAACCGCTACCGCGATAACGGCAATGTTTGTCTCACCTATTTCGGCGACGGCGCTTCGAACCAGGGCCAGGTCTATGAGAGCTTCAACATGGCGGAGCTCTGGAAGCTGCCAGTCGTCTACATCATCGAGAACAACAAATACGCGATGGGCACGTCGGTGGACCGCTCGTCGGCGCTTACGGATTTTTCAAAGCGCGGCGCTTCCTTCAACATCCCCGGCGAGAAAGTCGACGGCATGGATGTGCGCGCGGTCTATGACGCGGGCCTGAAGGCGGTCGAGTACGCCCGCACCGGCAACGGCCCGTTCATCCTCGAAATGCAGACCTACCGCTACCGCGGCCACTCCATGTCGGATCCCGCGAAATACCGCTCGAAGGACGAAGTGGACAAGATGCGCACCGAGCGCGACCCCATCGAGCGCGTGCGCAACCGCATCCTCGAAAGAAAGCTCGCCTCCGAAGACGAGATCAAGAAGATCGATGCTGAAATCCGCGGGATCGTGAACGAGTCCGCCGAATTTGCCACCAACGATCCGGAGCCCGATGTTTCGGAGCTCTATACCGACGTTCTGCGCTGAGGGAACACGGTCATGCGCACGCTCGGGTTTCTTGTCGCTTACGCCGCCCTGATCGGGATCGGGCTGAGCTGGTTAGCGGCGGCTTTCTTCTACGTGCGGACTCACGCCTCGCTCGCGCCCGAGCAGCAGCATCTTCGCAGCCAGTTGTTCTTCAACTGGCTCTTCGTCAATGGCAGGCTCACCGGAGAAGCGCGCGAGAACGCCCGCAGGGTACATATCGCGATGGCCGTATTCTTCGTTTGCCTCATTCTTGCGGGTGGCGCGTTCATCTTCGCCACCGCGCCGCGATAAGCAGGTCAGTAATGCCGATCGAAGTCCTCATGCCCGCGCTTTCGCCCACGATGGAAAAGGGCAATCTCGCCAAGTGGCTGAAGGCGGAAGGCGATGACGTGAAAGCCGGCGATGTGATCGCCGAAATCGAAACCGACAAGGCAACGATGGAAGTCGAGGCGGTCGATGAGGGCAAACTCGGGAAAATTCTCGTTCCCGAGGGCACGCAGGATGTCGCCGTCAATACGCCGATTGCCCTGATCCTCGGCGAAGGCGAGAGCGCTTCGGATGCGCCTGCGAAATCCGCGCCGAAGAAAACGGACTCACCGGCGAAACCGGTGGCGGGCGAAGATGGCGCCGCCGCCAGCACCGGCAAACCGGCAGAAGCCGCGCCCGAAGAGATGGATGTGCCCGAAGGCACCGAGATGGTGGCCACGACGGTTCGCGAGGCGCTGCGCGATGCGATGGCCGAAGAAATGCGCCGCGATCCGGATGTCTTCGTCATGGGCGAGGAGGTCGCCGAGTATCAGGGCGCTTACAAGATCACGCAGGGACTGTTGCAGGAATTCGGGGCACGCCGCGTGATCGATACGCCGATCACCGAACATGGCTTTGCGGGCGTCGGCGTCGGCGCGGGATTCACCGGCCTCAAGCCGATCGTCGAATTCATGACGTTCAATTTCTCGATGCAGGCGATCGACCAGATCGTGAACTCGGCTGCGAAGACGCTTTATATGTCCGGCGGTCAGGTCGGCTGCTCGATCGTATTCCGCGGCCCGAACGGAGCGGCCGCGCGCGTTGCCGCCCAGCACAGCCAGGATTTCGCGTCATGGTACGCGCACATCCCCGGCTTGAAAGTTGTTTCGCCCTACACGGCCGCGGACGCGAAGGGATTGCTGAAATCCGCGATCCGCGATCCGAATCCGGTCGTATTTCTTGAAAACGAAATTCTCTACGGCAAGACCTTCCCGGTGCCGAAGCTCGACGACTATCTCGTTCCCATCGGCAAGGCGAAGATCGCGCGCCCTGGCAAGGACGTCACCATCGTCGCGTGGTCCATCGGCATGACCTGGGCGCTGGAAGCGGCGGAAGAACTCGCGAAAAAACACATCTTCGCGGAAGTCATCGACCTGCGCACCATCCGTCCGCTCGACATGCAGACGATCATCGAGTCGGTGAAGAAAACCGGACGCTGTGTGACCGTCGAAGAGGGCTGGCCACAATTCGGCGTGGGCTCCGAGATCGCCGCGCGCATCATGGACGAAGCCTTCGACTATCTCGATGCGCCGGTGCGGCGTGTGACCGGCGAAGATGTGCCGATGCCTTATGCCGCGAATCTCGAGAAGCTCGCGCTGCCGACCGCCGCGAAGGTGATCGAGGCAGCGCGCGCGGTAACGTATCGCTGAGGACCGCGCGATGCCCGTCAACATCCTTATGCCCGCGCTTTCGCCCACGATGGAGAAGGGCAATCTCGCGAAGTGGCACAAGAAGGAAGGCGACAAGGTCAAGGCGGGCGACGTAATCGCCGAGATCGAGACCGACAAGGCGACGATGGAAGTCGAGGCGGTCGATGAAGGCACGATCGCTAAGATCATGGTCGCGGAAGGTACCGCCGACGTTCCGGTCAATCAGGTGATTGCCGTGCTTGCCGAAGAGGGCGAAGACGCGAGCGCTGCCGCAAAAGACGCGCCTTCCGCGCCAAAGCCGCAGGCCGCAGCCGCTCCGAAGGCAGAAGCGCCGATGGCGGCTCCCGCGCCCGCGCAAAACGCTGCTGGTTTACAGGCTCCTTCCGCTCCGAAATCCAATGGCAGCGGCGGGCGTGTATTTTCATCCCCGCTCGCGCGGCGGCTTGCAAAAGATGCCGGCATCGATCTCGCCCGCGTTTCTGGCTCGGGCCCGCATGGCCGCGTGATCGCGCGCGATATCGAAGCCGCGCGTTCCGGCAGCGCGCAGATGCGTGCGCCATCAGCGCCTTCGGGTGGCACCATGCCCGGCATCTCGGTGCCGAGCGACGAACAGATCCGCGCGCTTTATCAGGATGGCAGCTACGAGCAGGTCCCGCATGACAGCATGCGCAAGACGATCGCGCGGCGGCTCCTCGAGTCCAAGCTCACGATCCCGCATTTCTATCTCACCGCGGACTGCGATATCGGTGCGCTGTTGCGGGTACGCGAAGAGATCAACGCGACCGCGCCGAAAGACAAGGACGGTAAGCCAACCTTCAAGCTCTCGGTGAACGACTTCGTCATCAAGGCGATGGCGCTTGCGTTGCAGAAGGTGCCGCACGCGAACGTGACCTGGACCGAGGCGGCGATGCTTCGGCACAAGCACTCGGATATCGGCGTCGCGGTTGCGATCGAGGGCGGGCTCGTGACGCCGGTCATCCGCCATGCCGAAGGCAAGTCGCTTTCCGCCATCTCGAACGAGATGAAGGATTACGCGGGCCGCGCCAAGGCGAAGAAGCTGAAGCCCAACGAATTTCAGGGCGGGGCCACGGCAATATCCAATCTCGGCATGTACGGCGTGAAGGATTTCGCGGCCGTCATCAATCCCCCGCAAGCGACGATCCTCGCGGTCGGTGCGGGCGAAGAACGGCCGGTGGTCCGCGACGGGCAGGTCGTTCCTGCGAGCATCATGACGGTGACGTTGTCCTGCGATCACAGGGCCGTAGACGGTGCGCTCGGCGCGCAGTTGTTGTCCGCCTTCCGCGAGGCCGTCGAGAAGCCGCTTTCGTTGATGGCGTGATAGGCTGCCGGGACCGGGGTTGCGCCAATGAAGCGTCCGCAGAAAAAATCCGAAACGGGCCGGTTCAACGCGAACTCCTTCGCCTATGTTTCGTTCTTCGTCGCCGCGCTGTCGCTGGTGACGTCGATGTACCAGGGCTATCTGAACACCCGCTTCGTCGAGCTGATCCAGTCCGGCGTGGCGCGGTCTGAAACTGCCCGTATCTGCAAAGACCTGATCGACGCCTTCTTCCAGATCAAGTTCAGGACCGCGACGTTGAGCGCGGCGCTGGAGCGGGAGAAGAATCCGAATTCGCCCGGAGTGGTTGCGGCGGCTTCCGAAGCGCAGAATGCGGTCAGCCGTTTTGGTGCCTATGGCACCTATCTCGCGAACTTCCAGGGCGAGCAGAAACGCTACGAGTATACGATGCTTTCGCGCGAACTCGCGCGGGTCGTCGATCTCGCGAAAAGCGCGCCGGTCGCGGATTCCGAAAAGCTGTTCGGCAAAGCCGACGAAATGTTCGGCTCCATGAACAACGACTGCGTGCGGAGCGCCACGAGCGGAGGCTGACCTACGGCCGCGCGGTCGCAGCTACCCGTTTACGTTGCAGCCACTGTATGACGATTATGAAGGTGGCCGCACCGATGCCGAATAAGTCGGCCCAAAGGTTGGGGGCGACGAGCGCGAAGCCTGCAGCGACAAGCACAATTCGCTGCCAGGTACTTGCGCGGTCAACAAAGTAACCGTGCAAACCGCCGGATAGCATTGCGATTCCCACCAGCGCGAGAACAAAGCGCCACAGGATCCAGCCCCAACTGTCGTGGATCATGAGCAGCGCCGGCTCGTAGACGAACATGAACGGCACGATGAAGCCGGCGGCACCGACTTTCACGGCAGCCATGCCGCTCTTCCATAGATCGGCCTTTGCGATGCCCGCTGCTGCGAACACCGCCAGCGCGACCGGCGGCGTGATCGCGGAAAGCACGGCGAAGTAGAACGCGAACATGTGCGCGGCCGGTTCATCGACGCCGAGTTTGATGATGGCAGGAATAAGTAGCGCGGTAAGGATGATGTAGGCGGGCGTGGTCGGCATGCCCATCCCGAGGACGATGGCCGCAACCATGGTCAAAACGAGCGCAAGCAGCAGGGTGTTCTGGGAGATGTGCGTGACGTACTGCGTAAAAATGATGCCGAGGTTAGTCTGCGTGACCACGCCAATCACTATGCCCGCACAGGCACAGGCCAGCGCAACACCGAGAGCGTTCTTCGCGCCGTCATAGAAGGCTTCGATAAGGTTCTGGAGCGTGCAGTTGACGCGCGTCGACTTGCGCAGCGCGGCGACCGGGAAGCAGGCCGCAGTGCCAGCCAATGCCGCGAGTGGCGCGCTGTAGCCGGAATACATGACGACCAGGATGATGATGATGGGCAGGAACAGATGGCCGCGTTCGGCCATCACGATCTTGAACTGCGGCAGTTCGGAGCGCGGAACGCCGTGAATGCCGTTGCGCTTCGCCTCGAAGTGGACCGCGCAGAAGCAAGCGACATAATACAGAATGGCGGGAATGAGCGCCCAGATGATGACTTGCGAATAGCTGACCTGAAGATTCTGCGCGAGCAGGAAAGCTGCGGCCCCCATGATTGGCGGCATGATCTGACCGCCGGTCGACGCCGTCGCCTCCACGCCCGCCGCGAAGTGCGCGGGAAAGCCGGATCGCTTCATCAGTGGGATCGAGATCGGGCCGTCTACCATCACGTTTGCGACGGCACTGCCCGAGATCGTGCCGAACAGGCTCGAGCTTACAACTGCGACTTTACCGGGCCCGCCTGCGGTGTGCCCGGTGAGGGCCATTGCGAAGTCCATGAACAGCTGGCCGGTCCCGGTGCGCTCCATGAACGCGCCGAACAGAACGAAGATCAGAACATAGGTGGCGGAAACGGATATCGGGATGCCGAAGATGCCTTCGGTGCCCATGTACAATTGCTCCAGAACGCGCGTCGGCTCGTTACGGAACAGCCAGAAGCCGTAAACGAGGAAAACGATAGCCGTCAGCGGCAAGGCGAGACCGATTACACGCCGCGTCGCCTCGAGCACCACGACGACCATGATGATCGACATGATGATGTCCCATGGCAGCATTGGGTCGATGCCGAACGGCGTGCGCTCGTCGATATACTGCTGATTCCACAGTACGTAGATGACGGGTGCTATGCTGATTGCAAGAACCGCATAGTCGAGAATGCCGGGCGCCTCATCCTGCTTGCGGGAGAAGGTCGTATAGAGCAGCAGCGTTAGGGTCACCGCAAAGAGGACATGCGTGCCGCGGAAGAGCAACGCTTCGGAGGACCCGAACAGGATTACCCAGATGTGATAGAGACCCATCGCGAGTGCGACCATGATGGTCAAAACGCGATAGAGGCTTGCGTGATTCCATGACCACGCTGCCTGGCTGCTGGTATTCATCTGAGTGCCCCCGCGAAAAAGAAGAAACGGCGCGGAGTACGTCCGCGCCGCTTGCAGTCACTCGTATCAGTTCGTGGGAACGTTGATGCCGGCTTCCTTGTAGAAGCGGGCCGCACCCTTGTGGAACGGGACGCCGATGTTCTCGGCCATGTCCTTCGGCGTCAGCTTGGCCATGCCCTTGTTGACGGATGCAAGCGTCGGAATGTTCGCCGCGATCGCCTTCGTCATCGCATAGACCGTATCTTCGGGCATCTTGCACGACACCACCAGATGCGTCGCGTAACCGATCACCTGAACGTCCTTGTCATTCTTCGGGTAGGTATTGGCGGGCACGGTAACGAGCGTATAGCCCGGGTTGAGCTTCTTCATGCCGGCAAGGCTGCTGGAAAGATCGAGCAGTTCGATGTCGCGCGCGGCAGCGAGATCCATGACGGCGCCTGCGGGAATCGCGGTGCCGAGACCGAACGCGACGGCGTGCCCGTCTTTCACCTGCGCTACCGAGTCCGTATAGGAGACGTAGCTCATCTTCACGTCGTTGTAGGTCATGCCGTGAACTTCGAGCAGCTGCTTGGTAATGAGTTCGCCGGTATTGCCGCGCTGCTGCGTGGTGATGCTCTTGCCCTTCAGGTCTTTCACGGACTTGATGTTGGAGTCCTTCGTCACGACCAGCTGATAATACTGCGGGTAGAGCGTGGCGATGTTGCAGACGTTCGCGTGCGGTGTCTTGAACGGCTCTCTGCCGGCGACTGCGTCAACGGTTGAAATCGAGTTTCCGAAACCGATTTCGGCCTTGCCTTCCTGTACGCCGCGGACGTTCGCAATACCGGCGCCGGGCAGATTCTGAATGTTCATGCCGGGAACGGCCTTTTCCCAGAGGTCCTTCAACTGGCCGCCGAGGGGCACCCATACGCCGCCCTGGGGGCCGGTCATGAGGCGGACTTCCTGCGAAGCGGCGGGCGTTGAAATGGCTACGGCAATGCCCAAAGCGAGCACGGCCGCTGTAGTGTGGCGTTTCATACTTTTCTCCCAAGATGCGGAGGGCACGTTGGCCAGCCGCTTGTTATTCTTGGAACGGAGGGTACGCGGCCCAAGGCGGCTGGCACAAGGGTCTGGGGCGTAGAAAAGCCTATGCGGAACCGGCAGGGCTGACGTTCCGCGTTGCGGCTGACGGCGCGGGCATTGCCTGCTACATGCGCGGAAGAAAAATCGTTGGGCACTGCAACATGGCTGAATCGAATTTTGATGTCCTAATCGTCGGCGGCGGGCCGGGCGGCTATGTCGCGGCGATCCGCTCGGCGCAGCTCGGCTTCAAGACTGCGGTCGTGGAGCGTGCCCATCTCGGCGGCATCTGCCTGAACTGGGGCTGCATCCCTACGAAAGCGCTCCTGCGCTCCGCCGAAATCTATCACTACATGCAGCATGCGAAGGATTACGGTCTTTCGGCTTCGAATGTTTCGTTCGACGCGGCTGCCGTAGTCGCGCGCTCGCGCGCCGTTTCCAAGCAACTGAATAACGGCGTCGGTTTTCTGATGAAGAAAAACAAGATCGCGGTGATCGACGGCGAAGCAAAAATCGCGAAGCCGGGCACGGTGACGGTGAGCGGGAAAGATGCCGGAACCTATCAGGCGAAGCACATCATCGTCGCGACCGGAGCGCGGCCGCGCGTACTGCCCGGGATCGAGCCGGACAAAAAACTCGTGTGGACGTATTTCGAGGCGATGGTTCCCGAAGAGATGCCGAAGTCGCTCTTGGTGATTGGCTCGGGCGCGATCGGCATCGAGTTTGCGTCGTTCTATCGGACCATGGGCTCGGAAGTGACCGTTGTCGAAGTGCTGCCGCAGATCCTTCCGGCCGAGGACGAGGAAGTCGCAGCCTTCGCACGCAAGCGCTTCGAGAAGCAGGGCATCAAGGTGATGACGGGCGCGAAGGTGACGAAGCTCGACAAGAAATCAAATTCAGTCGTCGCAACGATCGATGACGGCAAGGGCAAGCCCCAGACGCTCGAAGTGGAGCGGGTGATCTCCGCCGTCGGCGTCGTCGGCAACATCGAAAACCTCGGGCTCGAAGCGATCGGCGTGAAAACCGATCGCGGCACCATCGTCACGGACGGCTACGGCAAAACGAACGTCGCGGGCATCTACGCGATCGGCGACGTCGCGGGTCCGCCGATGCTCGCGCACAAGGCCGAGCATGAAGGCGTGATCTGCGTCGAGGCGATCAAGGGCCTGAAGCCGCATGCGATGGAAAAGAGCCGAATCCCGGGCTGCACCTATTGTCATCCGCAGATCGCTTCCGTGGGCCTGACCGAGAAGAAGGCGAAGGAGCGGGGCCGGGAAATCCGGGTTGGCCGCTTCCCTTTCATGGGGAACGGCAAGGCGATCGCGCTTGGCGAGACCGAGGGCTTCGTGAAGACGATCTTCGACAAGAAGACGGGCGAGCTGCTTGGCGCGCATATGATCGGCGCCGAAGTGACCGAACTGATCCAGGGTTTCGTGATCGCGATGAACTGCGAGACGACCGAGGAGGAACTGATCCACGCCGTGTTCCCGCACCCGACGCTCTCGGAAATGATGCATGAGAGCGTCATGGATGCCTATGGGCGCGTGGTTCATGTATGATGGATTCGACACCGAATTTAACAATGGGGTGACGCGATGAACGACGCACAAACGCTGCTTGGCAATCCGGCTGCCGGTTTCTTCCTCACGCTGATCATCGGCATCATTGCCGGCTGGATCGCCGAGAAGGTGACTTCCAGCAACCATGGCCTCCTCACGAATCTTCTGGTCGGCGTCGCCGGCGCTTTCGTCGGCAACAAACTCGCCGAGATCGCGCAGCTTCAGGTGTTCGGCTTCTGGCGTGGCCTTATTTCCGCGAGCATCGGGGCGATCATCATCATTTTCGTCTGGCGCGCGATCATGAACCGCCGTCAGTCGATGTAACGGAACGCGGAGCGAAATGGCCGTCGTCATCGACACGCTGAAGAAGAACGCCCGGCCGCGCCATCCCGAGAAGGCGCGCCGGGCGGACACCGCGCTTCTGCCGAAGCCCGATTGGATCCGCGTGCGTGCGCCGGGTCCGGGAGCGTTCGGCGAGACGGCACGGCTCGTGCGCGCTAACGGCCTGCATACGGTGTGCGAGGAAGCGTCGTGCCCGAATATCGGGGAGTGTTGGGCGCAGAAGCACGCGACCTTCCTCATCATGGGCGACACCTGCACGCGTGCGTGCTCGTTCTGTAACGTGAAGACGGGGCTGCCGGGCGCGCTCGATGCCGATGAACCGCTGAAAGTCGCGGAAGCGACGGCGCGGCTCGGTCTCCGGCATGTCGTCGTGACCTCTGTTGATCGCGACGATCTCGCCGACGGCGGAGCCGATCACTTCGCCCAGACGATCCGGGCTATCAGGAAGCTGAACCCGGAGACCACGATCGAAGTGCTGACGCCGGATTTCCTGCGCAAGGACGGCGCGCTGGAAATCGTGGTCGAGGCCGCACCCGACGTCTTCAATCATAACCTCGAAACCGTCCCGTCGCTCTATCTGCCGGTGCGGCCGGGCGCGCGCTATTTCCACTCTCTGCGGATTCTCCAGCGCGTGAAGGAGCTCAATCCGCGCATGTTCACGAAGTCCGGTATTATGGTGGGCCTTGGCGAAGAGCGAAACGAAGTGCTGCAAGTGATGGACGACCTGCGCTCCGCGGAAGTCGATTTCATCACGATCGGGCAGTATCTCCAGCCGAGCCGAAAGCATCATGCGGTTGCGCGCTATGTGACGCCGGACGAGTTTGAAAATTTTGCGGCCATTGCGCGCGCGAAGGGCTTTCTCATGGTCTCTTCTTCGCCGCTGACGCGCTCATCGCATCACGCCGGCGAGGACTTCGAGAAACTGCGCGCCGCGCGCGACAACGCGCACAATCGCGTTTAGCTTTCCATGCATTCCTACCGCACCACGCGCCGCGTCAAGCACTCGGCGGCCCGGATGTTCGATCTGGTGGCGGACGTCGAGCGCTATCCCGAGTTCGTGCCGATGTGCGAGAGCCTGCACCTGCGCAAGCGGAGCGGCGAGGCGGAAGGCGTCGAGATCATCATCGCGGATATGACGGTCGCCTACAAAGTGATCCGCGAGACATTCTCAAGCCGGGTCACGCTCGACCGGCAGCGGCTCGCGATCCTGGTTGAGTATCTGGACGGGCCGTTCTCCCATCTCGAGAACCGCTGGCGTTTCCGCCCCGAGAACGATGCGGCGTCCGAGGTCGACTTTTTCATCGCCTACGAGTTCAAGTCGAAGATGCTCGGATTGGTGATGGGGGCGCTGTTCGACTCCGCGTTCCGGCGTTTCGCGGAGGCGTTCGAACGCAGGGCCGACAAAATCTACCGGGAAAAGGCGATCTGACGCCGTAAAGGCAATTTAAGACATTGCGGCTAGGCATGAGGCTCCGCTTTCCATGTGATTCCGCGAGCCCAATGTCCGCTTTCGAAGCCGCCGCCAGCCCACATCCCTTTGCGGCCCGTCTGTTCCGTCATGCCCCTGCCGTGTTCGCAGGGACGCTGTTCGTGTCCGCGCTCCTGCTGTTCGCGGTGCAGCCCATGTTCACGAAGATGGTGCTGCCGAAGCTCGGCGGCGCGCCTGCGATCTGGTCGGTCGCGATGGTGTTCTTTCAGGCGGCGTTGCTGCTCGGCTATGCCTACGCGCATTGGCTGACGAAGTATCTGAGCCCGCGCCACGGCGCGCTCGTTCATCTCGCGGTGCTTGGACTTGCTGCACTTTCGTTGCCGCTCGGCATCGCCGGAGGCTTCGGAACGCCGCCGTCCACGCATATCGAGTTGTGGCTGCTCGCGTTGTTTGCGATGTCGATCGGATTGCCGTTCACCGCACTGGCGGCGAGCGCGCCGCTTCTGCAGCGCTGGTTTGCCGTGAGCGGGCATGCCCGTGCGTCGAACCCTTACGTGCTTTACGCCGCTTCGAACCTCGGATCGTTCGCAGCACTGCTCAGCTATCCGGTCCTGATTGAGCCATTGCTCGCGCTGCAGGCGCAGACAGCGCTTTGGGCTGCAGGGTTTGCGTTGCTCGCGATTCTGATCGCAACTTCGGCTCTCGTGGTCGCCTCCGGGGCTACGGAGAAGCAAGACCATGTTTCGACTGCGAGCGCGCCTGCGCTCGCCGACAGGCTTTCGTGGATCGCACTCGCGGCGGTTCCTGCGGGTCTGGTCGTTGCCGTCACCGCGCATATCAGCACGGACGTCGCGGCCGCACCGTTCCTCTGGGTTGTTCCGCTCGCGCTTTATCTCCTCACCTTCGTCGCCGTATTCAACGAGCGGCCGTGGGTGTCGCATACGGCGGTCGCGCTCATGGTGCCCTATGTCGTGGCGCCGCTTGCGATCAGCATGCTCGGCGGGGACAAGGCGTTCTGGCTCGTCACGATCGCACTGCATCTGATCGCGTTCTTCGTGCTCACATTGCTCTGTCACGGCGAACTCTATCGGCGCCGCCCGCATCCTTCGCAGTTGACGGATTTTTATCTCGCGACCTCGATTGGCGGTGTGGCGGGCGGCGTGTTTACCGGCCTGATCGCGCCGAACGTATTTTCGACCACGACGGAGTATCCAATCCTTGTTGCCGCCGCGGTGCTTGCCTTGCCCTGCACGTTCTCCAGTGGGGCTAGAGCGGCGCTAAAGGATGCGGCTGTTCCGCTTGGGATGGCCGTGGTGTTGTTTCTCGCCCACGCGCTGACGCCGTTCAGAATTTCGCTCGACTGGATGATCGGCTTCCAGGCGACGCTTATCGTGGTTGCCACGATGATCCTCCTGTCCAGAAAGAAGCCGGCGCGGATATTCGGGCTAGTTGTTCTAGCTTTTGCGCTGAGCGGGCTGTGGCAGCCGGGACAATCCCATCTGGAGACCACCCGCAGCTTCTTCGGCGTCCACAAGCTTGCGGACTCGGCGGACGGGAAATACCGCCTCCTGTTCCACGGCACGACAATTCACGGCGCTGATCGGATCACGAACGACGATGGCTCGCCGGTGTCTGGCCGCGCGGAGCCGCTCGCCTATTACTATCGCGGCGGCCCGATTTCGGAGACCATTCTTGCTACGCGTGCGGCGCGAGGGCGGCTTCAGGACGTCGCCGCCGTCGGCCTCGGCACCGGCAGTCTCGCCTGCTATCGCGAACCGGGTGAGAACTGGACCTTCTTCGAGATCGACCCCGAAGTCGTGCGTCTCGCACGCGATCCGCAACGGTTCCGTTTTATTTCGAGCTGCACACCCGGCATCCCGGTCGTGCTCGGCGATGCGCGGCTGACGCTGTCGGATTCCAAATCCTCCTATGATCTGATCGTGCTGGATGCATTCTCGTCTGACGCAATCCCGGCGCATCTGCTGACACGAGAAGCCGTGGCCGGCTATCTCGCGCGGCTGAAGCCGCATGGCGTGATCGTGATGCACATCTCGAACCGCCATCTGGAGCTTGCCAATATCGTTGCTGCGGTCGGAGCGAGCGAGGGGCTCGTGACGCTGGTGAAGACCGACGTTTCGGCCAACAGCTTTGCGAAGGACTACAAGTCGAACGCCACGGTTGCCGTGCTTGCACGCGACGCAAATGACATTGCGGGTATTGCGCGTCTTCCCGGATGGGAGAAGGTGTCGGGCGAGGGCGTGCGGCCATGGACCGACGACTACTCCGATTTGTTGAGCGCGATGATGCGGAAGAAGTTCTAGGCGCTGAGCGGCGCGCCAAGCAGCTCTTGAATTAGCGCGAAGGCGGCGATCACCGATCTCCTGCGAACTTCGTCACGTCCAAGATCGCCGAAGCGGCATTCGCGCGCGTGAAAGTTTCCCGTGCGATCGGCCGCTGCCAAGAACACAAGTCCGACCGGCTTTTCGGGCGAGCCTCCGCCGGGACCGGCTATTCCGGTAATCGATACGGCGATGCTGGTGCCTGCGGCGCTGAGTGCGCCTGCTGCCATCGCTTTCGCGCATTCCGCGCTGACGGCACCGTGCTTCGCGAGCAGATCCTTGCTCACGCCCAAAAAGGCCATTTTCGCGTTATTCGAATAGGCGACGAAGCCGCGATCGAACACATGCGACGAGCCCGGACAATCCGTGATTGCAGCGGCGACCAGACCGCCAGTGCAGGACTCAGCGGTCGTGAGGGTTAATCCGAGTTCGCGGCAGAGTTCGAACACGCGAAGTGCGGCTTCGCGTGTTTCCTTGTCGGTCACTTCACGCTCCATGGCAGCCTGACTGTCACGGTCGCCATTGCCGCAATTCCCTCATTGCGTCCGATGAAACCCAAACCTTCGTTTGTCGTGGCTTGAACGCCGACGCGGCCGGTTTCGATCCCACAAATCTCTGCAATGCTTGCCCGCACGGCTTCGCGGTGCGGGCCGATCTTGGGGGCCTCGCAAATCAGCGTGCCGTCGATATGTGCGATCATGCCGCCGCGCGCCTGCACGCGTTCAACTGCGAAACGGACAAACATCGCGGAATCCGCTCCGCGCCATTTCTGGTCGGCGGGCGGAAAATGGTGGCCGATGTCGCCGTCGCCGATCGAGCCCAGAATGGCGTCGGTAATCGCGTGCAGCAGCACATCGGCGTCGGAGTGGCCCGAGAGTTTTTTATTGTGCGGAATTTTCACGCCGCCGAGCGTAACGTGATCGTGGTCGCCGTCGGCAAAAGCGTGCACGTCGTATCCCATGCCGGTGCGCACATCGCCGAGCGCCTGCGCCGCATAGGCGTTGGCGCGTTCGAAATCTTCGGGCGTCGTCAGCTTGCCGTTCAGAATGCTGCCTTCAAATGTCGTAACCGGAACTCCAGCCCATTGCATCAGCGCGGCGTCGTCCGTGAAGTCGTGCAGGTTTTCGGCGGCAGCACGACGATGCGCGGCTAGCAGCGTCTCGAAAGTGAATGCCTGGGGCGTCTGTACCGCGCGAAGCGCGCTACGTTCGATATTGGCTGTGACGTTCCCGTTGCCATCCACCTGCTTGATCGTATCGGAGACAGGGATGGCCGGGATGCTTGCTCCGCTGATCCGCACCGACTGCATCGCTCGGTCGAGCAATGCCTGATCTGCAAAAGGACGCGCCGCGTCGTGGACAAGCACGAAGCGCGGCGCTGCACGCACGAGACTCTCCAGGCCGGCAAGGACAGAGGCCTGGCGTGTCGCTCCGCCGGGGACGGCCGGAAGACACTTCGGCAGACCCGCCGAGGCTCGCTCGAAAGCGGCGACATCCTCGTTACGGATCACGGCCTGAACCGTGCCGACCGCATGATGATCTGTGAATAACCGCAACGAATGGCGCAGCACCGGTTCGCCCCGGATCGGGCGGTATTGCTTCGGGGTTCCGGCTCCTGCACGGGTTCCGCCGCCTCCGGCCACGACCAATGCCGCAAATTCCATATGGAACGACCCCAAAGTCTCGAAATTTGAGGATTCTCTAGCTCATTCCGGCGCATAGGTCCTGTTGGTTGCGATGCAATAAAGCGCTTGCCTCTGAAGTACGCTTGATTAAGATGTGTGCACGAATTTTCGGGCCTATTTTGTGGGCAGGGCATAGTGAACACACCACCGACCAGCAAGAGCCTGCAGATTGGTCCTCATGAGATTGCAGCGCGGGCATTTCTCGCGCCGATGGCAGGGATCACGGACTTGCCGTTCCGGCGGATGGCAACCCGCTATGGCTCGGGGCTCGTGGTTTCCGAGATGATCGCCTGCGAGTGGCTCGCCGGCGGCAGCGCTGAAGCGCAGCTCCGCGCGGAAGGTTCGGGCGTCGGGCTGCATGTCGTCCAACTTGCTGGCTGCGAAACCCGCTGGCTCGCGGAAGGGGCGCGTATCGCCGAAGCCGCGGGCGCGGACATCGTCGATCTCAATATGGGGTGCCCAGCGAAGTCGGTGACGACCGGAGCGGCCGGTGCAGCTCTTTTGCGCGACATCGACAACGCGGTTCGCCTAATCGAGGCGGCGGTCGGGGCTGTCAAAATCCCGGTCACCGTGAAGATGCGGCTTGGCTGGGACGACAGCGCGATCGTCGCGCCCGAGCTTGCGCGGCGCGCGGAAGCGGCCGGTGTCAAGCTAGTGACTGTACACGGCCGCACGCGCCAGCAGTTCTACAAAGGCAATGCAAACTGGCGGGCGATTTCCCGCGTGAAAGCGGCCGTTTCGATCCCGGTCGTCGCAAACGGGGATCTTGCAACCTACGAAGACGCCGCGGCGATGATCGCGGAATCCGGAGCGGACGCCGTGATGGTTGGCCGTGCCGCCCGTGGCCGCCCGTGGCTGCCTGGAAATATCGCGCGCTTTCTCGCGACCGGGGCCCGCGCACCCGATCCCGAGATCGAAGATCAGCGCGACAACCTGATCGAACTCTACGACGCCTGGCTCGGCCAGTACGGTCATGCGCGCGGCGCGAAGGAAGCCCGGAAGCATATCGGCTGGGCGCTGGAGGCCGCAGCGCATGCGGTCAATCTGTCCGCGGATTGGGTGAAGCACTGGCGCGCGCTTTTGCTTGCAGAGAACTCTCCGTCGCACGTGGTGCTCGGCATCCGTGACGCGTTCGATGAACTCGGCTGGAAAGCCGCCGCATGAGAAATGCCCGCGTGGAAAAGCCCTTGACGCAAGTTTCCGGCGCCGCCGATGCGGTGCTCGATGCGCTTCCGCATCCGGTGATCACGATTTCTTCCAGCGGGACGATCGCGAACGCGAACGCAGCCGCGGAAGCCTTCTTCGAAGCCGGCGTACCGGTGCTGCGCCGCCACCGCATCCACGAGATCGTTCCGTTCGGCAGCCCGCTGATCGCGCTGATCGAGCAGGTGAGGGCTCGCAACGCCGCGGTGAACGAGTACCGTGTCGATCTCGGTACGCCGCGGAACGGCGGCGAGCGCGTCGTCGATATCCATGTCGCGCCGATGCCCGATAACCCCGATCAGGTCGTCGTTATGCTGCAGGAGCGCACGATGGCCGACAAGATCGACCGGCAGCTAACGCATCGCGGCGCTGCCCGCTCGGTCACGGCTCTTGCCTCCATGCTCGCGCATGAAATCAAGAATCCTCTCTCCGGCATCCGCGGCGCAGCTCAACTGCTCGAACAATCCGCGGATGACGGCGACCGCGCACTGACTCGCCTGATCTGCGACGAAGCCGACCGGATCGTGAAGCTCGTCGACCGCATGGAAGTATTTTCCGATGAGCGCCCGATCGAGCGCAGTGCCGTGAACATTCATGCCGTGCTGGAGCATGTGAAGAAACTCGCAGCTTCGGGTTTCGCGAGCCGCATCAAATTCGTCGAGGAATACGACCCCTCCTTGCCCCCGGTTTTCGCTAACCGCGACCAGCTCGTGCAGGTGTTTCTGAACCTCATCAAGAATGCGGCGGAAGCGATCGGCGACGCCGACGAAGGCGAAATTCATCTCAGCACCGCGTTCCGGCCCGGCGTGCGGCTCACGGTTCCCGGTTCTTCGACGCGCGTGAGCCTGCCGCTCGAGTTCTGCGTGCGCGATAACGGCCCCGGCGTGCCGGAGGACGTCCGTCCGCACCTGTTCGATCCTTTCGTCACGACCAAGACCAGCGGCAGCGGCCTCGGCCTCGCGCTCGTCGCAAAAATCATCGGCGATCACGGCGGCATTGTCGAGTGCGACAGCCAGCCGAGACGCACGACGTTCCGCGTATTGATGCCTACCTATTCTCAAAACGGCGCGATTGCGCATACGGATCAGTGAGGACGGCGCAAATGCCTTCTGGAAACATTCTTGTTGCTGACGACGACTCTGCAATCCGCACTGTGCTCAGTCAGGCGCTGTCGCGCGCCGGTTACGAAGTGCGCTCCTGCGGCAACGCCGCGACGCTCTGGCGCTGGGTCAGCCAGGGCGACGGCGACCTCGTGATTACCGACGTCGTCATGCCCGACGAGGACGCGTTCAGCATGCTGCCGCGCCTGAAGAAGATGCGGCCGGAACTGCCGGTGATCGTCATGAGCGCGCAGAACACGTTCATGACCGCGATCAAGGCTTCCGAACACGGCGCTTACGAATATCTGCCGAAGCCGTTCGACCTGAAGGAGCTGATCGGCATCGTCGGGCGCGCGCTTTCCGAGCCGAAGAAGACCAATTCGGCATCCTCCAAGCCGGAGGACATGGAGAACATTCCGCTCGTCGGCCGTTCGCCTGCGATGCAGGAAATTTACCGGCTGCTCGCGCGGCTGATGCAGACCGATCTCACGGTGATGATCACGGGTGAATCCGGTACCGGCAAGGAACTGGTGGCGCGCGCGCTGCACGATTACGGCAAACGCCGTTCCGGCCCGTTCGTGCCGATCAACATGGCTGCGATCCCGCGCGACCTGATCGAGGCCGAATTGTTCGGTCA
The DNA here is from genome assembly GCA_018335895.1 of Hyphomicrobiales bacterium. Lineage (GTDB taxonomy): Bacteria > Pseudomonadota > Alphaproteobacteria > Rhizobiales > Xanthobacteraceae. Next base: position 6,072 of record JAGXQU010000190.1, on the reverse strand, counting down.
CGAGAAGGGCGCGTTTACGGGAGCGAACACGAAGAACATCGGCCGCTTTGAGCAGGCAGAAGGCGGCACGCTGTTCCTCGACGAAATCGGTGACATGCCGATGGAGGCGCAGACCCGTCTGTTGCGCGTGCTGCAACAGGGCGAATACACGACGGTCGGCGGCCGGACGCCGATCAAGTCGGATGTCCGCATCATCGCGGCTACCAACAAGGATCTGCGGATTCTGATTCAGCAGGGTTTGTTCCGCGAGGATCTGTTCTTCCGCCTCAATGTCGTGCCGCTCCGGCTGCCGCCGCTGCGCGAGCGTACGGAAGATGTCCCGGACCTGATCCGGCACTTCTTCACGATCGCCGCGCGGGAAGGCTTGCCGCAGAAGCAGATCGAGAACGCAGCGCTCGAGCGACTGCGACGGTATCGCTGGCCGGGAAACGTCCGCGAACTTGAAAATCTCGTGCGCCGTCTCTCGGCACTCTATCCGCAGGAAGTGATTTCGCTCGCGATCATCGATTCAGAACTGGCGCAGCCCGCCGCCGAGCCGTCGCCGGAGGCCAGCGCGAAAGACGAGTCGCTTGGCGCCTCTACCGAACGGCATCTGTCGAAATACTTCGGCGGCTTCGGCGATAACCTGCCGCCACCGGGCCTCTACCACCGCATCCTCCGCGAGGTCGAGACGCCGCTGATCTCGGCGGCACTTGCGGCGACCCGCGGCAACCAGATCAAGGCCGCCGAGCTTCTGGGGGTGAACCGGAACACGTTGCGGAAGAAAATCAGGGATCTTGATATCCAGGTAATCCGTTCGACCCGCTGAAACCCCGGAATCCATCAAGATGGCTGGTTAGCCACCCAATTTGGCTACCTAGGTCTGTCACATTTTTGCACCAGTGTTGTTAGTATGCACCAGGCCGCCGGGTGGTCCGGTCCTGATCGCAATGCATGACCGACACAATCGCCCCCACCGATAGCGAGCTGCCGGCCCAGTCGGCTCCGTTCCCGAAACCGCCGCGACGGCTGAGCAGTTACTTCGCGCCGTTCATGGTGGTGATGTCGCTGCTTTCGGCGCTGGTCACCTTCCTCGTCCTGACCGGCATGACCCGGATTTCCCCGACCCATAACGTGGTCGTGACGGTGCTGCTCGCGAACGCCGGCATGGTCGCGATTCTGTTCGTCGTCGTCGCGTGGGAAGTCATCAACGTCATCCGCGCGCAACGCAGGGGCAGGGCCGGCGCCCGTCTGCATGGCCGCATCGTTCTTCTGTTCGGCATCGTCGCCGTCGTGCCCGCCATTCTCGTCGCGGTGATCGCGAGCATCACACTCGACCGCGGCCTCGACCGCTGGTTCTCGTTGCGGACACGCGCAATCATCGGCAACGCGCTTACGGTAGCCGAAACGTATGTACGCGAACATGGCTTGAACATCCGGCAGGATCTGGTCGCGATGGCGAGCGACCTGACGCGGATGAAAGAACTCTACGACACCGATCGTACGAAGTTCCGGCAGGTTCTGACGTTTCAGGCGCAGGTGCGCGGCGTGCCAAGCGCCGTGCTGATACGCTCGGACCTTACGGTGCTCGAAAAGGCCGACGTCAATGTCGGGCGCGAGTTTCTCATCCCGCAGAACATCAAGGTCGCGGAAGCGACCGCGCAACAGCCGATCGTGTATGTTTCACCGTCGGCGGATTACGTCGCCGCCATTATCCCGATCATCAATTTCGAGGACACATTTCTCTTCGTCGCGCGGCCGATCGACCCGCGCGTGATCCAGTATCTCCGGCAGACGGAAGCCAACCTGCTCGAGTATCGCGGGCTTGAGCAAAGGCGTTTCGGCGTGCAGATCGCATTCGCGCTGATGTATGCGGTGATCGCGATGATCCTGCTGCTGTCTTCGGTTTGGATCGGCCTCAACTTCGCGAACCGTCTCGTAGCGCCGATCCGCCGCCTGATTACCGCAGCCGATCTCGTCGCTTCCGGCAACCTGTATGTGCAGGTTCCGGTTCGCCAGTCCGAAGGCGATCTCGCCAATCTCGGCGAGAGCTTCAACAAAATGACCTCGGAGCTCCGCGCGCAGAACTCCGACCTCATCCGCGCGCGCGACCAGATCGACGAACGCCGCCGCTTTTCGGAGGCCGTGCTCGCGGGCGTCGGTGCCGGGGTTATCGGCCTCGATGCAGCCGGCAAGATCACTATCATTAATCGCTCCGCGGAGCGGCTGCTTGGCGTCCGGGAAGGCCAGATGACCGGCAAGGATGCAGCCGAAGTCCTGCCCGAGATAGCAGGTCTCATCCGCGAGGCCTTTGCCGACAGTCAGCGCGTGAACGGCACCATCTCCATGTCGCGCGGGGGCCGCGAGCGCACCTTCAACGTACGCGTGACGACCGAGCAGGCCGACGAAACCGAGCACGGCTACGTGATTACGCTCGACGATATTACCGAACTGGTGACGGCGCAGCGCAGTTCTGCCTGGGCGGATATCGCGCGCCGCATCGCGCATGAGATCAAGAATCCGCTGACGCCGATCCAGCTTTCCGCCGAACGCCTGAAGCGCAAGTACGGAAAGACATTGCTTCAGGACCGCGAGATCTTCGAACAGTGCACCGAGACGATCATCCGGCAGGTCGGCGACATCGGCCGCATGGTGGACGAGTTTTCGTCCTTTGCGCGCATGCCCAAGCCCGTGGTGGAATCGCAGGATCTCGCGGAAACGATCCGTCAGGCCGTATTTCTGCAGCGGGTCGGCCATCAGAACATCAAATTCGAAACCGAACTTCCGCAGGGCGTCATGACGGCGCGGTTCGATCGGCGGCTGATCTCGCAGGCGCTGACAAACATTCTGAAGAACGCGGGCGAGGCGATCGAGGCTTTGCCGCAGGACGAACGGGAGAAGGGCCGCATTCTGGTCCGCGCGACCCGCGAGGGCAGCATGATCGCAATCGACGTGATCGACAACGGCCCCGGGCTGCCGAAAGAAAACCGCGACCGCCTGCTCGAACCCTACGTCACGACGCGCGAGAAGGGGACCGGGCTCGGACTCGCGATCGTCGGCAAGATTTTCGAGGAACACGGCGGGCGTATCGAACTGAACGATGCACCGGCCGATTTCGCGGGGGGGCGCGGCGCCTGGATCAGGCTGACGCTCGCAGCAAACGGAACGAATGCCGCGGTCAACGCGGCTGAAAGCAACAAACAGGACGCAGTGAGCTGAAGATGGCGAACGATATCCTTGTAGTCGACGATGAAGCGGACATTCGCGATCTGGTCGCGGGCATTCTGGAGGACGAAGGCTATGTCGTCCGCACCGCGGGCAACGCCGATGATGCATTGACGGCGATCGAAAGCCGGCGGCCGCAGCTCGTGCTGCTCGATATCTGGCTCGAAGGCAGCCGGCTCGACGGCCTCGCGCTCCTCGATGTCATCAAGGCCGATCACCCCGAATTGCCGGTCGTGATGATTTCCGGGCACGGCAATATCGAAACCGCGGTCGCCGCGATCAAGCAAGGCGCATACGACTTTATCGAAAAGCCGTTCAACGCCGACCGGCTGGTCGTGATCGCAAGCCGTGCGATCGAAACCTTGCGGCTGCGCCGCGAAGTGAATTCGCTGAAGCAACTGACCCCGCACGCGCAAGCGCTGGTTGGACAATCCGCCGCGATGAATTCGCTTCGCCAGACCATTGAGCGCGTCGCGCCGACCAACAGCCGTATCCTGATCGTAGGACCTTCGGGCTGCGGCAAGGAACTCACCGCGCGGATGATCCATAATGCCTCGGCCCGCGCGCACGGTCCTTTCGTCGTCATCAATGCGGCGGCGATTACGCCGGAGCGCATGGAGCTTGAGCTATTCGGCACCGAGGGCGACGGCGAGCATCCGCGCAAGGTCGGCGCGCTCGAGGAAGCGGACGGCGGGACGCTGTTCATCGACGAAATCGCCGACATGCCCAAAGAGACGCAGAACAGAATCCTGCGCGTGCTCACCGAGCAGACCTTTCAGCGGCTGAAGGGAAACGTGAGGGTGCAGGTCGACGTGCGCGTCATCTCCTCGACGGCGCGAGACATCGAACAGGAGATCGCGGATGGCCGCTTCCGGGAAGACCTGTTCCACCGCCTGAGCGTGGTTCCGATCCGGGTGCCTCCGCTTGCGGAGCGCCGAGAGGATATCCCCGAACTCGTACAGCACTTTCTCGAGCAGATTTCCATTACGACCGGCCTGTCGAAACGGACGATCGGCGAGGACGCGCTTGCGGTACTCCAGTCGCACGACTGGCCGGGCAACGTGCGCCAGCTTCGCAACAACGTGGAGCGGCTTCTTATTCTCGCGGGCGGCGACGCCCACAGCACGATCACAGCGAGTCTGCTTCCGCCCGACGTCGGTTCGCTGGTGCCGAGCATGCCGAACGGCAACGGCGGCGAACAGCTGATGAGCCTTCCGCTCCGCGACGCCCGCGAAGTATTCGAGCGGGAATATCTCGTGGCGCAGATCAACCGCTTTAGCGGAAATATCTCACGTACCGCGGAGTTCGTGGGGATGGAGCGTTCGGCCTTGCACCGCAAGCTGAAAGCGCTCGGGATCGACGAGCGGGACCGCTAGGCCGGCTTTCCGCAGATGTCGCGCATCGCATACGTGAATGGACGATATCTTCCATTTGGAGAGGCTCACGTTCACGTTGAAGACCGCGGCTATCAGCTTGGCGACGGGGTGTACGAAGTCTGCGAGATCCGGGATGGAGCGCTTGTGGATGAGCGCCGTCATTTCGAGCGGCTATCGCGTTCGCTGGCCGCGCTGCGCATTGTGCCGCCGCTCTCAAGTGAGCCGCTTCGTTTCGTTGTCGCGGAAACCGTCCGGCGCAATCGGGTAAGGGAAGGCCTCGTTTACGTTCAGATCACGCGCGGCGTGGCGCGGCGCGATCATGGCTTCCCGGAGAGGTCGCCCAAAGCGGCTCTTGTCGTGACGGTGCGTGCGCTCGATCGAGCGAAAATCGACGCGAGTGCGAGAACGGGAATTTCCGTCATTACGGTACCGGACGATCGCTGGGGTCGCGTCGACATCAAAACGATAGGGCTGCTGCCGAATGTGCTTGCGCGTCAGGCCGCGAAGGAGGCGGGTGCTAAGGACGCCTGGTTCGTGGATGACGAGGGTTTCGTCACCGAAGGAGCGTCATCGAATGCGTGGATCGTGAAGGACGGTATTCTTCGTACGCGCGAGAGTTCCAGCCGTATCCTTACCGGGATCACCATGATGGTCGTGAAGGAGCTCGCGGCGGACCTCCAGATCAAAGTGGACTTACGAGCCTTTACCGTGGAAGAGGTACGCGCTGCGGACGAAGCTTTCCTCACTTCTGCGACCCAAACCGTGATGCCTGTGGTCCGGATCGACGGCAGTGCGGTCGGGTCCGGTAGACCGGGTCCGCTTACGACCCGGCTGCGAGAAGCGTTCTACCGGAAGGCGGAATTAGGCCGTTCCATAACGTAAGGCGTTGAAATACCTGTAAGAAACAATCGCCAAGTTGTGACGGTACAATCTTGCGCGGCGGCAGGAACGTGCATCTAATAGTCGATACGGACACAAAATGTCCGGGCAGGGTGGCCGGAAAGGGCCATCCCACAAATCGCTCGCCCGAACCAAGAAGGAAAATCCCCATGGCGGCGGAAAGAAACCAGAATCTCCAGGATACCTTTCTCAATTTCGTCAGGAAGAACAAAACCCCGCTTACGATCTTTCTCGTAAACGGGGTGAAGTTGCAGGGCGTCGTGACGTGGTTCGATAACTTCTGCGTATTGCTGCGCAGGGACGGACACGGGCAGCTCGTCTACAAGCACGCGATCTCGACGATCATGCCTGGCGCACCCATATCCTTGTTCGAAGGTACGGACGACAGCATCGCCGCCGGAGACAAGCTCTAGTTGGAGCCCGCAAAACCGAAACGCAGGAAATCGCGGCAGCCGGATAACCCGGCGGCAGGCGAAACGAGTGCGCGCGACGCGACGAGGGTCGTGGTCGTGGTGCCGGTAACTTCGCGCGGCAAGGAGTCGGGCGCGGTCTTCCGCGATCCGCAGGCTCGGCTTGAGGAGGCCGTCGGGCT
>JAGXQU010000189.1 GCA_018335895.1 Hyphomicrobiales bacterium | reverse complement strand
TCCCAGCTCATATCGAAGCTGAAATAGTAAGGCTTGCGCCCGTAGGGCGCGCGATAGGCGACCAGGATGCTCGCGAAGGCGAGCATCCAGAACGGCAGCTTGCGCATGACGTCGAGATCGAACGCCTGCTGCCACAGGGGGCGCTGATCACGATGGCGTTTCGCTTTTCTTTGTTTCCGTTGCGGCATTTCGCTTGCGGTGGACTTGGCCCCGGTTTCGCGGTCTAGAATAGCGCAAAAGGAAATGCCAATGAATTTATCGCCAGCCGCCGCCAAGTCGCTCGCCAAATGGCACGAGATGATCGCGCAGACCAACCTCTCCGATCTCGAGAGCATCGTCGCGGAAGACGCCGTGTTCCGCTCGCCGGTCGCGAATACGCCCTATCCGGGCAAGGACGTGGTCTGCATAGTGCTGCGCGGCGCGATGACGGTGTTCGAGGATTTCGTTTATCACCGCGAACTCTCTGACGGCGCGAATAGCGTCTGTCTCGAATTCGCGGCGCGCGTCGGCGACAAACAGCTCAAAGGCATCGACCTCATAAAGTTCGACGGCGCCGGCAAGATCGTCGAGTTCGAGGTGATGGTGCGACCGGCAACCGGCGTCATGGCGCTCGGCGAAGCGATGAAGGCCAAGGTGGGCCCTGCGATCAAGGCGGCGCTTGAAGGACGCTGACCGCTATTTCTGTCCGGCTGTCGGCTTCGGGCGAACAACGCAGGCTTTCGCTGCGCCGAACAGACCGCGCAGGTAGCAGAACGCGCAGCCGCGGATGGCGATAGCGGCAGCGATGAACAGGAACAGTGCGATGATCGGCTGGCTTTGCAGCACGTAAGCGGCCAGCACCACCCCTGTGATCGCGATGCCGCCGCGCAGGAGTTCTTCGGTCAGTTGCCGGTTTTCAGTCATGTTGTGCAGATAGTGTGCAGGCACAGCGTGTGCAAGTGCCCGCAATGGCGCTTACACCCCTGCGCCGGCAATTGGCTAACGGTATCTTGATTCGTCTCAACAGCGCCCTTGGCAGGCAAGCGCCGCATCCCATACATTCGCGCCGGATTTGATCGAGGCCGCGCGAGCCCGCGTGGAATGAGCCATTCCTGATCTCAAGGAAGCAGTAAAGGAAATCGCCGCGGACATGGCCGAGAGGCCGGAGCGGGGCAAAGTCGCGTCCTACATTCCTGAACTGGCAAAGGTCGATCCGAAGAAGTTCGGCATCGTGGTCGTGAGTAACAGCGGCGAGATTGTTGCGGGCGGCGACAGCGACGTGCCGTTTTCAATCCAGAGCATCTCGAAGGTTTTCACGCTGACGCTTGCGCTCGGCAAGATCGGCGACCGGCTGTGGCAACGGGTGGGGCGCGAGCCCTCGGGCAGCGCATTCAATTCCATCGTGCAACTCGAATACGAGCGCGGCAAGCCGCGCAATCCCTTCATCAATGCCGGAGCGATCGCGGTCACCGACGCGATCCTGTCAGGCCAGCCGCGCGAGGCGCTCGGCGAAATCCTGCGCTTCATGCATTTCGTGGCCGACGACGAAAAGATCGCGATCGACGACGCGGTCGCCGCCTCCGAACAGCGCACCGGCTTCCGGAACGCGGCACTTGCGAACTACATGAAATCGTTCGAGCGGCTCGACAACCCCGTACATTTCACGCTGGGCGTCTATTTCCATCACTGCGCCATTGCGATGAGTTGCCGTCAGCTCGCGATGGCGGGGCGCTTTCTTGCGAACAACGGGGTGAACCCTTCGACCGGTATGAGCGTAGTGACGCCGGAGCGGGCGAAACGGATCAACGCGATCATGATGATGTGCGGCCACTACGACGGCTCGGGCGAGTTCGCCTATCGCGTGGGCCTGCCCGGCAAGAGCGGCGTCGGCGGCGGCATACTCGCGATCGCGCCCGGCAAGGCGTCGATCGCGGTATGGTCTCCAGGGCTCGATGAAAACGGGAACTCCCATCTCGGGAGGATCGCGCTCGAACAGCTCACCCGCCGCATGGGCTGGTCGGTGTTCGGGGTTTAACGCTTACTCCGGCATGCCGGGTTTACTCGCGTGCCGGGATGAAGGCGGCTAGTGCTTCCGCGCCTTCGCCTTCTGCTCTTCTTTCATTGCATTATCGTGGTACCAGGCGTCGCCGATTGCGGCCGTCGGCAGCGCGTTTTCCTGCCGGAAAGGCTCATTCGGTTTGGCAAAGCGGCCACGGACAGGAAACTGATAGATCTTCGCCGATGTGCGTTCGTTTTGTGCAGACATCTTTGAAATCTCCTAGAAGTCGGTTCGCTCTATTCAAGCGATATGTAGGGGATTTCGTTCCGATTGCTTGGTTTTGTCCACCTTTGCCCGACAAAAAAGCAGCGTTTGCATAACATTTGCTCAAAAAAGCGGCTGCTTTTGTGGCCGCCATTTTCGCGTCCCGCTATGAATCCCCGGCTGACTTTCGTGCCGTTTTCGTGAGCGTGCCCCAGATCGGGCAGCTCACTCTCGCAAGAAAACGTCGCGGAGGTGCCCTGGACAGTCACTAACCTGAGAGAACAATCCCTATGACCAAGTACCGTCTCGAGTACATCTGGCTCGATGGCTATACGCCGGTGCCGAACCTGCGCGGCAAAACCCAGATCAAGGAATATGCCTCTTTCCCGAAGCTCGAAGAGCTGCCGCTCTGGGGCTTCGACGGCTCGTCGACGATGCAGGCGGAAGGCCACTCGTCGGATTGCGTGCTGAAGCCCGTCGCGATCTACAAGGATGCCGCGCGCAAGAACGGCGCGCTCGTCATGTGCGAAGTCATGATGCCGGACGGCGTCACGCCGCATGTCTCCAACAAGCGTGCCACCATCCTCGACGATCCCGACGCATGGTTCGGCTTCGAGCAGGAGTACTTCTTCTATAAGGACGGCCGTCCGCTTGGCTTCCCGACTGAGGGTTATCCGGCGCCGCAAGGCCCGTACTACACCGGCGTCGGCTACAAGAATGTCGGCTCGGTCGCCCGCGAGATTGTCGAAGAGCATCTCGACCTGTGTCTCGAAGCCGGCATCAACCACGAAGGCATCAACGCGGAAGTTGCGAAGGGCCAGTGGGAATTCCAGATTTTCGGCAAGGGTTCGAAGACCGCCGCCGACCAGATGTGGATCGCCCGCTACCTGATGATGCGGCTCACCGAAAAGTACGGCATCGACATCGAGTGGCATTGCAAGCCCTTGGGCGACACCGACTGGAACGGTTCGGGCATGCACTCGAACTTCTCGACGAAGTACATGCGCGAAGTCGGTGGCAAGGAATATTTCGAAGCGCTGATGAAGCAGTTCGAAAAGAACCTGATGGACCACATCAATGTCTACGGCCCGGACAACGACAAGCGCCTGACCGGCAAGCACGAGACCGCGCCGTGGAACAAGTTCTCGTATGGCGTGGCCGACCGCGGCGCTTCGATCCGCGTGCCGCACTCGTTCGCGAACAACGGCTACAAGGGCTACCTCGAAGACCGCCGTCCGAATTCGCAGGGCGATCCCTACCAGATCGCTTCGCAGATTCTGAAGACGATTTCGGAAGTCCCGACCGGCGCGAAGAAGGCTGCTTAGTCACAGCGACCGGGAGTCCGCGATTTCCTCCCCGCGGGCTCCCGGATTTTTCTTCCTGATTACCGGTGTGGTGGTTCGCAAGTCCGCCACATGTACGCGGCTAGTTCGCTTGCGGACTTGCGAACCAAAACCACACTGGCTGGCTCACAAGAATTGCGTGTTCGCGAAAGCGGGCAAGCGATCGGCGTCGGTCTCCAGGGCCAATAGGGACGATGTCGCGGGGGAGGTGCGCGGTAGTGCCTCCCCCGATTTTCTGTATTTTCGGCCCGCTTGACGCCATCCCCCCGGGATGGCGTTGTCGCCTTTATGAGCACTGAAAATCCGACACCCCCGAAAAAGAAGCGCCCGCCCGCTGGCTATTTCGACATGCTGCGCTGGAGCGGCCTGCCGGGATTCTGGACCTACCTGATCGGCTCGATCGTGCTCACCGCCGCAGTCGCGATCGGCGGGGCATATCTGCTGGTGCGAATGGGCGTGCAGTAGCCGCGCGATGACCTCCCGCCGTCAGCATTGGGAAGACGTCTACCAAGCCAAACAAGAAACCGATGTAAGCTGGTTTCAGCCGAAGCCCGAGCTTTCGCTCGCGCTGATCCGCGAGCACGCGCCGCAAACGAATGCTTCCGTGATCGACATCGGCGGCGGGGCATCGTCGCTTGCCGCCGCGCTGCTGGGGCTGGGCTATCGCGATCTGGCGGTGCTCGACATTTCCTCCGCCGCGCTCGAACGCGCAAAGGCCAATCTCGGTGCGGATGCCGCGAAGATCGAATGGATCGTGGCCGACATCACCGCGTGGCAGCCGCAGTGCCGCTGGCAGGTCTGGCACGACCGCGCGGTGTTTCACTTTCTGACCGATACGGCATCGCAGGACGCTTATATCCGCGCGCTCAACGCCGCAACGGAGACCGGCGCCATCGCGATCATTTCGGGGTTCGCGCCGGACGGCCCCGAGAAGTGCAGCGGACTTCCGGTCGTCCGCTATGACGCGCAGTCGCTCTCGAAGCGGATCGGCCCGGATTTCGAGTTGCTCGCAGAGCAGCGCGAGGAACACCACACGCCCGGCGGTGCGATGCAGAAGTTCTATTATGCCGTCCTGAGAAAGAACTAACCCTTCGATTTCGGCTTCACCTTGCACGCCGTCTCGTACAATCCGAAGGTCCAGCACGCAGGACAGCCGCGGAACGGAATGAGTGCGGCAAGTGCCGCGAGCGCTGCAACCAGCGGATAAGAAGGCATCAGATAAAGCGCGAGCGCGAAAAGTGCGATGCCGATCGCGCCGCGGATGAGGTGCTCGGTCAATGAAGTGCTGGCAAACATGAGCCGGTCTCCTGATTGTAAGCATAAGAGTAAGCCAGCAGAGAAAAGGTTACAGGCTGGCGGAAAATTGTAACCTTCCACCTCCTTCACTGCTCTTCTCCGTATCGGACAGGAGAACAAGTCATGCTTTACAGAAAGAATTTGCCCAACTGGGAGCGCGGAGCCCGATTTGCCGCCGCCGTGGCGATTATCGCTTGCGGTTTCTACGGGTTCGGATTCAGCCTCGCTGGATATGCAGTCGCCGCCGCGGGCGTCCTTACCTCGCTCACGGCAATCTTCGGCTTTTGCCCTGCCTGCGGCGTGATCGGGCGGAAGCCGGTTGCGCCGGGCTGAAGAAGCGATGCTTTCTGTGGATTTGACCAGCGATCTGATCGGGCGGGCGCGTGGGGGAGATGCCGCCGCACTCGCGCGCCTGATCGACCTCTGCCAGCCGGATGTGCGCCGCTATGCGCGGCGGCATTGCTCGAATGCCGCCGACGTCGAAGACGCAATTCAGGAAGTGAATATCGTGCTGATGCGTCACCTGAGCGGGCTGCGCGCTGCCGGAGCCTTTCTGGGCTGGTTGAACGTCACGATGCTACGCATGTGTCTGCGGCTCGGCCGCCGCTTCTCGGGACGTTACTCCGAAATTTCCGATATTGCGGATGATTTGCGCTTTTCCACGACACCGTCGCCCGAATTGCGGCGGGACATTGCCGCGGCGATTGCAGCGCTGCCGCCGCTTTATCGCGAAGTTGTCGTGCTCCGCGACTTCAAGGAATTGTCGATGAAGGAAATCGCAGCAAGGCTCGCAATCGAAGTCTCCGCGGTGAAGGTGCGGCTCCATCGTGCGCGCGAAATGCTGCGGGAATACTTGACGGCCTAAACGAACTCAGAACTCCACATCGAGCTCTTCCAGCTCGTCCGGCTCTTTCTTCGCAGCAGCAATCCATTCCTGCATGAATGGCGTCGCCATGATCGTCTTGCAGTAGGCCACAGATACGTCGTCAAGCTTTACGTTGTACGTCGTAAAGCGCGAGCAGACCGGCGCATACATCGCATCCGCGAGCGTCAGCGATTTTCCGAACAGATAAGGCCCGCCGTATTTCGCAATACAGTCGCGCCAGATCTCGGTGATGCGGTCAATGTCCGCCTGCGCGCCCTGCCAGACCTTAAAGCCCGGATAGTCGGCCTTCACGTTCATCGGCAGCGCCGAGCGGAGGTTCGCAAAACCCGAATGCATTTCGCCGGAAATCGCGCGGCAATGCGCGCGTGCAGCCGGATCTTGCGGCAGCAGTCCCGCGCCGGGCTTTGTCTCATGCAGATATTCGCCGATCGCGAGCGTGTCCCACACTTTTACGCTGCCGTTCTCAAGCGAAGGTACGAGAAAAGATGGCGACAAAAGCAGCAGTTCTGCGCGGGCAGAAGGGTCATCGGCGGAAACCGCGTGCTCGACGAAGTCGATTCCGGAGATTTTGCACAATAACCAGCCACGCAACGACCACGCGCCGTAGTTTTTGCTCGCAATCGTAAGCCGCGCCCCAGCCATAAAGACCCCCTCGGGCGCGAAAGGAACTTGTCCACGCGCCTCCGCGTTAGACCGAAGTTCACTATCGCACCGCAGCAAAGAATCCGCTAGCCTGTTGCAGTGCCTAAATGGCTGGGCAGCAGAGCTGGGGCTGAATGATTTATTCCGGGTATCAGGCGCAGCACGACCTGATGGAGCCTTGGCGCTCTTTCTCCGAGCAGGCGATGGCCAATGTGCGCGGCATCGTCACGGGCATGAACGGCTACGCCGGGCATACACCCTTCGGTGCGATCGCCGCAGGCTTCGAGATGATCTCTCGCGCGAAGCTGACGCATGCGCGGCCCGCGTTCGGCATCGATAGCGTGAGGGTCGGCAACCGCGAAGTTGCAGTGATCGAGCAGCCGGCGATGCAGACGCCCTTCGGTACGCTCCTGCATTTCAAGAAGGATATCGACAGCGCGCAGCCGCGCGTAATGGTGGTAGCGCCGCTCTCCGGGCATTTCGCGACGCTTCTGCGCGAAACCGTGCGCACGCTGCTCTCCGACCACGACGTCTTCATCACCGACTGGCACAATGCGCGTGATATTCCGGTGTCCGCCGGCCGCTTCGGCTTCGACGAATATGTCGATCACATGATCCGTTTCCTTCAGGCGATCGGCCCCGGTGCGCATGTGGTCGCCGTCTGCCAGCCTTGTGTCGCGGCGCTGGTCGCGACCGCGGTCATGGCGAAGAACGGCATGAAGGCGCAGCCGAAAAGTCTGACGCTCATGGCAGGCCCCATCGACTGCCGCGTAAACCCGACCAAGGTGAACGATCTCGCGACCGGCAAGCCGATCGAGTGGTTCGAGCAGAACCTGATTGCGGTGGTGCCGCCACAGCACAAGGGCGCGGGCCGCCACGTCTATCCCGGCTTCGTGCAGCTTTCGGCCTTCATGGCGATGAACATGGACCGCCACGTCAAGGCGCACATGGATCTGTTCCAGAATCTCGCGCGCGGCGAATTCGAGAAGGCGAAACAGACCAAGGATTTCTACGACGAATATTTCGCAGTCCTCGATCTCACCGCGGAGTTTTATCTCGAAACCGTGCAGTGGGTGTTTCAGGAGTATCGTCTCCCGAAGGGCGAACTGAAATTCCAGGGCGAACTCGTGGAGCCGAAAGCGATCCGGAAGACTTCGCTGCTCACCATAGAAGGCGAGCGCGACGACATCTGCGCGATGGGACAGACGCTCGCAGCACAGGACCTTTGCACCGGCATTCGTCCACACCGGAAACGCCACCACATGCAGGCAGGCGTCGGCCATTACGGCGTCTTCTCCGGCAAGAAGTGGAACGGCCAGATTTATCCGATTGTCCGGAACACGATCCTCGCCGCAGAGTAGCGGCCGAGGTTCTGCGTGTTTTCAATTGTCATCTTCGTGCTGACTGCGCTCTGCGAGATCGCGGGCTGCTTCGCGTTCTGGGCGTGGCTTCGGCTCGGTAAGTCTGTGCTCTGGCTCATTCCCGGCACGCTGGCGCTGGTCGCCTTCGCCTGGCTCCTCACCTATGTCGAGAGTGACGCGGCGGGCCGCACCTACGCGGCCTATGGCGGGGTCTATATCGTCGCCTCGCTCCTGTGGCTCTGGACCATCGAAGGCGCGCGTCCCGACCGCTGGGACGTCCTCGGCGGCGCGGTTTGCCTGATCGGGGCGGCAATCATCCTGTTCGGGCCCCGGGCCGCCGCAGCTTAAAAAATCTGATTCGCCGGTTTCACGACTCAGATAGATTGCCGCGTCATGACGGCGGGCCATACCCAGACAGACGTGCTTTCGCGCGTGCGGCGCGAGCAACGCATGCGCGGGAAGACCTCGACGTTTTCCGGCTTCCGGATCGTGCTCGGTGCGACTGCGATCACGGTCGCGATGCTTCTCGCGGCCTTCGGCGCGATCGGACTGCTCCTGAAAGCCAGAGCGCCGCAGCAGCCGATCGCGAGCCGGTTCGATCCCATGCCGCCGGTCTTGCAGCAGTCGGAAACACCCACCGAAGCCCCGATTGATCGTGCGGCCACTTCCACGCACGAAAAGACGCCCGAGCCGGAGGAAGTTGAGAATAAGGACGGCATCGAGAAGAAGGCGGTGAAGGCACTTCGCGTCGTGGCGCCGCCTGTGCCACCGGCTGAGCAAAACAATGTTGTCGCGCAGGACAAAAAGTCCACTACCGAGCCCGAAGTAACGGGAACGGTTCCGCAACAGCGCGTGGAACCGCAGCCGCAGGTCCGCAAGCAAAACCCCGTGCGCCGCCCGCCGCCGGAATCGCAGAGCGACAATCCGTTATTCGAACTCTTCGGCATCAAAAAGTACCGCTGAGCTTTCGTTCGCGGGGTTCCGTCAGGAACCAAGTCATTTCTCTCGTGTTGCCGCCCAGGGAGGGCTTCAAGGGAGAAACGAACATGCGTCTCGCTATCGCTGGAACGATCCTCGCTTTCGCCGTTACCGCCGCCTCCGCACAGGCCCCGAAGATCGAAGGCAACAAAGCCTTCTGCCTGAAGGGAACCGACGGCATCGTCTGCAACTACGAAACCATGGCCGCCTGTCAGAAGGGTGCCAAGGAGAAGTCGCAGGGCGGAACCGCGGCCGGCACCTGCGTCAGCCGCACGGAAGCGCGCTAACGCCGAAACCAGGACGGGAGTTGCTGCGGCAACTCCCGCTTCCGCTCTCAGATTTTCCGGTCTCTAGAACTTTGTGGTGAAGGTAATCAGCCAGTCCGGCATCAGGTCGACCAGGGCAGCCTCGAGCACCCGGTCGATGCCGCTGAGCATCAGGATGCCGACCAGGAGAAAAGCGCCGCCCGCAATTTTCTTTGCATAGGGTGCTATCCGGCTTATGCCGCCGCTGCGTGCAGCAAGCGAACGGGCGCCGATCGCGACGAGAAACAGCACGAGCGCCGCGCCCAGCGCGAACGCCGTCATGCGTGCGGCTGCAGTGAGATATCCGCCCGCTTCCGCTGCAAGTGAAAGTGCGGCGCCGACGGACGGGCCTGAGCAGGGCGCCCAGATTGCGCCGAGCAGGATGCCGACCAGAAACTGCCCGGCAATTCCGTAGTTGCTTGCCCGGGCGGCGAGATTTGCGCCGGCAGCGCCGACGGGCGCGACGAGATTGGAGAAGCGCCGCTCCAGTGCGGGGATCAGCAGCACGGCACCGAAAACGATCAGGAGCACGGATACCGCGATCCGCAGCGTGTTCTCGCCGATGCCGAACAATGCGCCGGTCGCGTTGACAAGAACACCGAGCGTCGCGAATCCGGCGACGAGCCCCGCGAGCAGGGCGGCGGCGCCGAGTCTTCCGTTGGCGAATGCCGCGGCCACCACGATCGGCAGCAGCGGCAGGATGCACGGGTTGATTACGGTCAGCGTACCGGCGAAGAACGCAAGTAAGATTGCGGTCATCCGCCGGCCTTCACCGCTTGTTCGAGCAGCGCACGGATTTGCGCGGCGTCGGTTATCCAGTTTAGACGGCCGATTTCCTTCCCGCCGGCGAAAACGATGATGATGCTGCGCGTAGCGGCTTTCATCGGCTCAAGAGCATCGCGGTGAGTGCCCGGGTTAGCCCGCAACATTGTCACCTTGGAAAATTTCGAATCTTTCTGAAGTCCTTCCAGAACATTCGATTGCGTCCGACAAGTCGGGCACCACCATTCGTGCGTATGGACCACCACGGTGGCATTCGATTTCACGAGCGCATCGAATTTCGCTTTGTCGAAGGTGGCAAAATCAGCGAGCGACGCCGTCGTAAGTGCTACGAGCGCCATAGCGGCGAAAATTATTCTGCGCATGTCAGGGCTCCGTCCTCAGGGTAATGCCCATTCGAGGACTTCCTCGATACGGGCGGGGTCGGTGTCGTAGGAAAGGCGCGCGACTTCCTTGCCCGCTTTGAAGACGACAATCGTCGATTGCCGCACGATCTTGTAGTCGGAGAGAAACGCTTTATCGCGGTCGAAGTTGACGCGGATTGCGCGGACGTTTTTGTAGGCTGCGCCCTTCAGCACGCGCTCCATTACCGGAATCTGGGCCCGGCAGACCGGGCACCAGTCGGCGTGCACGTGGACAACGACCGGTACGCCGGACGCGAGCAGCTTTCTGAAACCGCCAGCTTCATAGTTGGCGAAGCCCGATGCGAAAGCGCTGCTGAAGAGGCCCGGCATGAGCAATCCCGCAAGAAGCAGGGCCGAAAAGGTTCTTCGCTTCATTCACTGACACCTTTGGAGCATGGCTAAGGGCTCGTTACTGGATAACCCGGAAGCGCGGCAGAAGGCAGGCTCTATCGGCGGGCCGGGATCACAAAGTCGCGAGCCCCAAGGGCTTGCTTGGTTAATCCGGCATTTTCCATTTCCTCCAATTTTAGCGGCAGTTGTAACGGTATAGTGGAGGCTGCTGGCTACATTCCGCCCGGGAGTTGGACGATGAAGTCCACAAAATAAGGGGGCGAAGTTGCTCGCCGGAATGCGCGGAAAGCTTTGGGCGCTCGAAGACCGCTTGTCGGTTCGCGAGCAGATTGCGCTCGCCACGGCAGGACTTTGCCTGTTCGTGTCTTTCGCGATCGCTTTCGGCGCAGCCTATGTCGGCCGCGAAGAGGCGACCCGGCTCATCAGCCGCGAAATGATCCAGGTTTCGGAAACGGCTGCCGACCGCATGGATCGCCATTTCCAGAACATCTATCATCGTGTCCGCTCCTACACGACCTTCGATCTCATTCGTGCCGCGGTCTCGACCGACGCGACCAAGTTGCGTCCCAACTTCGATCGTCTGAATGCCAGCTTCCCCGACTACAACTGGCTGGCGTTTGTTTCGAAAGAGGGCGTCGTCGTTGCCGCATCAGAAGGTCATCGCCAGGGTGAATCAGTTGCGCACGAGGGGTGGTTTCTGAGAGGTTTGCAGGGGCCGGCAATCGAGGATTCTCCTGATCTCGTGGCTCTCACGGCGGCGGTCGCGAGCGGCACTGAAATTCCTGTCTCCTTCGTCAAGTTTGCGTTCCCGGTTTTTAGTTTAAGCAACGAGCTGGCTGGTGTTCTGGTCGCCTCGATCCACTGGGGCGAGATCGAGGAAATCCGCCGCGCGATGGAATCGAACGGCGATCAAATCATTGTTGTCTCGCGCTCGGGCGAGGTGCTGCTCGGCTCCAGGGCACTCCGCACGCATTATCCTTCCGCACAGATCGAGAGCCTGCGCCGCTCGCATCATGGCGTGTTTGTGGACCGTGGACCGGGCGGAGACGTGCTTTCCGGATATGCTCTGATGGACGGACATCGCGATTACCCCGGGATGGGCTGGGGAGTGATCGCTCGCCGCAACGGCGAAGTGGCGTTTTCAGCGACGTATCAGATGTTCTGGATGATCGTCGGTATCGGGACGGTCGTTGCGGTCCTCGGTATCCTGCTCGCCGGCGCGATCGCAAACCGAATTTCCGGCCCGATCCAGGAACTGACGGATGCCGCAGACCGTATCGGCCGCGAGAACGGTGCGATGAGCCTTCCGCGTCTTCGCGGCTCGTCCGAAGTGATTCATCTTTCGACCTCTCTGCGTTCGCTGCTGCTTCGTATCGGCTTCGTTGAGCGTATGACGCAGGAGGCCGAAGCCAAGGCCGCCGAAGATGCGCGCAAATTTGCGAGCGACATTGCGAGCCTTCGCAAGCTCGCGGAGACGGATCCGCTCACGAACCTGATGAACCGCCGCGCTTTCATGGACGCCGCTGCCGATGCGATGCGCTACTATCAGCGCTATAGCCGCGCGATCGCGACGCTGGTCGTGGACATCGATCACTTCAAGCATGTCAATGACCGTCATGGCCATGCCGCCGGCGACGCCGTGATCCGCCGCATCGGCGAATTGATCGCGCAGACACTGCGCGAAACCGACAAGGTCGCCCGCTTCGGCGGAGAGGAATTCGTCGTCCTGCTGCGCGAAGTGACCGAGCGCGAAGCGCACGAGCTTGCAGAGCGCATCCGGTTCGTGATCGCCGAGAGCATCATCCCGTTCGACGGCAATCAGCTCAGCGTAACCGTAAGCATCGGCTGTGCCGCGATCACGAGCCACGACCGCGACGTCGAGGAACTGATCGAGCGGGCAGACCGGGCGCTCTATGCGGCGAAGGCCGGAGGCCGCAACTGTGTCCGTCTTGCGCCGCCGCCGGCGCCTCCGAAAGTCCGCGCCGCCTGAGACGGCAACCCTCGTACTTTTGCTCGAATCTGCGCTAGGCTGCCTTGCAGGCAATTCGCCCGGGGGAGTTCTGCATGTCTACCGGATTGATGGTCACGCTCGGCATCGTCGGCGTGCTCGTTCTATATGTTATCTTTGTCTATAACGGCCTCGTCGCGCTTCGCCAGCGCGCCAATCAGGCCTATGCCGATATCGACGTGCAGCTCAAGCAGCGGCACGATCTGATCCCGAATCTTGTCGAGACCGTAAAAGGCTACGCGGCCCACGAGCGCTCGACCTTCGAAGCTGTGATTCAGGCGCGAAACCAGGCCATCGCCGCCAAGGGTCCTGCGCAGGCCGCGCAGGCCGAGAACATGCTCACCAAAGCGCTGGGCGGGTTGTTTGCGCTCGCCGAGGCCTATCCGGACCTCAAGGCGAACACGAACTTCCAGCAGTTGCAGACCGAGCTTTCCGATATCGAAAACAAGCTCGCTGCCGCTCGCCGCTTCTTCAACAACGCGGTCCAGGAATACAACACCGCGATCGAGCAGCTTCCGGCGGCACTTTTCGCCGGTGCACTCGGCTTCCGTCACCGCGAATTCTTCGATGTGGGCGATGCGCGCCCGCAGCTCGAAGTCGCGCCCAACGTGAAGTTCTGATTACGTACGAATGTTAGTTTGCGGCCCGGCGGGAAGCCGGGCCGCTTCACCTTGCCGGAGGTTGCGGACGATGGCCGCCTACGGGCTTTACACGCAAATCCGTAACAATCGCGTCCGCTCGGTCTTTCTGATCGCCGGACTGTTTTTCCTCGTCTATCTGCTGACTTTCGCAGGCGCGCTGATCTTCCGCGCCTATGTGATGAACGACGCGCCGCTCGACTGGATTCTGCTCTTTGCCTGGCGCGATATGCTCTACGCGATCCCCTTTGCCACGGCCGGCGCGGTGATCTGGCTTCTGATCGCCTATCGCTTCCATCAGGCGATGATTGACCGCCAGACCGGCGCGCATGGCGTCACCCGGCGGGAGGAGCCGAAGCTCTATAACCTCCTCGAGAACCTTTGCATCTCGCGCGGCATTCCGATGCCGAAGCTGAAGATCACCGAAGACACGGCGCTGAACGCCTATGCGACGGGACTGAACCAGCGGCAGTACACGATCGCCGTCACGCGCGGCCTTGTTCAGCATCTGAACGATCAGGAAATCGAAGCCGTGCTCGCGCATGAACTGACCCATATCCGCAACGGCGACGTGCGGATTCTCGTGATCGCGGTCGTCATGGCAGGCATCATTTCTTTCGTCGGCGAGCTTACCTTCCGCTTCATGTTCAGGTCGCGGCCCAGCGGCGGCACGACATGGCGCTCGAGTTCGTCGGGAAACCGCAAGGGCGGAGGCGGCGCCTTCGTCGCGATCCTGATCGCGCTTGCGCTGATTGCGCTGGCCTGGATTCTTTCGATCGTCATCCGGTTCTCGCTGTCTCGTTCCCGCGAGTATTTGGCTGACGCCGGCGCGGTGGAACTGACGAAGAACCCCGATGCCATGATCATGGCGCTTCGCAAGATCGAAAACCGGGGCGAATTGCGAACCGCGACCTCGTCAGTGATGGAAATGTGTTTCGACAATCCGCACTCGGGGTTTTCGGATCTGTTTTCGACGCATCCCGCGATCGAAAAGCGCATCGACGCTCTTGTCCGCACGGCGGGCGGGCGCGATCCGGGTCCGCTGACTTTGCCGGAGCCCGGAAGCTTCACGCCTGCGATTGCCGATGAGACGGCGGAGCAGGCGGCTCCTGCGCCCGGTCCCTGGGAGCGTCGTGTCGAACCGCCGGAAACGCCCGGCGAAGGCAGACCCAATCCTTGGCGCAGCTAAACGCTGCTCAACGCCTTCAGCCGCCGCAGCACGATGACGATTTCTTCCCGGGAACAGGCGATTGCTCCATGCGCGATCGCGCGTCGGCGCTCGAAGGCGGTGATGTCGTAATGCGCATGCGCGGTCTTGGGCGGGCCTTGATAGACGAGACGGGGAATGCCCAGCCCGGCCGCAAAGCGATGCAGTTCGTGCTCGTGGTCGGCAACTAAATGCGCCCAGCGCATTCCCTGCCAATGCCAGATCGGATCGTCCACATAGACCGCCATGCCCCTTCCTAGCGCGCGGACGGGCTGGGAACCAAAGGTCGGAAAGAGGGTTATGTCCCGGCAGGGGTGACGCGCGGCTCGCGCGTCGTCCGGAGAAGGGACGAAGCCATGCGCCGCACCAATGCGTTGCCCGACATGCTGGTCGATTTCACGCTGATCGCGAGCCTCGCGACGGCGGGCATGCTGATCGTTTTCGTTCTGCTCTACGTAACCACGGCGCTCGGCGCCATCGATCCGCTATTGCTTTGATTGATTGCCGGCCGTGACGGTCGTCTCGTTCACTTCCCACTCGAACGGGAAGTAGAACGTATGCGCGCCGATCCGCACCATCTTGCGCATCTTCTTCGCCCAGTACGGCGAAACGTAATAGGCGTGATAGTGCGTCGCCTTGCCGACATCGTTGAGATAGCCCTTGCCGTCGAGCGCTTCGTTGGCAAGCCGGTTCGCAAGCTCCCAATGCGGCTTTGAGTGGACGATGTCGGGAATCCCGTCGCAGGCGAAGGTGAACTGGCACGCCAGATGGCGGTGCTTGTTCTGATAGACCACGCCGCAGATATCGTTCGGGTAATAGCCCGAGAATGCGCGGTTCACGACGACCTGCGCCACCGCCATCTGCCCCCGCTCCGGTTCGGAGCGCGCCTCGAAGTAGATTGCTTCCGCGAGACACTTGACCGCTTTCACGCGCGTGACCGGGTTCAAGGCGAGCCGCTCCGCGGGCGTAAGCTTGCGTGTCGCATGCAGCGGCGCATTCGGCGACGTGTCCGGCACGACACCCGGCGCGACATACTGCCGGTGCTTGAACGCGCCGGGCGGCGACACGTCGGAACCCGGATCGAACAAGAGGCTGTTCATCTGGAAGAGTGCCGCCGGGTTCTCGGCAAGCCGTCCCGGCATGTAGGCAAGGTTTCCGGGCCGGTCGGCACGAGCCTCGCCTTCGAAGTTGAAGATCTCCGGTGTCGCCGGATCGTCCGGCGCGCGCGGCTCGAGTTCCAGCGAGAGCGAGTTCTCGTATCTCGAGAGCGCGACCGGTGCGCGGTTGGTTTCGATCTGATCCGTTTTCTTGCCGCGGTCGATCGCGGCAGAAATCGCTTTTTCCGCGGGCGGAATCGATCCGGTGATGTCGTGGTCGAGGCGCGGCGACGGCTGGAAGGGAGATTCCGGAAGCGCAAACAGATTGTGCGCCGGCAAGGACAGGGTCGCGGTTTTCAGCGAGGAAAGCGCGCCCTTCATCAGATGCGCGCGCGCGGGCTCCGCGACGTTCGCCTCTTTTTCGAGGAGACTTCCGATGTCCTGGAAGGCGGCCTGCTGGGTACCGAACAGGAGCAGCGCGGGCGCAAGCGCCAAACGCAAATATCCCGGCCGCTTTCGCGGCACCCTGCGGCTACGCATGACAACCTACACAACGCTTACGCTACAAAGCGGAGTTATCGCGTAATCAGGGTTACCTGCGGGTTAACAGGAAAAGCCGCGTTTTAAGCTCCAGTCCGAGCAGGCGCTCACGGCTGAACGGTCCTTGTCCTGAGATCCTGATCTCGCGCGCGGCAGCGACACCTTCGCTACCGAAGCGCGCCCGGATCGCTTCCGCGATCCATTCGCCTTCCTGTTCGCTTCGCCTGACGTTTAGCCGTCCGGCTTCGGAAAGATGCGCGAGATGGTTCACGATCGCTTCATCGAGCTGGTCGAGACCTTCGCCGGTGGTTGCCGAAATCATCAGCACCGGGGCGAGCCACGAGCCGCCGCGTTCCATCAGTCCGAGCGCGCCTTCGACATCCGCCCGCGCCCGGCGGGCCGCGGCGCCCTGATCCGCTTTGGTGACGGCGACCACATCGGGAAGCTCCATCACGCCGGCTTTCATGAATTGCAGCGCGTCGCCCGCTCCCGGCTGCACGCAGAGCAGCACCGTGTCGGCAATTGCGCCGATGTCTGATTCCGACTGCCCGACACCGACCGTTTCCACGATGACTCGGTCGTAGAGCGCGCGCATCAATACGGCGGCGGCGATGGTTTCGTTGGAAATTCCGCCGAGCCGGTCGCGCGCCGCCATCGAGCGGACGAACACGCCCTTGTCGCCGGGGTCCGTCGTCATGCGGGCGCGGTCGCCGAGCAACGCGCCGCCGGTCGCCTTGGAGGAGGGATCGACCGCAATCACCGCGATGGTCTTATTCGCAGCGCGCGCCCGCGCGATCATCGCATTGATGAGCGTGGATTTCCCGACGCCGGGCGTGCCGGTGAGGCCGAGAATATATCCCTTCGGCTTCGCACAGGCTTCGTCGAGGAGGTGCGCGAGCGCTTCGGAGTTTGCTTCGGTCTCGATGGCGGCCAACGCGGCCGCGAGCGCAGCCTTGCCGCCTTCACGCAATTCCTTGAGCGAAGGCACGCCCATCGCTGCTCTTATGCCTCGCTCACGAGGTCTTTGCCGAGCGCCGCCTGTGCCGCGGCGAGCCGCGCAATCGGTACGCGGAACGGCGAACAGGAAACGTAATCGAGGCCTGCCTCGTGACAGAAGGCGACCGAGGCCGGATCGCCGCCGTGTTCGCCGCAGATGCCGAGTTTGATATCCGGCCGCGATCTCCTGCCGCGCTCGACACCGATCTTCACGAGTTCGCCGACCCCGCCGCGATCGATCGAGACGAAAGGATCGATCGGGATGATGCCCTTCGCGAGATAAGTGTTCAGGAAAATCGCCGCGTCGTCGCGCGAAATACCGAACGTAGTCTGCGTCAGATCGTTGGTGCCGAAAGAGAAGAATTCCGCGGTCTGCGCGATTTCTTCCGCGCGCAGGCAGGCGCGCGGCAGTTCGATCATGGTGCCGACCTGATACTCGATCTTGCTTTTCGTTTCCGCCATCACGGCCTGCGCCATCGCGTCGATGCGCGCTTTCACGAGATCGAACTCGGCTTTGGTCGTGATCAGCGGCACCATGACTTCCGGCACGACCGGTGCGCCGGTGGTCTTGCCCGCGTGCACCGCGGCTTCGAAAATTGCGCGTGCCTGCATCTCCGCGATTTCTGGAAACGCGATGGCGAGACGGCAGCCGCGGAAGCCGAGCATCGGGTTGAACTCCGAAAGCTCCCCCTTGCGCGCGGCAAGCCGCTTTACGTCTGTGCCGAGCGCGGCCGCCACTTCCGCCATGTCCTTGTCGGTATGCGGCAAGAATTCGTGCAGCGGCGGATCGAGCAACCGGATCGTGACCGGCAGTCCCTTCATGGTCTCGAACAGCGCGATGAAGTCCGAGCGCTGCGCGGGCAAAAGCTTGTCGAGCGCCCGGCGGCGGCTTTTCTCGTCGTCGGCCAGAATCATCTCGCGCACCGCGAGAATGCGGTCTTCGTCGAAGAACATGTGCTCGGTGCGGCAGAGGCCGATGCCTTCGGCGCCGAAGCTGCGCGCGGCTTTCGCGTCGGCAGGCGTATCGGCGTTCGCGCGCACGCCGAGCTTGCGGACCTTGTCGGCCCATTCCATCAGCATCGCGAACTCGCCGGTGAGCTCCGGCTCGATCATCGCGACGCGGCCGGAAAGCACCTGGCCCTGTGCGCCGTCGATGGTAATCACATCGCCCGCTTTCAGCGTGACCGGGCCGACGCTCATGGTTTTTGCGGCATAATCAATGCGGATCGAGCCCGCGCCGGATACGCACGGCTTTCCCATGCCGCGCGCGACGACCGCGGCATGCGAGGTCATGCCGCCGCGCGTGGTGAGAATCCCTTCCGCCGCATGCATGCCGTGAATGTCTTCCGGCGAAGTCTCAACGCGAACGAGAATAACTTTGCGGCCCGAGCCCTTCGCGCTTTCCGCTTCGTCTGCTGAGAACACGATCTCGCCTGACGCCGCACCCGGCGAAGCGGGAAGGCCGGTCGCCACGATCTTGCGCTCGGCTTTCGGATCGATGGTCGGATGCAGCAACTGGTCGAGCGCGCCGGCCTCGATGCGGTTGATCGCCTGTTCTTTGGTGATTACGCCTTCATTCGCCATCTCGACGGCGATGCGGAGCGAAGCCTTGGCCGTGCGCTTGCCGGAGCGTGTCTGCAACATCCACAGTTTCGATTTTTCGACCGTGAACTCGATGTCCTGCATGTCGGCGTAGTGCTTCTCGAGCTTCGCGAAGACGTCTTTGAGTTCCGCGAAGGTCTGCGGCATCACTTCTTCCAGCGAGGGCTTTTCGGAATGAGCTTCTTCGCGCGCGATCTTCGTCAGATTCTGCGGCGTGCGGATGCCGGCGACGACGTCTTCGCCCTGGGCGTTCACGAGGAACTCGCCGTAAAACTCTTTCTTGCCGGTCGATGGATTGCGCGTGAAGGCGACGCCAGTCGCCGAGTCCTCGCCCATGTTGCCGAACACCATCGCCTGCACGTTGACGGCCGTGCCCCACGACTCGGGGATTCCATGCAGGCGGCGGTAGGTGACCGCGCGTGCGTTCATCCACGAGCCGAATACGGCACCGATCGCGCCCCAGAGCTGCTCGTGCGGGTCCTGCGGAAACGGCTTGCCGTATTCTTCCTGTACGCGGGTCTTGTAGCGCTTCACGATCTCGATCCAGTCGCCGGCATCGAGATCGGTGTCGAGTACGAAGCCCTTCTGGTCCTTGTAGTCTTCGAGGATGTCTTCGAAGTTGTGGTGATCGACGTCGAGCACCACGTTCGAATACATCTGTATGAAACGGCGATAGGAATCGTAGGCGAAGCGCTTGTCGTTCGCGGATTTTGCCAGCGCTTCCGCGGTTTTGTCGTTGAGCCCGAGGTTCAAGACCGTATCCATCATGCCCGGCATCGAGGCGCGCGCGCCGGAGCGCACGGAGACGAGTAACGGGTCTGCATCGCTGCCGAATTTGCGGCCCGTGATTTCCTCGACGCCGGCGAGCGCCTGCTCGACTTCGGCCTTCAGTCCGTCGGGATAAGTGCTCTTGTTGGAATAGTAGTGGACGCAGGCTTCGGTGGTGATGGTGAAGCCGGGCGGTACCGGCAGCCCCAGGTTCGACATTTCGGCGAGGTTGGCGCCCTTACCGCCGAGTAACTCCTTCATTCCGCTTTTGCCCTCAGCCTTGCCGTCGCCGAAGCTGTAAACCCATTTCGTCATGCGGAATTACCAAGCATTGTTTCGCGAGGCGGAAGGCTTAACTCCTGGCGCGGTGCACCGCAACAGTATCACTCGCAATGCACAGAAGCGTCATGGTGTAACCGCTGGAATCGGGTCAAGGTTCAGGATGCCGCCCGTCAGGGGCGCATTTATTGAGAGGCAGACAATGAAACTGAACGCACCGACGAAGATCATCTTTCTGATTTCGCTGCTTTTGGTGGCGCTCGCGGTGATCAGCCGCTTCACGCCAATTCCCTACATTTCGCAGTATCAATTCTGGGTCGCGATCGTCGGCTACCTCGTGCTGGTAGCGGGCGTGACGATGAAGGGTATTTGAAGAAAAATTCGTTGCAAACGAAACGGGCGGCCGCGAGGCCGCCCGTTTTGCTTTTCACCGCAAGAGACCCGTGATCCCCACGATGATGAGATAGATCGCGACGATGAAGTTCAGAAGCCGCGGTACGATCAGAATGAGAATTCCGGCAATCAGCGCGATGATCGGCTGCAGCTGGATCAAGTTGACGGTCATGGAAGGTCTCCGGAGAAACGTCCGCGAGGGGGACGGCCGGACACAACGTGCGAGGCGGCAAAAAGTTTCAACGCAACAGGCAGCCGCAATCGCGGTCTATTGGCGGCGATAGTAGCCGTCAGCCCTCGATACGCGAGAAATCCGCGACCTGACGGGTCGCTTCGCGGATCCGGTTCAGGAGCTTCAAACGGTTCTCGCGCACCGTCTTGTCGTCGGCGTTTACGATTACCTTGTCGAAGAACGCATCGACAGGCGCGCGGAGTTTCGCCATCACGCGCATCGCAGCTTCGAAGTCTTCGCCTTTCAGCGCGTTCGCGAGTTCGGACTCAGCGGTCTTGATCGCGCTCGCGAGCGCCTTTTCTTCCGGTGCGGAGAGCTTCGCGGCGTCCGGCTCGCCGGAGTACTTCTTGCCGTCCTTCTTTTCTTCGATCGAAAGAATGTTCGCCGCGCGCTTGTAGCCAGCAAGCAGGTTCTTGCCGTCTTCGGTGTCGAGGAATTTGCCGAGTGCTTCGACGCGTCGCGCGATCAGCACGAGGTCGTCCTGTCCTCCGAGCGCGAAAACGGCATCGACGAGATCGTGCCGCGCACCGGCATCGCGCAGGAAAACTTTCAGGCGGTCGCCGAAGAAGCCGAGGAGGTCCTCCTCCGGCGAGATGCTCGGGGCGTCCTTGACGTTCTTCTGCTCGGTCATTTTCGGCAATGCCGCGAGCGCTTTGCGGAAGATTGCAAGCAGCGGCAACCTCAGTTTGTTGTCGAGTACGATACGGATCACGCCAAGTGCCGCGCGGCGCAGCGCATAGGGATCCTTGGAGCCGGTCGGCTTCTCGTCGATCGCCCAGAAGCCTGCGAGCGTGTCGATCTTGTCCGCAAGCGCGACCGCGACGGAGACCGACGCGTTCGGCACGCGGTCGTTCGGACCCTGCGGCTTGTAGTGATCCTCGCACGCGGCGGCGATCTCCTTGTCGATCCCTTCGGCAAGCGCGTAATACTTGCCCATCAGGCCTTGCACTTCGGGAAATTCGCCGACGACTTCGGTGAGGAGATCGGCCTTTGCGAGACGCGCAGCTTGCTCGGTCTTTCCGGCATCCGCCTTCACGGCCGGCGCGAGTTCTTTCGCGAGCTTCGCGATTCTTCCGATCCGCGCGGCCTGCGTGCCGAGTTTCTCGTGGAAGGTGATCTGTTCGAATTTCGGCAGCCGCGCTTCCAGCTTCGTCTTGCGGTCGGTGTCCCAGAAGAACTTCGCGTCCGAGAGGCGCGCGCGGATTACGCGCGCATTGCCCGCCTTGATCGCCTCGCCGCCATCGGTCGCTTCGAGATTCGAAACCAGGATGAACTTGTTCGCGAGCGTGCCGGTCTTCGGATCGCGCAGCACGAAACATTTCTGATTGATGCGGATCGTGGCGCGGATCACTTCCTGCGGAATGTCGAGAAATGCCGCCTCGAACTCTCCCAGCAGCACGACCGGCCACTCGACGAGGCCCGCGACTTCCTCGAGCAGCGCTTCGTCCTCGACGAGTTCGAGCCCCTGCGCGAGCGCGATGTTCTTCGCGTCCGCGAGAATGATTTCCTTGCGGCGGTCGGCATCGAGCACGACCCGCGCGGCTTCGAGCTTGTGCGTGTAGTCTTCGAGCCGTTTCACGGCGATCTCGCCCGGCGACATCACGCGGTGTCCGCGCGTCGTGGCGCCGGACTTGATGCCGTCGATGTCGAACTGCACGACTTCCGGATCTTCCGTTTCCGGGCCGAAGGTGCAGATGATCGAGTGCAGCGGCCGCACCCAGATAAGATTGCCCGATCCCCAGCGCATCGATTTCGGCCAGGGGAACGAGCGCACGATCGATGGAATCAGTTCCGCGATCACGTCCTGCGTGGCGCGGCCCTTCTTCTCTGTGATCGCAGTATAGAAGTCGCCCTTCTTGTCGTTCTGGACTTTCGCTTCCGAGATCGACTTGAGGCCCGCGGCTTTCAGAAAGCCCTGGATCGCGCCATCGGGCGCGCCGACGCGCGGGCCTTTCTTTTCTTCCTTGAGGTCCGGCTGCTTGGCGGGGAGCCCATGAATGGAAAGCGCGAGCCGGCGCGGCGTGACGAAGGCCTTCGCGCCTTCATAGACGAGACCGCCGTTCACCAGCGCGTCGGTGACGAGCTTTTTCAGATTCTCCGCCGCCTGCCGTTGCATGCGGGCGGGAATTTCTTCGGAGAAAAGTTCTAGGAGAAGATCGGGCATGACGGGCTCTGGCGGGCTTTGCGCGAGTGCCTATCAAGCCTTCCCGCCATTGTCACCTGTAGCGTCACGCGGCGGCTGGCGCATCGGCACCAGATGAAATTTCCGGCAGTGCGGACAGCGCTCGTAGCGCTTGGTCAGAAGGTTCAGCGCGAAGAACGACCGCGGATAAATCTGGCCGCAGCCGGGGCAGGCGGCGCTCCCGAGAAAACCTTCGTGCGAACCGCCTTTGCCGAGATGGTTCACAAAGCCGAACATCGCGAGCGTGAAGGCCGCGACATAGATCACGAGAATGAGACCCCAATTCCCCTGGCCGAGGCCGAACAGGTTGATCTGCGAAAGGTAGATCGGAAAATTGAGCGCGAAGTGCAGCGCGATTCCGAGTAGCGCCGCCGGCCAGACCGGACGGCCTTCGGCGTAGCGCTTGAAGACGAGTGCGATCATCGCCCCGTGCAGGAAGCACACCATCAACCGCTCGGCGAGAAAGCCGTTGAAATAGTAGAACGGGAGGTTCGCGAACTGCGGAGCGCGCGCGAGCCGCTCGGCGATGAACCACAATTCGCCAATGCCGAACCCGAGACCGACAGCGATTGCGATGGCGATCGCGTTTTCCGGGTTCAGTTTCCTCCGCAGCGAAGGCAGCGCCAGCGAAAACCATTTCGCGGGTTCTTCGATCAGGGGAGCGTAGAACAGCGAGATCGCCGTCAGCCATGCGCCGGCGCCGAGCGATTGCGTAAGCAATTCGTGGAGCGGCATGCGGATGAAGTGGAATGCGACGGGCTGCGCCGGAAGCGCCGACAGAAATGCGAGAATGAGCAACCAGCGCGGCGCGCCGTTCGATAGATCACGGATCAACAAGCCGATGACGACGATCGCAAGAACCGTCGAGACGATGGCTGCGATCAGGATGCCCATACGGGCTTGTTCAGGCTTTCAGATCGGCGAGCTTCGCGACAATCGCGAAACGATCTGCGAGACCTGCGAGTGCCGCGCGGTGCAACGCGGCGGCGGGCAGCGCAGGCCCGCCGGTCGGATCGGGCAGGTCGCGGGTGGCGGCGG
>JAGXQU010000188.1 GCA_018335895.1 Hyphomicrobiales bacterium | reverse complement strand
GGCGAGCAAGTTCGGCGAGCCGGTTTATCAGCGGCTCGGCTTCGAGACGTACGACGTGCTGCGCCGCTACGGGCCGCCGATGAAAGGGTGAGGGCTACGCCTTCACCTTCACGTAGCGCCCCGGCGCGTCTTCGATCGCCTTCAGCGGACCTTCGCCGGGAACGCGCGCGGGCACCTCGCGCCCGTCGATGTCTTTCAGCCAGGCAAGCCAGTCGGTCCACCACGAGCCTTTGTGTTCGATCGCATTCTCGAACCACTTGTCGAGATCGCCGTCGGCGGGGCCGCCGGTCCAGAACGAGTATTTCTTTTTCTCCGGCGGATTGACCACGCCCGCGATGTGGCCCGAGCCGCCGAGCACGAAGCGCACCGGCCCGCCGAAAAAGCTGGAGCCGAGGAAAACGGATTTCGGCGGCGCGATGTGATCTTCGCGCGTAGCTAAGTTGTAGACCGGCACCTTCACCGCGCCGAGATCGAGCTTGATGCCGGCGACCTCCATCTCGCCCTTGGAGAGTTTGTTCTCGAGATAGCAGTTGCGCAGATAGAACGAGTGGTTCGCGGCGGGCAGGCGGGTCGAGTCCGAATTCCAATAGAGCAGGTCGAACGGGAAGGGCGCCTTGCCGCGCATGTAGTTGTTGACGATGTAGGGCCACACCAGATCGTTCGAGCGCAACATGTTGAAGGCCATCGCCATCTTGGTGCTGTCGAGATAGCCGACCTGCTTCATGCGCCGCTCGAGCGCCTCCAGCTGCTCCTCGTCGACGAAAACCTTGAGGTCGCCCGCGTAGGTGAAGTCCACTTGCGTTGCGAGGAACGTGGCGCTCGCAATCCTGTCCTGCCGTCCGGTGGCCGCGAGATAGGCGAGCGACACGGCGGTCATGGTGCCGCCGACGCAGTAGCCGCAGATATGCGACGACTTCTCGCCGGTAATTTTCTCGGCGACATCGAGCGCCGCCAGCACGCCCTCGTTCATGTAGTCCTCGAAGGACTTCGTCGCGAGGTGGGCGTCGGGATTGACCCAGGAGATCACGAATACGGTGATGCCCTGTTCGACCGCCCATTTGATCATCGACTTTTCGCTGGTCAGATCGAGCACGTAGAACTTGTTGATCCACGGCGGCACGATCACGAGCGGAACAGCGAGCACTTTTTCGGTGACCGGCGCGTATTGGATGACCTGGATGAGATCGTTCTCGAACACCACCTTGCCCGGCGTGGTCGCAAGGTTCTTGCCGACTTCGAAAGTCGAAGCGTCCGACTGGCGGATGCGCAGGTCGCCTTTGCCGGCTTCGATGTCTTCGGTGAGCATCTGCATGCCGCGCACGAGATTCTCGCCGGACGAGCCGAGCGTCTCGCGAAACAGCTCGGGATTGGTCAGCACGAAGTTCGAAGGCGAGACCGCGTTCGAAATCTGCCTCACGTAGAATTCGGCCTTGCGCTTGGTGTGGTCGTCGATGCCCTGGGCGTCCTGCACCATGCGCTCGGCCCAGTCGGTCGTGAGCAGATAGGCCTGCTTCAGCGCGTCGAAGAACGGGTTGTTCGACCAGTCCGGGTCGGCGAAGCGCCGGTCTTTCGGGTCGGCCGCCTTCACCGGCGGGGTGGTTTCGCCGGCCATGCGTTTCATGGTCATGGCCCAGAGATCCATGTAGCCGCGGGCGAGGCTGTTCTGGGCGCTCGCAGCGCGCTGCGGATCGGCGAGCCAGTATTCGGCAACCTGGTTCAGCGTCTTGAAGACGTCGACCATTTCTTCGGCCCTGGCGTCGCTGAACTCCTGCTGTTCCCGGGGCTTGAGGTAAGCGGCGAGGGCCTTACCGCCCTGTTCCACGACGCGGGCGAGGTTCCGCGCGAAGGCCTCCGGATCGACCGCCCGCGTCCCGTCGACGCCAGATTTGGGCTTGTCGTCCATTTCGCGTTTACTCCGTTGAACGGTTTGGCGGCTAGAATACCGCTTCTTGGGACTGACCCCGCTTCTGCCATAATAGGCAGCGACGAAGGCCGCTGCTACAGAATCAGGACGTTTGGGTTATTAAGGGGCGACCGTGAAGGTTGTTGGGTCGAAGGTAACGGGGAATGCCTGCCGCGCCGCAGCACTGGCGGCGGCGCTTGCCGCCGGCGGTTGCGCGACCGGCGACGTCCCCGTGCCGTTCGTGGACATGTCCATGCCCTCAATCCCGGTCATCATCCCGGCCTCGAACCCGGCCTCGAACCCGGCGAACGCCCCTGAGAACTTCCCCGTCGTCGCGGCACCTGAATTCCGGGACGGCGAAGAGCCCATCATGAACGACGTCGAGCGGATCAAGCTCGAGCAAGAGCTCCGGAAGATGGGCACCGAGCGCGAGGCGCAGGTAAAGGCGCGGATTCTCCGAGCTAATTAGCGCCGCCGGCGCGCGTAAAAGCCGTGCAATTTCCGCCGTTTCGGTGCTATTAGCCCCGCATGAATCGTGGCCCGCGTGAACCCCAAAGGGGCCAGTTTTCAGAGAACCACTATGTCTGATTTCCATCGCATCAAGCGCCTGCCGCCGTACGTTTTCGAGAGCGTCAACCGGGTCAAGGCTGCTGCACGCAATGCTGGCGCGGACATCATCGACCTCGGCATGGGCAATCCCGACCTGCCGGCGCCCGCGCATGTCATCGAGAAGCTGAAAGAAACCCTCGGCAAGCCCCGTACCGACCGCTACTCGGCGTCGAAGGGCATTCCCGGACTCCGCAAGGCGCAGGCCGCCTATTACGCCCGCCGCTTCGGCGTGAAGCTGAACCCCGATACGCAGGTCGTGGCGACACTCGGCTCGAAGGAAGGCTTCGCCAACGTGGCGCAGGCGATCACTGCACCCGGCGATGTCGTGCTCGTCCCCAATCCGAGTTATCCGATCCACGCCTTCGGCTTCCTGATGGCCGGCGGCTCGATCCGCTCGGTGCCGATCGAGCCGGGTCCTGAGTTTTTCCACGCGCTTGAGCGCGCGGTGGTGCACTCGATTCCGAAGCCGATCGCGGTGGTGATCTGCTATCCGTCGAACCCGACCGCGATGATCGCCGACCTCGAATTTTATCGGGACGTGGTCGCGTTCGCGAAGAAGCATGAGATTCTCGTGCTTTCCGATCTCGCTTACGCCGAAGTCTATTTCGACGACAATCCGCCGCCGTCGGTGCTGCAGGTTCCGGGCGCGATGGATGTCACGGTTGAATTCACCTCGATGTCGAAGACGTTCTCCATGGCGGGATGGCGCATGGGCTTCGCGGTCGGCAACGAGCGCGTGATTTCCGCGCTCTCACGCGTGAAGTCGTACCTCGACTACGGTGCGTTCACGCCGGTGCAGGTCGCGGCGACCGCGGCACTCAACGGTCCGGAAGAGTGCATCGTCGAGATGCGCAACATGTACCGCACGCGGCGCGACGCGATGGTGGAAAGCTTTACCCGCGCGGGCTGGGAAATCCCGAGCCCGAAGGCTTCGATGTTCGCCTGGGCGCCGATCCCTGAGCGCTTCCGTCCGCTCGGCAGCGTGAAGTTCGCGGAATTGCTGGTCGAGAAGGCTTCGGTCGCGGTGGCACCCGGCATCGGCTTCGGCGAGCACGGCGACGATTACGTGCGTCTTGCGCTCGTGGAGAACGAGCAGCGTATCCGGCAGGCCGCGCGCAACGTACGCAAGTTCCTCGAGTCCGCCGACACCATACTGCATAACGTCGTGCCGCTCGCGGCGCGCGGCTAACTCGGGAACGAAAAAAGATGGAAGCTCCGCTGCGTGTCGGTCTCGCCGGTTTGGGCACCGTCGGTTCGGCGGTCGCGGGCATGCTGCTGCGTACGCGCGACAAGCTTGCGATCCGCGCGGGCCGTCCGATCGATCTGGTCGCCGTCGCTTCGAAAGATCCGCCGCGCGACCAGAGCCTCGATCTCTCGGCGATCAAGCGCTCGGCTGATCCCGTCGCGCTCGCCAGAGGCGAGGGTATCGACGTTTTTGTCGAACTCATGGGCGGCTCTGGCGATCCGGCAAAATCCGCGGTCGAGGCCGCGCTTTCCATCGGCCGTCCGGTGGTCACCGCGAACAAGGCGCTGATCGCCAAGCACGGCACGCCGCTGATCAAGCTTGCCGAAGCGCACAACGCCGCCTTCAACTTCGAAGCGGCGGTGGGCGGCGGCATTCCCGTGATCAAGACGCTACGCGAGGGTCTCGGCGGCGCGGAGATTTCGCGCGTCTACGGAATTCTGAACGGTACGTGCAATTACATTCTAACGCAGATGCAGAAGGAAGGCCGCTCCTTCGAGGATTGTCTGAAGGAAGCGCAGAAGCTCGGCTATGCCGAAGCGGACCCGACTTTCGACATCGGCGGTTTCGACACCGCGCACAAGATCGCCATTCTCGCGAGCCTCGCCTTCGGCGCGGAAGTCGATGCGGATGCGGTCTACGTCGAAGGCATCCAGTCGATCACGCTCGCCGATCTCGAAGCGGCGGACGATCTCGGCTATCGCGTGAAGCTCTTGGGCGTCGCGGTGAAGACCGACACCGGCATAGAACAGCGCGTGCATCCGACCATGGTTCCGAAGGGCACTGTGATCGCGGAAATCGACGGCGTCACCAACGCGGTCGCGATCAATTCGGACGCGCTCGACCTCACGCTGGTTGGCCCCGGTGCGGGCGGTGCCGCGACGGCTTCCGCGGTGGTTGCCGATCTCGTCGATCTCGCGAGCGGCCGCCGTGTCGCTCCGTTCGGTCGCGGGAGCGCAAAGCTTACCAAGGCCGTGCGTGCGCCGATGCAGGACCATGAGGGCGGCTATTACATCCGTCTCGCAGCGATCGATAAGCCCGGTACTGCCGCGACGATCGCGGGCCGGATGGCGGAGCAGGGGATTTCGCTCGAATCCATCGTGCAACATCGCCGCGACAAGAAGAAATCTTCCGACGCGCCCGCGCCGGTCGTGCTCATCACCTACGCAACGAACGAAGACGCGATGCGAAACGCGCTGAACGCAATCAAGAAAGACGGAGTGCTCGCGGCCGATCCGCAGGTCATCCGCATCGAGAAGAACTGAGGGGGAAATGGCGAAGCAGGCAAACCCGGCGGTCGAAGTTCAGCCGGATCTTTTCATCGAGCGCATTCTTTCCATGGAAATTGCGCGCGTGACCGAACGCGCGGCGGTGTCCGCGGCGCGTCTTCGCGGCCGCGGCGACGAGAAGGCAGCGGACCAGGCGGCGGTCGATGCCATGCGGCGCGAACTGAACAAGCTTCCGATCAACGGCATCGTTCGCATCGGCGAGGGCGAGCGCGACGAGGCGCCGATGCTCTTCATCGGCGAAGAGGTCGGCAACAAAAAGGGTCCTGCGGTGGATATCGCGGTCGATCCGCTTGAGGGCACCACGCTCTGCGCGAAGAATATGCCGGGCTCGATCGCCGTGATGGCGATGGCCGAAGGCGGCACGTTGCTCAACGCGCCTGACGTTTACATGGACAAGATCGCAATCGGACCCGGCTATCCGAAAGGTCTGATCGATCTCGACGCATCTCCGGCGGATAACATCAATGCGCTCGCCAAAGCCAAGGGCGTGAAGCCGAACGAAATCACCGCGCTCATCATGGATCGCCCGCGCCACGCGGAACTGATCAAGGCAACGCGCGCGACCGGTGCGTCGGTCGCGCTGATCACGGATGGGGACGTCGCCGGCGTGATCCACACGACCGAGCCGGCGGAGACCGGTATCGATATCTACCTCGGTATCGGCGGCGCGCCGGAAGGCGTGCTCGCGGCGGCGGCACTCCGCTGCATCGGCGGCCAGATGCAGGGCCGGCTCATTCTCGACACCGACGAGAAGCGTTCGCGCGCCGCGAAGATGGGCGTGAAAGATCCGAACAGGAAATACGACATGCGCGACATGGTGCAGGGCGACTGCCTGATCGCGGCGACCGGCGTCACCACGGGCTCGATGCTGAAGGGCGTGCGCTTTCAGGGCGATCGCATCTTCACGCACACGGTCGTCATGCGCTCCGTCACCGGCACCACGCGCTGGATCGAGGCCGAGCACCGCCAGCTCGAAAAATTCCATCTCTAGATGACAAAGCCAGGCGTTCTCATTCGCGGGATCGGCGCGGACGAGCGCGCCGCATGGGAGCCGCTCTGGCAGGGTTATCTGGAATTCTATTCGGCTTCGCAGGCGAAAGAGGCGACGGACGAAACCTGGCGGCGGATTCATGACGCGCGCGAGCCGATGTTCGCGCTCGGCGCCTATGTGGACGGTAAATTACTTGGGATCGTCCATTATCTCTTTCACCGCTCGTTCTGGACGACCGGCGATTATTGCTATTTGCAGGACTTGTTTGTCGCCAAAGACACGCGCGGGCTCGGGCTTGGCCGCGCGCTGATCGAGGCGGTCTATGCGAAGGCCAAGGAGGCGGGTGCGAGCCGCGTGCACTGGCTGACGCAGGATCACAACGCCACCGCGCGGCTCCTGTACGACAACATCGCCGACCGCTCCGGCTTCATTCAGTACCGGAAAATTTTTTAATCGCATCGTCCCGGCCTAGCGAACGAAGTGAGCGCGAGCCGGGGCCCATAACCTCCAGCATCAGTAAGTCAGCAATGCAGGGGTCAGGGCGCCCGCTTTCGCGGTGACGACAACAATTGGCGCTGTGATCAGCTAGAATAGGTCATGACCGAATCCCGTGCATTCTTGGGGGTGCAGAAATCCGTTTGCGGTCGCGTATGGCGCGACCGGCTCGATCTGCGGAGAACGCAGACGGCGGCTGCGATCGGTCAGCGCTACGGCTTGCCGGAGTTGCTGTCCCGCATTCTCGCGGGCCGCGAAGTGGTGCTCGATGAAGTCGAGAATTTCCTCGACCCGACCATCCGCAAGATGATGCCGGACCCGAACGTGCTGACCGAAATGGACCGCGCGGCGAGCCGCATCGCCGACGCCGTGCAGCACTCCGAAGAAATCGCGATCATCGGCGACTATGACGTCGATGGCGCGACCTCGACCGCGCTGATGGTGCGCGTGCTTCGTGCGGCGGGCTCAGACCCGTTTTTTCACATTCCCGACCGCATGTTCGAAGGTTACGGCCCCAACGTCGAAGCGATCCGGAATCTCGAGGCGCGCGGCGCTTCGCTCCTGATCACGCTCGACTGTGGCACCACGAGCGCGGAAGCGCTGGGGGAAGCGGCGAAGCTTGGCCTCGATGTGGTCGTCGTCGATCATCATCAGGCCGGCGAAAAGCTGCCGATTGCGTCGGCGCTCGTGAACCCCAACCGCGAGGACGATCTTTCGGGTCTCGGCCATCTCTGCGCGGCGGGCCTTACCTTTATGACCTGCGTGGCGCTGGTCCGTGAGCTGCGCTCGCGCGGGCACTGGAGTGGCGGGCGAGTGGAGCCCGATCTCCTGCAACTGCTCGATCTCGTGGCGCTAGGCACGGTAGCCGACGTCGTCCCGCTCAAGGGCCTGAACCGCGCCTTTGTCACGAAGGGGCTCATCTCGCTCAGGAACCGCGAGAACCACGGGCTTCGCGCGCTGATGGACGCGGCCCGTCTCGAAGGCCCGCCGGAAGCGTGGCATCTCGGATTTCTGTTAGGTCCGCGCATCAACGCAGGCGGACGCATCGGCGACGCGACGTTAGGGACGAAACTGCTCACGACGAACGATCCGGCGGAAGCGAACGCGATTGCGCAGAAGCTGAACCAGTTGAACATCGAGCGGCAGGAAGTCGAGAAGCGTACGCTGGAGCAGGCCGAAGCGGAAGCTTACGCATCGCTCGGCCACGACGAGCAGGGTGCAGTGGTGATCGCGAGCGGCGAGGGCTGGCATCCCGGCGTCGTCGGTCTCGTCGCAGCCAGATTGAAGGAGCGCTTCTCGCGGCCCGCGTTCGCGATCGCGATGCTCGCCGAGCAGGGCACGGGTTCCGGTCGTTCCATACCGGGTGTCGATCTCGGACGCGCGGTGCGCGGCGCTGTCGAAGAGGGACTCCTCCTCAAAGGCGGCGGGCACGCGATGGCGGCGGGTTTGACCGTCGCGCGAGACAGGCTCGGCGATCTGCGCGCTTATCTCGAAGCGACGCTGCGGGAGGCTGTCGAGCAGGCGCGTCACGAGGACTGTCTCGAGATCGACGCCGCGATCACGGCGCGCGGCGCGAATCCCGAACTCTTCTCGATGATCGAGCGCGCGGGGCCGTTCGGTTCGGGAAATCCGGAGCCGGTGTTCGCGCTACCCGCGCACACCGTCGCCTTCGCCGATCCGGTCGGACAAAACCATGTGCGGGTGCGGCTACGCTCGAACGACGGCGCCACCATGTCGGCGGTGGCCTTCCGCGCGATGGAGCGCCCGCTCGGGCAGGCTCTGCTCGGTGCGCGGGGGCGCGCGATCCATGTCGCGGGCACGTTGTCGGTCAACCGCTGGCAGGGCCGCGAGACGATCGAGATGCGGATTTCGGACGCGGCCAGCGCCGATCCGCTTTCGGCCGGATAGCCTCGCGATTTTTCGCCCGCGTCGAATTGGCAATTGCCAAACGGCCCGAACAGCGTTTGTCTCGGAAAAATCCTTACAACAAAGGAAACAGAGCCATGAGCGCGAATGCTTCGGCCATCAAGACCGGCTTGTTCGATCTTTCCCCCGCGCAGCGGGTCGCAGGAATCCTGATCGGGAACCTGCTGCTCATTCTCTCGGCGAAGATCCAGATTCCGTTCTGGCCGGTGCCGATGACGATGCAGACTTTCGTCGTGCTCATGATCGGCGCGCTGCTGGGCGCCCGCGCGGGTGCCGCGACCGTGGCGCTTTATCTCTTCGAAGGCGGACTGAATTTCGCGGTGTTCGCGGGGACGCCGGAGCGCGGGATCGGCCTCGCCTATATGTATGGGCCGACCGGCGGCTATCTGATCGGCTTCTTCGTGGCGGCGCTTGCGATCGGTCTTGCGTCCGACCGGGGCTGGATGAAGTCGCTTGCCTCGAATGCGGTCTGGATGCTCGCGGGGCACGCGATCATCTTCGCATTCGGTGTCGCGTGGCTCGCGCGTGTTCTCGGCTTTGAAGCCGCGCTGGCTTCGGGGCTCTATCCGTTCTGGCTCGCGACCGCGTTGAAAACCGCGATGGCGGTTGCGGTCTATGAGGCCCTGCGCCGCCGTTTCGTCTAGTTCTTGCCGTCAACGAACTGTAACGGGTTCGGCCATAGCCTCATGACGATGAACGAATCCATCACGGCCGCCGCCTCCGCGCTTGGCATTCGCGTTCCGAGCCGCAGGGAACTCGTGGCCGACGGCATCGTGCATGCGGTCGGGGTCGCGGCCGGAATCACCGGATCGATCATCCTGATCGCGATTGCAGCGCTCAGGCACTCGTATGTCGAGATTGTCGCCGTCAGCATCTATGCCGCCGGCATGATTATGATGTTCTCGTGTTCGGCGCTCTACAACTTGGCGCGCACGCATCGCTACCGGCATTACTTCCAGCGGCTCGATCATTCCGGGATATTCCTGATGATCGCGGGCACCTATACGCCGTTCACGATGCTGATGCTGAAAGGCGATTGGGCAATCGTGCTGATGGTGGTGGTGTGGACGGTCGCCATCATCGGCGTTCTGATAAAACTCCTGTGGCCGAAACGGCTCGAAGGCGTCACGACCGGTCTCTATATCGGGCTCGGCTGGGTCGGCATCATCGCGCTGGAACCGATCCTGACGTCGCTCGGCATCGCCGCACTGGTGCTGCTGGGTACCGGCGGCGCGCTCTATTGCATTGGTGTGATCTTTCATCTCTGGGAGCGGCTGCCGTATCAGAACGCGATCTGGCACGGCTTCGTGCTGGCAGGCGCGGGCACGCATTACGGCGCGGTGCTGACGGCGGTGATCTGAGCGCGTCTCCATGCAAGACTGCGTTTCGGCTGCAATACTACCGGGGTCGCTATGCGGTTCGCTGCGCTGGCTTTCGCTGTTCTTGGAACTGCGGGCATCGTTGTAGCGGATGCGCCGCTCGGCAAGAAGCCCGCTTATACGGATCGCGAACTCTCACCGTTTCCGAACGCGCAGGCGATCACGAAACGCATCTGGGTACCCGGGCTCGACGACGGCTACGTTCCGCAAGGTGTGACGTTTCAGGCGGGCGTGCTTTTCATCTCCAGCTATCGCAGCACTGATCCGAAACAGGATCGCGGGCCTTGCCGGGTTTTTGCGGTCGATCCGGAGACGGGCATCGTGCTCTCGCAGATCGACCTGCCATCGCAGTGCGGACACGCGGGCGGGATCGCGCGAGGGCCGGGCCGCAATATCGTCGTCGCCGACAGCAGGCACGTTTTCGAAATCGAAGTGTCGGGTCTGGAGCGCGGAAAACTCCTGCGCGTGGTTCGCGCGGCGGCGCTTACGGGAAAGCTCAAAGGATCGTTCGCGGCGGGAGCGGCGGACGGCTTATGGCTCGGCGCCTATGAGCGCTCGGGCGAACCGAAGCTTTATCTTATTCCCTGGGCGAAGCTTCGGCAGCCGAAGCTTTCCGAAATCGATACGGTCGAAGCGGTGCCGCTGCCTCTGCTCGCGCAGGGAGCAGCTTTCGACGGCAAGGGCGATTTGTGGATCACGCGGAGCGGTTCGCGTTTTGGCGAACTCGTAAAACTCGACCGCAAAACGGGTGCTGTCCTCGTGCGACACGCGATGCCGATCGGGATCGAAGACATCAGCTTCGAACCCGGCGGCGCGCTGTGGTCCTTGTCCGAAGCCGGCTCAAGGCGCTGGAATGCATGGAGCGCGTTCTATCCGCTCGCGTTGCGGATCGATGTGAGTCTGCTGAGATGAGAGGCGTTCCCGTCTGAACAACGCCCGGACGCGGAGCAGGCGAGACGTTGCATCGATCAATGAGCTTCGCCTAGACTTCGCGATCTGAGCCGGACCAAAGCATGCCAAGTGATAAGTCCCTGCCACGTAAGTCTGTCACCTCCATGCGCGTTCTGATCCTACTTGTCTCCGCCATCTCGATCGCAGCAATTCCAGGGAGCGTCGCGGCGCAGACTCCGAAGTGCACCTCGTTACTGACGCTGAAGCCGAAAGCAGAGGCCCTCCAGTCTGCACTGCGCGGGCTGACATACTCGAGTATTGACCAAAACAATCGCCGAAATGCCCAGCAGAGCCTCTCGGATTATCGATCACTCATGTGGCAGGCTGGCGAGATATGCGCGCGCGAGAATCACAGCATCACTTCGTTCTTTGCCAATGAAGCGCTGTTCGGAAATTTTCATTGGAGCACGTCGAGTCTTGAACTGCTGGTGCTGGCTTGCGAGAGCGCTGGCGTAATCCCTCTGCGGATCTCGCAGGCCTCGTGTCCTGCGCTCGCGGACTATGAGAATGAGTTTCTGAAGATCCAGCGCGCAGCCTTCAAGCTGCACGACGCACAACCGTCGGCTCAGGTCTGCCGCGAGGCCGCGTCGCTGGAACGGAAGTTTGATTCGATCACCACATCCTTTAACCGGGTTCGGAAGGAATGCAGGACCGCAGCCGGAACACCGTTGCCTACCACCCACCTGCTGCTTTTCAACCCGGCATCCTCCTTGTGCACAACGACGCCGCCAAGCGATGCGAGGTGGTTTACCGCCGATGATTTCCGCCGGTGGTTTGGAGGAGTCACGATCATCATCCCGGTCGGCCTAATCCTTGGTGTCGTGCTTCTCGTGATCGGACTGCTACGGCGCCGTTGAAGTTGCGCGGACGCGGCGTACACATTGCGGGTAGGGCGACCTGCGCGCTGTTCTGGCTGCAGATGCGTGTCTGATGGTGAACCCGAGCTGCCATGACGACTTGCCGTACGGAAGTTCGCGCCGCCACGCTGCGCATGGGATTCGGGATTTGTGGAAATGGCGCTCCCTAAGGGAGTCGAACCCTTCTTTTCAGGTTGAAAACCTGACGTCCTAACCGATAGACGAAGGGAGCGCTGAAGCCCGGGCGAACCGAACCGGCGCCCTTATAGAAAAGCATGCCGCCCCGCACAAGCGGGCAAAAATGCCGCGCTACCAGTGCCCGGTATTGGGCATTGAGGCCCAGGGTTCCTGCTTCGGCAGCGCTTTCCCCTTCTGCAAAAGCTCAATCGAGTGCAGGTCCGGGGAGCGGATAAAGGCCATCTGACCGTCCCGCGGCGGGCGGTTGATCGTGACTCCGGCCTTCATGAGCCGCTCGCACTCCGCATAAATGTCGTCAACCTCATAGGCGAGATGGCCGAAATACCGGGCCTCCTTCATGTCCTCGTCGGTGCCCCAATTGAAGGTGAGTTCGACGAGCGGCGCGGGCCGGCCTGCGGCCTTCGCATCAGCCACCAGTTTCTCGTCCCCGGGAGCGACCAGGAAAACGAGCGTGAACTTCCCCGCTTCGTTCTCGATGCGGAAGGACTCCTTCAGCCCGAGCTTGTTGCAGTAGAAGTCGAGTGCCTTGTCGAGGTCGCGGACACGCAGCATGGTATGGAGGTAACGCATCGGCCGGGGTCTCCCGAATTACAGAATCGGATTGGGTTTCTCTGAGAAGTTCTTACGGAAAATAGAATGATCGCCCCCGACCGCAAGTCCGCATCCGATCTGCTGCAAGCCATGGTCGAGGAGTCCCGCCGGATGGTCGCCTTCACGGGCGCCGGCATCTCGACAGAGAGCGGCATTCCCGATTTCCGCTCGCCCGGCGGGCTGTGGACCAAGAACCGGCCGATCGAATTTTCGGATTTCATCCGCAGCAAGGAAATGCGCGACGAGGCGTGGCGGCGGAAATTCGCGATGGAGGATTCTTTCCGCAACGCGAAACCGGGACGCGGTCATCGCGCGCTGGCTTCGCTCTTGCAGCGCGGCAAACTCTCCGCGGTCATCACACAGAACATCGACAATTTGCATCAAGTCTCCGGCATTCCATCAAACCGGGTGATCGAACTGCACGGTAACGGCTCCTATGCCACCTGCCTGGACTGTGGAAACCGCTACGAGCTGGAATGGGTCAAGGAACGCTTCGATAAATCCAACGGCTCGGCGCCGGATTGTGCGGATTGCGCGGGTCCCGTGAAATCCGCGACCATCTCCTTCGGCCAGGCGATGCCGGAAGAGCCGATGCGGCTGGCCGAAATCGAGACTTTGGCGGCCGATCTCTTCATTTCCATCGGTTCTTCGCTGGTGGTCTGGCCTGCCGCGGGCTTTCCGCTACGCGCAAAACGCAACGGCGCCAAGCTCGTGATCCTGAACCGGGAGCCTACCGATCTCGACGATGCCGCCGACCTCGTTATCCGGGAGGACATCGGCGACGTGCTCGAAGTCTTCCTTGACAGCTGACTGCGACTCGCTGTGCACGACAGCCGCTTTTTCCACCACCACCCATTGCTTTGCGCCGGAAGTCGCATTTTGATGTTCCCTGACAATGCGGCAATGTTATCGTTGAATTGCAACGAATCGGCGTCCCGCCGATTCTCAATAGGCGGCTAGAGTTTTAAGCGTCATGGGTTCCGACCGGCTGGGGTCTAAGCTCGCACAGAGCGAGCAGGGGACGCGCATAGAGGATCTCACGGAGGAAGCTCCGGTGGGATTGATCGAGATCACCGGCCACATCAAGTGGTTCGATGTCTCGAAAGGCTTCGGCTTCATCATCCCCGACAACGGAATGCCCGATGTGCTCCTGCACGTGACGTGTTTGCGGCGCGACGGCTTCCAGACCGCGCACGAAGGCGCGCGGGTCGTCTGCGAAGTGATCGAACGCCAGAAGGGCTATCAGTGCTTCCGCGTCGTCTCGATGGACGATTCCACCGCGATCCACCCTTCCGAGATGCCGCCGCCGCGCACGCATGTGAACATCGTGCCGACCAGCGGGCTGGAGCGGGCTTGGGTGAAGTGGTTCAACCGCATTCGCGGCTTCGGCTTCCTGACCCGCGGCGACGACTCGCCGGACATCTTCGTGCACATGGAAACGCTGCGGCGCTTCGGACTTACCGAACTGCGGCCGGGCCAGATGGTGCTGGTGCGCTATGGCGACGGCCCGAAAGGCCTTATGGCCGCCGAAGTCCGGCCCGATACGGGTAGCGGCAACTCCTCGCACTGAGTTTCGTCATGTCCGTGCTTTTCCGTGTCGTGCGCTCTCTGGCGCTCACATTATTATTTGCGTTCGCCGTCTATCCGGCCTCCGCACAGGACGGCCCCCAACCCAAGCTCAGGGTCGAGAGCCTCGAAATTCTGACCAAGACCGGAATCCGTGTCTTCAACGTCGAGATGGCCGAGACCCCGGAGCAGCAGCGCGTCGGCCTGATGTTCCGGAAAGAGGTCGCGGACGGCGAGGGCATGCTGTTCGATTTCGGCATGTCGCGGCCGGTGGCGATGTGGATGGAAAACACGATCGTTTCGCTGGACATGCTTTTCATCCGCGCCGACGGCACCATCGCGAACATCGCGAAGGGGACGACGCCGTTCTCGCGCCAGACGGTCGAGTCGCAGGGCTCGGTGAAGGCAGTGCTCGAGATCGTGGCCGGCGCTGCCGACCGCTACGGAATTGCAGCAGGCGACAAGGTCTCGCACCGCATCTTTAGGGGCAGGTAGGGCCTTATCGGGCATCAATTGCCGTATCCCTTGCCGGGTGCGGTCGGCTACTGTAATCCCTCGCGCAACAGACAACGGAGCGTAGCGCAGTCTGGTAGCGCATCTGGTTTGGGACCAGAGGGTCGCAGGTTCGAATCCTGCCGCTCCGACCAAGCTGCACGGAACGAGAAACGCATGATCGCGCGCATCTACAAACCGGCCAAGACGGCGATGCAGTCGGGCGACGCCCGCACGAAAGGCTGGGTGCTCGACTATGAGCCCGAGCAGGCGCGCCGCGTCGAGCCGCTGATGGGCTGGACGTCGTCCTCGGACATGCGCCAGCAACTGCGGCTGCGTTTCGCGAGCAAGGAAGACGCGATCGCGTATTGCGAGAAGAATGGCATTCCCTATCAGGTGAGCGAGCCGCATACGAAGGCTTCGAAGAAGATCGCCTACGCCGACAATTTTTCGTTCAGACGCATGGGCCAGTGGACGCACTGAGCTGCATTTTTCGCGTCGCTGTCCCGGAAAACAACACGGCCCCGTAGCTCAGCGGATTAGAGCAGCAGCCTTCTAAGCTGTTGGTCGCAGGTTCGATTCCTGCCGGGGTCGCCAATACTTTCAAGGTGTTAGCGTGCGTGTCGGAGTTCATTCCGACAAACTATTCCAACAATTTTCGGACAACATCCTAAGTCGCCGACTTACTAGCTTTGTCTGAAAAGCCAACAAGTTTGTCGCAAGGCGGCGCTCGTAAACTTAGATATTCTGACATAGCTGCGTGGGGTGCCAGTAATCGCTTCGCGGTAAGCTTCTTGCGATTGAAGATCGGCCTTCGATGGCAATTAAGGTTGTATCG
Organism: Hyphomicrobiales bacterium; assembly: GCA_018335895.1. Lineage (GTDB taxonomy): Bacteria > Pseudomonadota > Alphaproteobacteria > Rhizobiales > Xanthobacteraceae. The sequence continues at coordinate 5,619 of JAGXQU010000188.1, read as the reverse complement.
TAATATTCCAACAGCGCCGTGAACCGGCCCCCCCGTTTTACGTCAGCTCTATTTTTTGGTCTGACAAAGTATACCCCATTGTCAGAGAGCCTTCGTTCAGAAACCACGCTCGAATTTCGTATTTCCGTAATCCTTTGCGATGCATTGGATATGCATCGGCAATTGCCTTTGCAGGGTCAGGGTCAGGTGGAGGATTGGGTCGATGGCCAGGAAGATGCATACGGCGGAAGAGATTGTTGCGAAGCTGCGGCAGATCAAGGTGCTGATGGCACAAGGCCGGCTGGTTGCGGATGCGGTGCGAGCGATCGCCGCCTTCATTCGCAAGAATTCAGGCAGGCGTATTTTAACCAGATCTAGCGGCACTCAGCGGTTCTGGTGATGACTATTTGGGAATTTGGATTGTTCGGATTGAATAGATGAACCTTGCCTGTCGCTGTTATTGTTTTTCCCCGTTGGCATGCTTCAGGTTTCGTTCGATCGGACAAAATGACGCCGTCAACTTTACAGGGTTCTGATTTTTTATTTTGTATCGTGAAGGCCCACTCGCTTCCGTCGGGCTTTCGTTTTGTGTGATCAATTATTCCGGTAACGGTCACCGTGCTGTCGACAAGGCAATGGTCTTCAGCCACACCCATCTCACGCAACTTCCTTTTTGCATCCTCGTCTCCGAGTTGTGAAGCAGTTCTAAAATCGGCAATCGCCCGATTGCGCTCATTCTTTAAAGCCAGATAAACAAGACCTCGACTATAAATGGCATCGCTAAAAGTTGGCTTTAATCGAATTGCCTCGTTATAATCTGCGAGCGCTTTTTCGTTATTTCGTAGATAGTAATGCAGAACTCCACGGTTCGAGTAAGCAGCCCCGTCAGTAGGAGCGAGTCGAATTGCCTCGTTATAGTCTTCCATTGCGCGGTCGTACTTCTTCTGATCAACGTACGCTAATCCGCGATTGTTAAATGGATCGGAGAACGTAGAGTCGATTCGGATAGCCTCGCTGAAGTCAGCGATCGCTTTTTCGAGGTTGTTTTTAAGATAGTATTCCTTGCCGCGAAAATCGTAGCTTCTTGCGTCCTTTGGGTTTTGCTGAATTGCTAAGGTACATGCTGCGATCCCAGCATCTCCACTCTTTTCTTCACAGTCCTTCGCTGGTTGCGCCCAGGCGTTCATAGAGCAAATGGTAGCCGCGGCGAACGCAAGAGCAATGCGAAGGTTGAACATTTGAGGCCTCCCCAAAGGATTAGCCTATGTTCGCATTCACGGTAATGATAGTCCTCGCCCAAAAATAATCCTACGAACCCAAAGTGCGACAGCGCCGTGAGAATTGCTCTCATCCTTTGTAAGGACTGAGGAGATCAAAACTAATAGTGCAAGTGGAACGGAGAGATTACTACTGCGCTCTGACGGTCCTTCCGCTGGTCGTGTGCTCTGAATGACCGACATCGAGTGCGATTGACACTGCAGAATTGAGTGGCGCTCAACTGACCTGCCACTGAACTTTCATCCGGCGGCGGTTAGAGCCTCGACCAACGTTACGCCCTTCGGCGCGATGAGTGAACCGGCATAAGCGACCGGTGTTTTGTATCCGAGCGAGGAGTGTGGCCTCGCGGTATTGTAATCGGTGACCCAGTCGCTGATGAGCTGGCGGGCTTGGTTGAGATCGACGAACAGGCTCTCATTAAGGAGCTCATCGCGCATCCGGCCGTTGAAGGACTCGATGTAGCCGTTCTGCATCGGCCTGCCTGGCGCGATGTAATGCCACTCCACGCCGTGATCCTTCGCCCAGCCCAGGATAGCATTCGAGGTGAACTCGGTGCCGTTGTCAGACACGACCATCCGAGGCTTGCCGCGGCTGATGATGAGCGTCGTCAGCTCGCGTGCGAGCCGTTTACCTGAGATCGAGGTGTCAGGGATGACTGCCAGGCATTCGCGCGTGACGTCATCGACGATGTTGAGAATGCGGAAGCGCCGACCGAAGGCGAACTGATCGTGGACGAAGTCGAGCGACCAGCGGGCGTTGACCTTGGCCTCGACCAGGATCGGTGTGCGAGTTCCGATGGCCTTTCGCCGGGCCTTGCGCTTGCGAACTATCAGCCCTTCCTCGCGGTAGAGCCGATAGATACGGTTGACGCCTGACGGCTCACCCTGTTCCCGCAGCAGAATGAACAGACGGCGGTAGCCGAACCGACGGCGCTGGTTGGCAAGATCGCGCAGGCGAGTGCGCAACTCGATGTCAGGCGGGCGGCAAGACTGATAGCGGATCATCTTGCGATCGGCGGCAACGAGGCAGCAGGCCCGGCGCTCGCTCATCCGCAGAACGTTACGAAGATGAGCGACAGCCTCGCGCTTGGCGGCGGGCCCTACCATTTTTTTGACAGAAGCTCCTTCAGTGCCGCCTGGTCCAGGATAGACTCTGCCAGCAGCTTCTTCAGCTTGCGGTTCTCATCTTCCAGCGACCGCAGACGCTTGGCGTCCGACACGTCCATGCCGCCGTACTTGGCCTTCCAGTTGTACAGCGTCGCTTCCGAGATGCCGTGCTTGCGGGCCAGATCGGCTGTCTTCGCGCCCGCCTCGTGCTCCCGCAAAACCACGATGATCTGTTCTTCAGTGAACCGCTTCTGCTTCATCGTCCGTCCCCTTGATGAGATCGGACTCTAACTCCGCGTGGAGGAAATACTCAGTGGCAGGTCAGACCATCCAGCTATTGGCTTTTTTTTTCCGAAGCGGTCTTTGATGTTGATAGAGACTTCCGCGCCAAGAAGCTCGTAACCGTCGGCTTCTGCAAGCGCGATCTTGAGCGCCGATTCGAGGGACTTTAGAGGGCCCACATTCTCTGCAGGTGTGTTTACCCACCAGTCAGCGCGCTCGTCAGAACAGATTGTGCATTCAACGTACTTCATGATGCCCCCTTAAACTTGAGGGATTTCTATCATTCAGCAGGAAACGACAGATTTATCCAAGGAGTGCACGAAATGCCGAAAGAGCGGTAATTATTGCGCTAATTGAGTGGAAAGGGCATTTTTTGAGTGGCGTAAAGTTCCCGCTACGGGATACTGGGATACTTTTTACGCGGAAAAAACCTATGACGACGCACGCTTTAGACGCATTTCCGGTGATCCGAACCCAAGATCCCGAGGCAATGCGAAACGCACTTCTAGAGACCTTTGGAGCATCGTCGTTCAATTTGCTCGGGTCAAATCGCAAGTTTCAGGCGAAGGCTAACCATAGGCAGCTAAAAATATTGGGAGTATCACTTTGTTCCTACGGAGCGCCTGTCGAACTATCTTTCCCAGCCACAAACTATTATCGCCAACAGATTTGTTTGACAGGAGCGGGGGAAACTAAGGCGAGTGGAAAAGCGGTAGAAGTAACCCGCGAAATCTCATGCATAACGCAGGGAAACCGAGAGTCGACACTCAGTTTTGGTGGCGACTATGAGCAACTTGTTTTGAGAGTTGATGCGGCTCCTTTGATCGCAAAACTCGAGGCGCTCGTTGGTAGATCGATCAAGACGCTTGAATTCGAAATGTCTTCACCAGTTCATCGTAGGGAGACAGAGTCATTCCTTCGTTTATTCTCCTATTTAGTAAATGAAATAGACCGTCCTGATTGCGCCCTTCCGGAACTCGCGATACAAGAAGTGGAGCAGGCACTGGCCGTTTCATTCTTGTTTGCAAACCCGCACAATCTGAGTTCCGAACTGACCCAAGACATTAGAACGCCAGCCCGCTGGCAAGTTAGGTTGGCTGAGGAGTATATTCGAGAGAACTGGAACAAGCCTATCACTATAGAATCGCTGGTATCTTTTGTCGGCTGCAGCGCGCGAAGCTTATTCAAAGGATTCCGAGAAAGTCGGGGATGCTCTCCTAAGGATGTCGTGAAGCAAGTGCGCTTGGAGAACGCTCAGAGGATGCTAAGCGAAGCAAAACCAGGAACATCCATCATCGGGGTCGCTTACGCATGCGGCTTTCACAATGCGGGGCATTTTGCGAGGTATTACCGCAACAGGTTTGGCGAGCTGCCTTCCGAAACGCTCAGACGCTCAGACGCTCAGACGCTCAGACGCTCAGACGTTTAGCGTGAAAGGCGGCAATATCATTCCGACAAACTGAAATTTCGCCTTATTGGACAATGCAGCCGGAGCGGCAGTTTTGTCGGAATGAGCATTGAAATCGTTGAGTTTTCTAACAACTTCTAAGCTGTTGGTCGCAGGTTCGATTCCTGCCGGGGTCGCCAATGTTTTCAATTAGTTAGTACGGTTGTCGGAATGCATTCCGACAAAACATTCCAACAAGGCTGCTGGCCGATTTCTAACTTGTCTGCATTTTCGTCAAAGCTGCGGAATTTATGATCAAACCTTCGACGGACCATCCAGTGGGGGCGGATCAGGCCGGTCAGTTAATTAGCCTACACTGTGGCGGCTCCTGATTATTACAATAAGTACTCTTTACGCATTGGTCATGCCTACACAGACAATAATCGGCAACCCTACCCAGTTTGTATTCATACATGGGTCCATCGTGCCCGTACATCCCCTTCACCGCTGCACGCTCCGTGGCGTAGCATTTTTCTCTCAATTTAAAACATACCGCAGAACAAATTGCAGACTTTTTCGTGATGAGAATTTCAGTCTTTGGCGCCTGGAAGCCTGTGATGTGGGGCGATGCGGCACACACGGGTGATACCCCGACGAATACCGAAAACGCGGCGAGAAAAAGAGTGACGATGTACGCGGATCGGATCGTCATGATGTGTCTCCAAAACTCTGTGACTGGCACTGTTTGTTGAGAACAAGGGCCAACGATCAACGAGAATATTCTGACTGAGCGCCCGGAGAAATTATCCGCATTTCCGGTTGGATGTGTTGTCGCAAACGCTTTTGCCGTTGCGGTCGACGAAGCATCCACCCTTCGTGTCGTACCAGGCCTTGCTGCAGCATCTTACCTTGCACGCGGCTTCGCTGCCGCACTTCGCATTGGTCCGCAGGCAGGTCTGCACATGCTGCAAATGCGGATGCGGTGACATATACGTCTGGCCAACCCTTTCGAAAGCGACGACCACGGATGTGGCTTCGTTGGCCGACAAAGGGGTTACAGCTACAGACAATGCGAGCGCGGCCGCCAACAATACGCATTGAAAAGCCGCGCGAAACTTGAACATGGGCATGGGCAAACTTCTCCTTTTGCCGGTCGCGATGAACGCGCCAGCTATTGAGATTGCTGTTTTGTTGGAGTTGATAAGTTCGAGGAATATCGAAGCTCGAACGCCGAGTAACTCTACGAGCTCCTTGGCGTAGAACTACTTTGATTAGTCTGTTCGATTTACCGAACTACCGTCAAGTCACAGGTTCGGTATTCGGCACACATTGCTGCGTGCAATGCAGTATCAAGCGCCTTGCGGACGTTGAATTGTTGTTACTGCGATCAGCTACGTGGTTCCGCTGCGCGAATCGGTGGTGACGTGCTGCCTCCTCATTCCGACAAACTGAAATTTCGGCTTATTGAGCAATGCCGCCGGAGCGGCAATTTTGTCGGAATGGCCGTTGAAAACGTTGGCTTTTCTAACAACTTCTAAGCTGTTGGTCGCAGGTTCGATTCCTGCCGGGGTCGCCAATATTTTCAAT
>JAGXQU010000187.1 GCA_018335895.1 Hyphomicrobiales bacterium | reverse complement strand
GCTCGCCTTCGCGACGGCCACGATCGGCTGGCGGCCGAGTTTCGTCATCGTCGCCGTTCTCGCCGGATTGTCGGGCTTGATCGTGCTGTGGTGGGTGAGCGACGACCCGCCTGGTACGAAGCCATCCGAGCAGAAGAAGGAGAACTTCGTAGAGAGCCTGCGCGGGCTCGTCGTGGTCACGCGCACGCCTTCGTTCTGGCCGATCTTCGCGATGTTTCTCACAAGCTATGCCGTCGTGATTACGATCCTCGGCCTCTGGGGCGGCCCCTATCTCGCGCACGTCTACGGCTACGATCTCGACACCCGCGGCTTCTATCTTCTGTTGCTCGCGCTATCGAGCATGAGTGCTGCGTTCTGCTGGGGTGTCGCGGATCGCGTGTTTGGTAACTACCGGACGCCGGTGCTGATCGGCGCGCTGCTTACGCTCGCGATGCTGGTCTGGATTGCGCTGGCCGGAAGAATGAGCCCGGCCGTACTCGTGGCTTGGTTCGTGCTCTATGGCGTTGTCACGGGTTACCCGCCGCTTCTAGTCGGGCAGGCTAGGGAGATGTTCCCTCCGCAGCTTGTAGGCCGCGGGCTCACGCTCCTGAATCTGGCGACCATGGGCGGGGTATTCGTGTTCCAGTTCGCGACCGGCGCGGTGATCGAGTTCATGGCGCCGAATCAGACGGTCTATCCGCTTGCGGCTTATCAGGCGGCGTTCTGGCTGATGGCTGGGTTCCTGGCGGTCTCGATCGGATGCTACTTTCTGGCAGGAAGCCGTCGATCCAAGAACTAAACCATTGATTCCGTTACGGTTAGTGTCTCGGACAGGGGCCACTTCTTCCCGGAAAAGTTATGTAAGCAGTGCTTGCTTATTTTGCGGTGCGGGAGCATATTGTTGCGGTGCGATACGCGATGGCGTCGCGTTTTCGCCGCCCTCCTTTGGGCGTTTCCTCCCTAGACTTGGGCCGCTACAGGCAACTGTAGCGGCCTCTTTCTTTTTCGGGATCGGTTCGCTTTGGGAGGCCGCTTATTCGGCAGCGTCCGGCATCGCTACGAGGCCGGCGATCGTAAAGGCGGCGACGGCTTCGATCGTCTGGCCAATGTCCCGCTTGATCGCTTCGAAGCCCGCGGACTTCTCGTAGCGCGTCTCATCCATGTAGAGCGCGCGGTTCACCTCAATCTGCAGGGCATGCAGCCCCGTGGCCGGGTCGCCGTAATGCTCTGTGATGAAGCCGCCTGCATAGGGTTTGTTGCGCAGAACGATGTGGCCCTGCGCGCGCAGCGTTCGCTCGACCATGTCGGTTATCGCGGACGAGCAGCTCGTGCCGTAGCGGTCGCCGAGCACGAAATCCGCGCGCGGACGCTCGTCGCGGCCGCCGGCGCTCGACGGCATCGAGTGGCAGTCGATCAGGAGTGCAATGCCGCAGTTCTTCTGCGCGCGGCTCACGAGTTTCCGGAGCGTGCGGTGGTAGGGCTTGTACAACTGCTCGATCCGCGAGAGCGCTTCCGACACCGGGATGCGCTTCGGGTAGATCTCGCGCGCATCGCCGACCACGCGGGCGATGGTGCCGAGCCCGCCCGCCACGCGCAGCGAGCGCGTATTCGCATATGCGGGCAGGCGCCCCTCGAACATGCGCGGATCGAGTTCGTAGGGCTCGCGGTTCACATCGAGATAGGCGCGCGGAAAATGCGCCCGCATCAGGGGCACGCCCGCGCGCGGAGCTTCGGCGAAGAGCTCGTCGACGAAGGTGTCTTCGGAACGCCGGAGTGCGGCAAGCTCGAGCCGACTCTGGCGCAGGAAGGAGGCTGGGTAGGCGCGTCCACTATGGGGCGAGTTGCAGACGACCGGTCCTGCCGCCGCGAGCGGCTCTTCGACATCGAAGGCCGGGGCCAGTTCTTCGACAACCTTGGCGCTCATCGCGGAAAAGCCTTGCGGGCGGGACCGTGGGATTAAGGAAAACGTCAGTTTTCGCTTTGTCGCAGGGCGGTAAGGCCTTGTGAAGGCCGCGCCTTTCTTTATGCACCTTCACCGGCCATTTACCCGGCTCCCCCCAAATGGGCGCCGAAAAAGGGCCTGAAAAGCCGGGACGTTAAGGGACACCATGCCGAAGATTCTGCTCGCAGAAGACGACAACGATATGCGCCGCTTCCTCGTAAAGGCGCTCGTCAACGCAGGCTATGAGGTTGCGCATTTCGACAACGGCCGCTCGGCCTATCAGCGGCTGCGCGAGGAGCCCTTCGAACTTCTGCTCACCGATATCGTGATGCCTGAAATGGACGGGATCGAGCTCGCCCGCCGGGCGACCGAACTCGACCCGGACATCAAGGTCATGTTCATCACGGGCTTTGCGGCGGTGACGCTGGAAGCCCAGAACAAGAAGGCGCCCGAGGATTCCAAGGTGCTTTCCAAGCCCTTCCACCTCAAGGACCTCGTGAATGAGGTCCAGAAGATGCTGGCGGCGGCCTGATCCGGCCTGCTTGCCCCTGCCGGAGGCACCCGATATAGGGAGCCCCGCCTTTGATGCGCGCGTAGCTCAGCGGTAGAGCACTACCTTGACATGGTAGGGGTCACAGGTTCGATCCCTGTCGCGCGCACCATTCCTCTCAGGACGGCCTGAGTTGTATCCAGAGCCCGGCAGGGACGACCCTCCAGAAACGACGACCCTCCAGAAACAAGGAGAGTCATCATGGCTTGGATCTCGCTTTTCATCGCAGGTCTGTTCGAAGTCGGCTGGGCGATCGGCCTGAAATACACCGACGGATTTTCGAGGCTGTGGCCGACGGTCTGGACCGTGGCTGCGATGATCGTCTCGCTGATCTTCCTCGAATACGCGCTGCGCACGCTCCCCGTAGGCACGGCCTATGCCGTGTGGGTCGGCATCGGCGCGGTCGGCACCGCGATCATGGGCATGTGGCTCTTCAACGAGTCGCGCGAGATTGCGCGGATCGTTTGTCTCATGCTGATCGTGGCGGGTGTTGTGGGGCTAAAATTCGTGACGCCGTCCTCGTAGTCACGGCAGCCGCGCCCAAATCGCGAAGCCATAGTCCGCGAGATAAATCCCGAGCACGATGCCGATGATGCCGCTAGCAATAAAAAACTGCGGACGGTTCACGGCATTGACGAAGCGCGCGGTATATTTCTCCGGCATGAGCAGATAACTCGCGCCCTCCAGCACGAACATCCAGCCGAACAGCGTAATCAACGCCGCCGGCGGCGGGTTCCAGACGTTGTGGCCGATAATGATGAAGAGACCCACGATCATCTCGGAGAAGGCGATCACCGTCCGCAAAAGCCGCTGCTGGAGGAAATCGCGCGCGATCTGCGCGTAGTGGCTGCGATAGACGATGATCGCAATCCCGATTGCGATCAAAGCGATGCCGAAAACCTTGGCGAGCAATAGCGTAAGCGCCATGAATATCCCCCACGGAAGCGCTCTGTAACCGCTCTGAAGGCTCTAGGTTCCTGGCGGCTTCTTGGAAATTTTAAAGGTTCTTGGAAATTTTATAGGTGAAAATCATGCAAGGCTCGCCGGCTTCACCAAGGGATTCATAGAGCTTTCTGGCGGCGGCGTTGTTCTGCTCGATCCCGACCCATGCCTCGCCGCACCCTTGGTCTCTACCGGCCTGCAACAGCACTTTCACAAGCCGCATGCCCACACCCTGCTGCCGGAAGGCAAGCGCGACGCCGAGATTGTCGATGTAAAGCTCATCCGCCTTGTCGGGGTGCACGTGTATCATGCCGCGCACCTGACCCACGACCTCGCCGTCGCAGACCGCGACAAACATCAGGTGATTGGTTTCCCGCAGAAAGACCGCAAGCCGCTTTTTCTGCACCGGCCCTTCGAAAACATCCGCCGCGACGCGATCCAGAACCGAAACGTCGCCCGGGCCGAGGCGCCTGATGTCGATTTTCGCCAAGCGCTATTTCTCTGCGAGCGCCTTCAACTGCAACAGGCCCTTCTCGAACTCGTTGCCGATCATCTTGTCCATCGAGAAGAACAGGCTCATCACGCGGCTCATGAACGGCATCGGCCCGAAGATCGCCCAGGTCACTGCCGTGCCCGCGCCGGAAGGCTTCAACAGAAATTCGATGCGGTTGCTTGCCTGCATCGGGCGGAAGAAGTCGATCTTGCCTTCGATCTTCTCATTCGGTGTGACCGCAGTGATCTCCTGCCGGCCCGCGCCGATCTGCCGGTTGCCGTCCCATTCGTAGACCGCGCCGACGCCGCTGTCCTCGCCGCTATAGATCCGCTTCATGTTGGGATCTTTCTGATCCCACGGCGACCAGTAGCGCTGCGCTTTCAGGTCTTCGAGGAAGGGAAAGATTTGCGCAGGCGGCGCTGCGATGACGACCGTGCGCTCGACGCGGAAGTAATTGGGTTTCATCGCGGCAAGCAGCATCGCGAGCGCGATCGCCGCGATCATGACCGCCCCAATGCCCAGGGTGAAATAAAGCGGGGTCATCATTTCCAGGTTCTCCCTGTGCAGGATGCTACGCCGAGCATAGCATCATTATTTCGCAAGCGTATGCGCGAAGCTCCAGCTGTGGCCGAAAGGATCGACCACCTGCGCGTAGCGATCGCCCCAGAATGCGTCGTTCGGCGCGACGATGCTGGTCGCGCCGGCATCCATCGCGCGCTTGTAGGCAGCATCGCAATCCCTGACGCGGAGATGCACGGTCGTCGAGGTGCCGCCCATGCGGGAAGGCGCGCCGACCAGATCGGGGCGGCATTCCCTATATTCGGGAAAGTCGTCGTGGATGAAGACCTGCGCGCCGCCGATCTCGATCGCTGCGTGCATCAGGCGTTTGCCGTCCTCGTGCGGCACGCGCATCATCTCGGTCGCGCCGAGCGCATTCTTGTAGAACTCGATCGCGCCTGACGCGCCGGCGATGCAGAGGTGGGGGAAGATCGTTTGTGACATGCAAGTACTCCTGAAACTTGGGTTGTTTGATTACATCGTGCCGTTTTCGTCGATCACGGAGAGAATGTTGCCGGCGGGGCCCTTGAACCAGGCGATCGTCGGGCCGTTGCCGCGCATCACGCCCTTGGCATCTGTCTTTATATCGTCCGTGTCGTAGCGCTCGAACTTCACGCCGCGCTTCGTCAGTGCATCGACGGCGGCGTCCACATCGGGAACCGGAAAGTTGAGGATGGTGAAGGTCGCCGGCTCGTGCTTCGCTTTCGGATAGGCGATCACGCTGCCGCCATTCGACAGATCGATGGTCATGATGCCGTGATCTTCCGACACTTTCAGCCCGAGCGTGTCGCCGTAGAATTTCATTGCGGCGGGGACGTCGTTCACCGAGAATCCGCCGAAGGTGTTGCTCGCTCTCAACATGGCTCGCCTTATCAGCTGTTGCGCTCAAGTCTTTGTAGGCTTTGCGACCAGCCTATATCCATGCGGTTCGCCGCTTCCGTGAAGGCAGGCGCGACGTCGAGCACATAGAGATGCACGGTGACGAGCGTCTTGCCGTTCCGCTCCTCGAAGGTCGCGCTCACCCGGTCTTCGATTGTGGTTCTGTCGTTCGCGGGATTGTAGCCGCGCGCGCGGAACACGATGCGCGACGGCGCCTCGACGATCTCGACCTCACCGTCGAGCGGAAACATCTTTCCGTCAGACGAGCGGATCATCTCGATGTAAATTTTCCCGCCGGGACGCGCATCGATTTCGCAGCGCGGATTGGTGAAGCCGTCCGGGCCCCACCATTGCGCGAGTTTTTCGGGCTTGATCCAGGCGTCGAACACGCGCGCGCGCGGCGCATCGATCAGGCGTGAGACGACAACCTCTTTGCCGACCATCGTTTCGATTTTGGCTTGTGCGGTCATCGTCCGCGCTCCTTTTGTTTCTACGCGAATGGGGCAAGCGCCGGGCAAGCCCTGAGCGCGTTACGCGACAATCGTCTTGAAGCCGCCCCAGATCATGCGCTTGGTGTCGAAGGGCATGGCGCCGGGCGTCATCATTTTTGCGAGGCGCGGGTCCTTCATCACCTTCTTGTTGATCGCGTCGCGCTGCTTGCGCGATTTGTAGACGATGTAGGCGAAGATGACGGTCTCGCCCGTCTTCTGCTTTACGGCGCGCGGAAACGAAGTCCGTTTGCCGTAAGGCACGTCGTCGGCGAGGCATTCGCGATAGTCGAGCGCGCCGTATTCGCGCCAGATCTTGCTCGCGAGCTTCGCGATCTTTTTGTACTGCGCCACCTTTTTCTTCGGCACGGCAATCAGGAACCCGTCGACGTATTCCATTTTCTTATCCTTGCGTTTCAGATGGATCAGGCCGCTTTGCGTGCGGCTTCGATGTCGGCGATGACGAACTTCTTCATCTTCATGAAGGCATCCATCACGCGCTTGCGCTCGTCGGCGCTTCCTTCCGATAGAATCTTCGGCATCATTGCCGGGAAGACCTGCCAGGAAAGACCGAAGCGGTCTTTCAACCAGCCGCACACGCTTTCCTCGCCGCCGCCCTCGCGGAGCTTGTCCCAATAGTAATCGATCTCGTTCTGCGTATTGCAGGCGAGTTGGAAGGAGACGGCTTCCGTGAATTTGAATTGCGGCCCGGCGTTCAGCGCGGTGAACGGCTGGCCGTTGATCGTAAATTCCGCGGTCAGCACCTTGCCCGCGTCCATGCCGTGCGTTTCCTTCCCCGTGTCGGGGTAGTAGGCGATCTTGCCCATCTTCGAGTCCGGGAAGATGGAGACGTAGAACTCCGCGGCTTCCTTGGCGTTGCCGTCGAACCAGAGGCAGGGGGTGATCGGGCTTGCAAGTTTCATGATCGTACTCCTTTCACTTCTGTTTACGCGGCGAGCGCGTCGGGGACGGGATAAGGATCGCGCCAGGCCGGCAGTTCGTTGAGCCGGTCGTGCCAGCGCGCGACGTTAGGAAATTCGGGAAGCGGAATCTGCGCTTTCTTCGCATAGGGCAGCGTCACGCCGACCGAGAAGTCCGCGATGGTCAGTTGATCCCCGAGCAGGAATTTCTTGTTTGCAAGATGCTCATCGAGAATCTTGGCGAAGAGACGAAATTGTTCCTGCGAAGATTTTACGGCGGCCGGGTCGGCATCGCCGAGGCCGATCCACGGTTTGATGCAGAACTCGAAATAGAGCCCGCCGCCGTGGCGCGTGAAATGCTGCGTGCCCCAGGAAAGCCAGCGCATCACTTCGATCTGCTTGTCGCCTTCGGGCAATAAATCCGAGCCCGCGAAGCGCGCGAGATAGGCCATGATCGCATCGGCTTCCCAGATCACGAAATCTTCGGAAACGACAAGTGTCGGGACCTTGCCATTCGGATTCATCGCGAGATACTCCGGCTTCTTGTGCGCGCCCTTGGCGAGTTCGACGCGGACGTATTCGACCGGCGAGTTAAGGTATTTTGCGACCGCGCAGGCTTTCCGCGGGTTCAGCGTTTCTGCGTAATAGAGTTTCATCTTCATCGTCCTCATTCGAATTCGGCTGCGAGTTTTTCGAGCGTGCCGGTCCAGCCGCGCTTGTGGCCGTCGGCAGCAGCCTGATCGAAGAACTGTTCGTGCAGGAGCGTCAGCATCGAGCCGTCGCCATCCGGCCGGATGGTGACGGTAACGAGCGACTCGCGCTCCGGCGTCGAATGCCAGGCCCAGGTGAATTGCAGACGCTCCGGCGGAAATACCTCTCGGTAGGTGCCGCCGACCTTATGGAAGTCGCCGTCGTCGGTGTTGAAACTCACCCAGAACCTGCCGCCGACCTGCACGTCGAGTTCCGCCTTCACGGTGTCGAGCAAGGTCTGCTGCGGGCCGAACCATCGCACTATTTTTTGCGCGTTGGTCCATGCGGCAAAGACTTGTTCGGGCTTTCCGTTGATGTGGCGTTTGAGGGTGACGCTTGGTTTGGCGAGCATGTTTCGTCCTCAATGAACCTGGCGAGGCGGTCGAGTTGTTGCATCCAGAACTGCTGGTAGCGGTGGAGCCATTGCATGGCTTCCTCCATCGGGCCGGCGGTGAGCTGAACCGCCACAGTGCGCCCGGTCTTGGTGCGCGAAATCAGGCCGGCATCGGAGAGCACGTCGAGGTGCTTCATCACGGCGGGCAGCGACATCGAGAAAGGTTGCGCCAGCTCGCTGACCGAAACCGTGTCGCGCTCGGTCAGCCGCGCAAGCAGCGCGCGGCGGGTCGGATCCGAGAGGGCCGCGAAGGTGCGGTCGAGCTGGGTAGCGGGGGTTGCCATTCAGTGGAACCGGAGCCAATACTTAACTGATAGGTTAAGTAATAGAGATGGAGGGGCGCAGTCAACCCCTCAATCCGGAAGTTGCGGCCTTGCTCTCTTTGGCCGCGGCGGGGACCGCCCAGAAGCGGTTTGACAGGGCCGGATACGGCCCCTAGAAACCCCGCCGAACCAAGGAATTTTCCGATGAAAGTCCGTAACTCCCTGCGCTCGCTCCGCGCCCGTCACCGGGATAACCGGCTCGTGCGCCGCAAGGGCCGCGTCTACATCATCAACAAGACGCAGAAGCGCTTCAAAGCCCGCCAGGGCTGATTTCGCACGGTCAATGAATTTGTCCGGCGCACGGAAACGTGCGCCGGATTTCGTTTGCCTGTGGCCACTTCGGGCTTGCGGCCCGGGCCGGCGGGCATAGACTCAGATTTATGAAGCTCGTTCGAGTCTTTCTGATCGCGGTCCTTCCGTTCGCGCCCTTCGCCGCGGAACCGCTGTTTGCGCAGAACGCACCCGGCGCCTCGCAAAAGGCGCCTGCCGCCAAGTCCAAAAACGTCCAGAACCGCAAGAAGCAGCTGGACCCCGCGCAGCAATTAGACGGCCTGTTTGCCGCACTCAAAGTCGCGCCGAATGCCCAGATTGCAAAACAGATCGAGAAGCGGATCGAGGCGGCTCTCGTCATCACCGAAAGCGACACGCTGAATCTGCTCATGGTTCGCGCGCAGACCGTGATGCAGGAAAAAGAATACAAGACCGCGGAGCAACTTCTGGATTCGATCATCCAGGTAAACCCGCGCTACACCGAAGCCTGGGCGCGCCGCGCGACACTCCATTTTGTGCAGAAGGATATCTACCGCTCGCTCGCGGATTTGCGTGTCGTGCTGGCGCAGGAGCCGCGTCACTATCAGGCGCTTGCTGGCCTCGGCATCATCCTTCAGGACATCGGCGAAGAGAAACTCGCGCTGCAGGCCTATCGCCGCGCGCTGGAAATCAACCCGCACCTCGAGAGCATTTCCGAGAGCGTGCGGCGGCTGAAGCTCAAGGTCGAAGGCCGCGATATTTAATCCACGCCCCCGCCTTCGGAAATGTAGGCGATCCGCACCATGTTGGTCGCGCCGGGCGTGCCGAGCGGAACGCCAGCAACCAAAATCACGCGTTGGCCGACTTTCACGATGCCTTCCTGATAGGCGAGCGCGCAGGCGCGTTTGATGGTGACGTCGATGTCGTGTTCGTCCTTCATCACGACGCAATGTGCGTCCCATAGCAGAGACAGCCGGCGCACGGTCTCGATCTTCGGCGAGAGCGCGACGATCGGCGGTCGCGGCCGCTCGCGCGCGATGCGCATGGCGGTTGCCCCTGAACTGGTCAGGCAAAGAATCGCACCGAGATCGAGCGTTTCCGCGATCTGGCGGGCGGCGGCGGAAATCGCATCGGCGCCGGTCGCTTCCGGTGCCCAGCGTTGCGCGGCAAGGCCTTCGAAATAGGAGGACTCGCGTTCCACTTCTTCCGCGATCCGGTTCATGGTTTCGACCGCAAGCACCGGATGCGCGCCGGCGGCAGATTCCGCGGAGAGCATGACGGCGTCGGCGCCTTCATAGACCGCGTTGGCGACATCCGAGACTTCCGCGCGGGTCGGCACCGGCAGCGTAATCATCGACTCGAGCATTTGCGTCGCGACCACGACCGGCTTTCCGGCGCGCCGCGACGACGTGATGATGCGCCGTTGAAGTGCGGGCACACGCTCAAGCGGCATTTCCACGCCGAGATCGCCGCGCGCGACCATGAGCGCGTCAGAGAGCTCGATAATGCCGTCGAGCGTGCTGATCGCCTGCGGCTTCTCGATCTTGCACATGATCGCCGCGCGGCCGCGCACGAGCTTCTTCGCCTCGGCAACGTCTTCCGGGCGCTGGATGAAGGAAAGCGCGACCCAGTCGACCTTCGCTTCAAGGCAGGCTTCCAGATCGCCGCGGTCTTTCGGCGTCAGCGCGGAAAGATTGAGGATGGTGTCCGGCAGGCTCACGCCCTTGCGGTCGGAGATGCGGCCTGCGACTTCGACCCGCGTCACGGCGCGGTCGCGGGCTGCCTCGGTCACGACGAGCTTCAGCTTGCCGTCGTCGATTAGCAGACGGTCGCCGGGACGCAGCGCCTCGAGAATCTCCGGGTGCGGAAGATGGGCGCGAAGCTCGCCGCCGGGCGCCGGATCGGAATCGAGTACGAAGGCCGCGCCGGCCTCGAGCTGCGCGCCGCCGTTTCTGAACGCACCGAGCCGGAGCTTCGGGCCCTGCATGTCGGCGAGAATGCCGATCGGCCGTCCGTGCTTCTCTTCGATCGAGCGGATGGTGTTGACGAAGGCCCGCATCGCCTCGTGCGGCGTGTGGCTCATATTGATGCGGAATACGTCAGCACCTGCGAGGAATAATTTTTCTATCGTGGCCGGTTCCGAGGAGGCGGGGCCGAGTGTTGCCACGATTTTGGTGCGGCGCTGACGTTTCATTGCTTTTTCTGGGCAGGACCTGGCGGGATGTTCGGGGCTCGCAAGCCCGGCGGAGTCTGGTTCTGCTCGGTCAGTTGCACGGTCCAGTCTTTATGGGATCGCGTATCGACCTCGAAGAATCCGGTGCGATTATAGCCGCGTGCGAGGCAATCCGCGATGCCCTGGATGGTGAATTCCTTGTCGCGCGTGCACAGGTAGGCTTTGCCGGACCACTCGCCGCCCTGATCGTAGTCCTGCGCATAGAGATAGTAGTAGCGGGCGATCAGCGTGCCGCGCACAAGCGTCTCGCAGGTGCCGGGCGGAATATTCCACCAGCCTTCCGTGGTCCAGTGTTCGCTGTCCTTGTAGCCGAGCGCGACCCCGACGCGGCTTTCGGTGCGGTTGCAAACGCGGAAATCGGCAAGCGCCATGCAGGTGGAGATCGATAACACCACAAGTGCAAGCGAGTATGACGAGATTACGCGAAGGCTACGCATCGGGGGAGAAATCACCGTTCTGGCTGGTGCGGGAGCGTTGCACGGTGGGGTTAATCTATTGGCCCCCTACGCTCCTGGGTGTCAACAAGAATGGCCCGCAGGTCGTTTACATTCGTGAACGTCGGTCCAGGGTTCAGAAGATCGCCCAGTTCTTCGAAGAAGTGGGTAGAATTATTCTGCGCAAGAATCCCGGCAGGATCGAGGCCGCATTCGCGCGCGCGGGAAAGTGTGGTCTCGTCGATGAAGGCACCCGCCGGGTCTTCAGCACTGCCCGCGCCGCCGTCGGTGCCATCGGTGTCGCCGGCAATTGCGCTGATTGCTCTCTCCCCGCCGAGCGCGGCTGCAAGTGCCAGCGCATATTCCTGATTGGGTCCGCCGCGGCCCTGTCCTTTGATGGTGACCGTCAGTTCGCCGCCCGAAAGGATCGCGGCCCTCCGCCCTTCACGCTTTAAGGAAATTGCAAGTGCCGCGTGCTTTGCGGCGACATCGCGGGCTTCGCCTTCGAGATCCGCGCCGAGCACGACGGGCTCGTAACCGGCCTGCTTTGCAACTGCGGCTGCCGCATCGAGCGAGGCTTTCGGTTTTGCGACAATTTCGAGGGCCATGTTCTCGAATGCGCTGTCGCCGGGCTTCGGCGATTCGTTCGCGGGGTCGTTCAGCGCCGCGGCAATCGAAGCGGGCGGGATGATGTTGTATTTCCCGAGAATCTTCCGCGCATCTTCGAGCGTGGTCGCATCCGGCACGGTCGGTCCTGAGCCGATCACCGAAGGATCGTCGCCGGGGACATCGGAGATCGCAAGCGTGATCACGCGCGCGGGCGCGAGTGCTGCTGCGAGCCGGCCGCCCTTGATGCGCGAGAGATGCTTTCTCACGCAGTTCATCTCGACGATGTTCGCTCCGCTCTTGAGCAGCGCCCGAGTCAATTCGCGCTTGTCGTCGAGCGAAATGCCTTGCGCCGGAGCGATCCAGTTCGCCGACGCGCCGCCCGACATCAAGACGAGCGCGACATCGTCTCCGGTTGCGCCGTGCGCGAGTTCGAGCGTGCGCCCGGCGGCCGCGATGCCCTTCGCGTCCGGTACCGGATGTCCCGCTTCGACCATTTCGATGGTGCGAAGCGTGCGGCCATAGCCGTGCCGGGCGACCGCGATTCCCGAAAGGCGTTCGCGGGGAAAGTCGTGCCGGTCGAAGTAAAACGCTTCCGCGGCCTCCGCCATCGAGCCTGCGGCCTTGCCGGCGGCGAAAATGAGGAGACGACCTTTGCCGGGCGGCATGGGCAGATGGGGCGGTAGGCATTCGCGCGGATGAGCGCGCGCAACCGCAGCATTATAGATCTGAAGGAGCAGGTCCCGTTTCATATGGCTGCCGCCGGTGCCTTGGTGCGCGGGCGCGCGACCCATATGCCGAGCAGAATGAGCGCGCCGCCGAGCGCCTGCAACGGCCCGAGCTTCTCGCTGAGTACGAGCCAGCCCAGCGCCGCGGCACCCACCGCTTCGAGAAAGATCACGAGCGAGGAGAACGTCGCGGGCAATCTTCCGAGCGCGACCGCCAGCAGGCCTTGTCCAAGCACCTGCGACACGATTGCGAGAGAGAATAGCGTCAGCCAGCCTTCGCGCGAGCGCGGAAGAAAGTCGGTCTCGAGAAGCAACGCGACCGTCAACATGCAAGCAGAGGTGATCGCCGCCGACATGAAGGCGAGCGAGCCTGCGCCGATCTTCAGCCTCGTGCGGGCGTTGCTGACCGCGAGCATGTAGAGTCCGAAGAACACGGACGTAACCAGTGCATAGCCGTCGCCGATAAGCCGCTCCGGCGCGAAGCTGTAGCTCTGGCCGATCAGTGCGGCGCCGCCGAGCAGGCAAAGCGCAAGGCCGGAAAAGTCGGCTTTCGAAATCCGCTCGCGAAATACCAGCCACGCGCCGAACGCAACCCACACCGGGGCCATGGTCGCGAGGAAGGTCGCGTTCGCAACCGTGGTCGCGAGAATGGCGAGATGCCAGAAAAACAGATCGCCCGCGAAGAAAAGTCCTGACAGCACGACGGCGCGGTCGGAAGAGAACATCTGCCGCGCTTCCTTGGGCTCCAGCAGTGCCCACAGCGCAAGGAAAGGAAGCGCCAGCGCGCAGCGCCAGAAGGCGCTGGCGAACGGGCCGACATCGGCCAGCCGCACGAAAATTGGTGAGGCGCCCATCGCGAAAGCGCCGACGACGAGGGCGGCGAAGGCGATCGCATTCTTTTGAGCGGGAAGGGCGGCGGCGTTCACGGACTGTTTCAGCTTTTCCCCGCTTGGTAAGCCATGACCGCCCCGCTGTCACCCACAGCGCCGCAACTGCGGCATGCGCGGCGCTGGTGCCTTTCTTTTCTCCCGGATACTCACAGGGCCTCGGCTTCCGGTAAGACTCGCCCGCGCCATAGGGGTAAGATAACCCTTCGAAAGTTCCGGAGTATGCATGATGGCCGAGATCGACGAGAAAACCCGTACCGAGCTGGAAGCCGCGGTGTTCCGCCGTCTCGTAGAACACCTGCGCTCGCGCACCGAGGTTCAGAATATCGACCTCATGAATCTCGCGGGCTTCTGCCGCAACTGTCTGTCGAACTGGATGAAGGACGCAGCCGACGCCAAGGGCATCGCGATGTCCAAGGACGAAAGCCGCGAAGCGGTTTACGGCATGAGCTACGAGGACTGGAAATCGAAATACCAGAATGAAGCGAACGCTGAGCAGAAGGCCGCGTTCGATAAATCCAACCGACACTGAAGTAGGGCCATGCCAGCAGCAGCCAAGAAGAAAGAGTCCGCACCGGCGGACGCAACCAGCTTCGCGAAGTCACAACTCAAAGCGCTGGTCGAGCGGATCGAGCGTCTCGAAGAAGAGAAGAAGGCGCTCGCCGACGACATCCGCGAGGTTTACGGCGAAGCCAAAGCGAACGGCTTCGATACCAAGGCGCTGCGCGCGGTTGTGCGCATGCGCGGGCAGGAGACTGCAGAGCTTCAGGAATTCGAGGCGATTGTGGATCTCTATCGCGAGGCGCTCGGAATCGGCTCGCGCTGATCTAGCGCGATGCGGCGCGTGCCGGTTCGAAGCCGACAACGACGACCGGCGTGCGGTCGCGCTGGAAGCCGCCAACCGTATTCTGATCCGGCGTGAACTCCGCGAACCGGTTTTCGACGATGGCACGCACGGGTTCCGCGAAGCCGCGCGTATTCTCGGGATGCTTGAACTGAACCGGCCCGTCCGCCCGCGCGAATCCGGCTGCAATCTGATGCGCGCCCGCGATCAGCGGAACCGCAGCGAGCGTGCCCTGAATGTGGGTCTGTGACGGGTAATAGCGCCGGTTGGTATTGGCATAGGCGAGCGTCGTCGATCCGGTGGTTTCGTCAGGCGGCGGCGTTTCGTTGGCA
>JAGXQU010000186.1 GCA_018335895.1 Hyphomicrobiales bacterium | reverse complement strand
GCAGCCGCTCCAGCGGCTCGCGGCCGAACCGCCTGAACAGAAGCGGCGTCAGCACCGCATCGAGTAGCGTTGCACTGACGAGACCGCCGAAGATCGTCACCGCGACCGGATGCAGGATTTCCTTGCCGGGCGAGGACGCATCGATCATCAGCGGAATTAGCGCAACGCCTGCGGAGAGCGCGGTCATCAGCACCGGCGTCAGCCGCTCGAGCGTGCCCCGCACGATTAGCGCTTCGCCGAACGGCATACCCTCGCGCAGCGCCAAATTGAGGTAGTGGCTGATCTTCAGAATGCCGTTGCGGGCGGCAATGCCCGTGAGCGTCACGAAGCCGATCATCGAGGCGACCGAGAGCGGCAGCCCTGCAATCCAGAGTGCGGCGACGCTGCCGACGAGCGCAAACGGAATACTGCCGAGAATAATCAACGTCAGGACAGCCGAGCGGTAGCGGCTGTAAAGCACCGCAAAGATCAGCAGCAGCGAAATCAGCGACAGCCCTGCGATCTGCCGGCTCGCGCTTTGCTGCGCTTCGTAGTTCCCTTCGAGACTGACGAAGACGCCCTGCGGCAATTGCATCGACGCGATCTGACGTTGCACGGATTGCGCAATCCCGGCGGCATCTGAGCCATCCGTGTTCGCAAAAACCGCGATGCGGCGGCGGCTGTTCTCGCGCAGGATCTGGTTCGGGCCGTCGGTTTCGCGAATTTCGGCGATCTGCCGGACAGGAACCCAGCCGGACGGGGTCTGGATCAGGAAATTGCCAAGCCCCTGCGTGGTGCGCATGTTGTCCGGCAGCCGCAGCACAACGTCGAAACGCCGGTAGCCGTCGATCACGCGCGCGACCACACGCCCGCTGGAGAGTCTGCTGATCTGCTCCACCACAACGGCTGGCTGCACGCCGTAAAGCGCGGCCTTCTGGTAATCGACCCGGATTTCCAGTTGCGGGATCAACACCTGCCGTTCGACCTGCAAATCGCGGATGCCGGAGATGCCCGCCATCTTGCCGCGGAGTTCTTCCGCCAGCCTTCGCAGCGCCGTGAGGTCGTCGCCGAAAATCTTGACCGCGATCTCCGCGCGCACGCCGCTAAGCATGTGGTCGATACGATGCGAGATCGGTTGACCCACAATCACCGAGACAGGGAGTACGGAGAGCCGGGAGCGAATTTCCGCCGCCGCATCCGCCCTGTTCGTTCCCGGCTTGAGTTCGATTTCAAGTTCCGAGACGTGGATGCCTTCCGCATGCTCGTCGAGTTCGGCGCGTCCTGTTCGCCTGCCGACGGTTTTGACTTCAGGCATCCCGAGCAAGAGCCGTTCTGCGATGCCGCCAATGCGGTTGGACTCTCCGAGCGAAATTCCCGGATTGAAGGAAACGTTCACCGTGAACGTGCCCTCGTTGAATGGCGGCAGAAAAACGCGAGGCAGCAATGCGAAGCCGATCACACCCGCCACGACCAGCGCGCCTGTAACGGCAAACACCGTGCGCTCCATCGTAAACGCGCGCACAAGCGCCGCCCTGTTCCACTGCTTCAGCCGGGTAACGACCCTGCCTTCGTGCTCGCCGAGCGACTTCATGCCCGGCAGGAGGTAGTAGGCCATCACGGGCGTCAGCGTGATGGATACAACGAGGCTCGCGAGAATCGCGATGATGTAAGCCTGTCCGAGCGGGACAAAGAGACGCCCCTCGATGCCGGACAACGCAAACAGCGGAACGAATACGAGGATGATGACGAGTGTCGCGTAGACGATGCCGGAGCGGACCTCCTGGCTCGCCGTCACCACAACATCGAAAGCCGATCTGGGGTTTCCCGCGGCCCTGTTCTCGCGCAATCGCCGAAAGATGTTCTCGACATCGACGACGGCGTCATCGACAAGTTCGCCGATCGCGATCGCGATCCCGCCAAGCGTCATGGTATTGATCGACATACCGGCGAAGTAGAAAACGAGCGCTGTGACGAGCAGCGACACGGGGATCGCCGTCAGCGAAATCGCAGTCGTCCGGAAGTTCAGCAAAAATGCGAACAGCACGATCGATACCGCGATCACCGCTTCGATCAGGACGATCTGCACACTGCGGATCGAGGTGCCGATGTAGTCGGCCTGCCGGAACAGCACTTGATCTACCTTGGTGCCCGCGGGCGCCACGGCGGAGAGCTGTTTCAGCGCGGTTTCGATTTCCTTCGTGAGTTTGATGGTGTCGACGAAGGGCTGCTTCTCGACCGAAACCATCACCGCAGGCGCGCCCATATATCCGGAGTCGCCCCGTTTGATGCGCGCGCCGAACGCAATCTCGGCCACCTGACGCAGGTAAACCGGACCCTTTTGATCGCTCGCAACCACGATGTTACGCAGGTCGTCGAGACTGGTTGTGCGCCCTATGCCGCGGATCAGGTATTCGCGGGAATACTGCTCGGTGAAGCCGCCGCCCAGATTTGCGCCGAACGATACCAGCGCCTTCTCGATCTGCTCGTGGGAAACATTGAAGGCACGCATCGCCGGCGAATTGACGAGGATGCGGAACTGCCGCACCTCGCCGCCCATCGGGATCACCTGCGCGACGCCGGGTATCGTCAGCAATCGCGGGCGTATGGTGAAGTCCGCGAACTCACGCAGTTCCATCGGAGCGATGCCCGGGTTGGTCACCGCAAACATCACGATCTGCCCCATGATCGAACTCACGGGGCCAAGCTGAGGGGAAATGTTCAGCGGCATCTGCTCGCGTACGAGCGCGAGACGTTCGCTCACGAGTTGCCGGCTGGGGAAGATTTCCGCTTTCCAGCCGAACTCCACGTAAACGAAGGAAAGACCGACTCCGGATACGGAGCGCACGCGCTCGACGCCCGGCAAGCCGTTCATCTGCGTCTCGATCGGGAACGTGATGAGCTGCTCAACTTCCTGCGGCGCGTAGCCCTCGGCCTCGGTGATGATCGTCACCGTGGGCCGGTTCAAGTCGGGCAGTACGTCTACCGGAAGTTGCGTGATCGCGAATCCGCCGTAGATCATCAGAGCGAACGACAGCGCGAGTACGAGTACCCGGTTCTGCAGCGAGCGGCTGACGAGAAACGTAAACATCGTCAGCGCACCTGCTCGAGAAGTTCGGCACCCTGCACGACGATACGCTTTCCGTCCGCCATGCCTGCGGTTACGAGCATGTTCTCCGCATCCAGCACCTCAGCTTTCACTTCGCGCGGCTCGAACCGCTCGGCCCCGGTATGCTCGAACACGACGTATTGGCCGTTTGCGGAACGGACGACAGCCGCACGCGGCAGCAGCACGCCCCGGCGCTTCTCGGGAAGACTCAGAAACACGGTAACGAACTGTCCGGTCCAGACGCCGCCCGATACGCCGTCGATTGCAAAATGAACGGCAATCGACTGATTTCTGAGTGCCGCGGCACTGCCCCTAAACTTCAGATCGACCACGGAGCCGTTTTGACCGCGGGCGCTTGCGCGCTCGACCTCCGGTATCGCCTCAAAGCTCAGCGCTTCGATCCATAGCCGCGCAGGATCGACGATGTGAAAGATCACGGTGTTCGGCTGCGCGAGCTGGCCCGCAATCGTATTTGCCTCGGCGATCACGCCGCTGACCGGGGATCGCAACACTTCGGGTTCGCGGCGGACCTTATCGAGCTGTGTCTTTCTTTCCTTGAGGCTTTGGAGTTCCGTTCTCGCGTCCTCGAGCTGCGTTCGCGGGACTGCGTTGCTTTCGACCAGCTTCTCGAAGCGCGCGACGCGGCGTTCGACGATCGCGATCTGCTGGAGCAACTCTCCTTCCTTCTGGCGCATGTCGGAGACGTCGATGGTTTGGATCGGCGGCTCGACCAGTGCGAGCACCTGCCCCTTCTCGACACGGCTGCCGAGCGCGGGGAAGCCGCCTTCCGGCGGCAGCAGCCTTCCGGTCAGGCTCGACTGCACATAACCGCTTGCATTCGGATCGGGGATGACGCGGCCCGGCAATTCGATCGTCCTCGCATGTTCGCCCTGCTTGATGATTGCGGTGCGGATCACCAGCAGGCGCTGCACTGATTTCGGCACGAAGATGCCGCCGTCCGGCAGGCGCTGCGAAGTATCGCGGCTTACCTGCGACGCCTGCTTTGCTGCGCCGTCATTGTGCGCGCTGCTCTCGTGAGACTTCGCAGGCGTTACAAAAGCCGAGAGCGCAAGCGCTACGATTGCGGCGGTCTTCATTTTGAAAACACGCGGGTATCGCCGCACGGCGAACACGCCGCCGGCGAAAGCAAGAATCGCGGCGATCAGCGCGATCAGCACAGTCAGCCAGATCGAAACCCGCCTTGGCGTAGACGCTTCCTGTTGCGCGCTCGGGACGACGATGGTCACAGGTAATACCTCGGACGCTTCGCCGAGCGTCACCGTGAAGATCAGGTCGTAGTGATCGCGGCCAGCCGCCCATTTCGCCGGCAGGCGATAGGTGCCGTCTTCCTTCGCAACCGCCTTCTCGGAGCCTTTGGGTGTCAGTGCTTCGATATCGGCGTTCGTTACTGGCTGGTTGGTTTCGAAGCGATCGAGATAGACGACGATTTCGCCGTTTCGAAGCACGGCAACGATCTCGAAGTCGCCGGCACGCGCTTCGCCGCGCGGCGCGGCAGTCGTCAGCGTCTTCGGCGCGTCACCATGATCGTGGCCTTCGTGCGCCGGCACGGACGCGGAAAGCACGAACGGCATGAATAGAAGAGCAGCTGGAAGCGCATATTTGACGCGCATGACGAAATCCTTCGCGGGCGTGAACGGAAGACGCGCCTGCGCGAAAACGCGCGCAGGCTACGCCGGACGATCAGGCGAAGGACTTCGGAGGCCGGTTCAGGTCGAGAATGGCGTGCCGCATTTCATGCCGCACGACGTGCGCAGTTCGTTCGCTGCGCAAAGAAAACGAACCGCCGTTCCACTCCGGAGCGGCAAGCGCGACTGACGCTCCTCCCGCGCAGGCGCAGCAAGAACTGCAGTCGCCTTGCTCGTGCTTGTGCGGGCATTTCCCGAAGTCATGGGATGCCACGGATACATTCACTTCGGTCTGCGGAACCTGCTCGGCGGCGGGCGAGATGTTCTGTGCAGCTGCGGGAGCGTTCTGTGTCTGCTGCACGTGATGATGTGCGGCATGTGCGAAAGCGCCGTCCTGCGCGCTGACGAACAGCGCGGCAGTGGCGACGAGCGTTAACCAAGCGAACTTTCGCATCGGAATTTCTTACAGGAGATTCTTCGCGGAGTCATTTATGGCGGCCACGTGGCGCGCTCGCGCTACACTGTATCTTCGACGCGGCCAGACGATTTCTCCAGCGCACATAGCGCCCCAGCACCCGCGCATCGTGGTAGCTTAGCGGTAGCTACGGTGCCGGGCGACCGCGCCGACATTTGCCTAAGTGCTTGGATAAATTGGTGAGCCCGGATGGGATCGAACCATCGACACCCTGATTAAAAGTCAGGTGCTCTACCACTGAGCTACGGGCCCTGCCGGGCGCGACTGGTACGGACCCAACTCCTATGCGTCAAGGCGCGAATTCAGCGCTGGGGATCGCGGCTGGCCACACGTCTAATCTGATGATGCGCTTGACAATTCCCGGCCCGAGCCGCTTCTGGCCCCTCAACCGCCGCAAGGACGACCAGAGCGCGCCGCCGCCCCGGGGAACGATCGAATGAAATCCGCATTAATTACGGGCGTTACCGGCCAGGACGGTGCCTATCTCGCGAAGCTCCTGCTCGCGAAAGGCTATCGCGTCTTCGGCATCAAGCGGCGTTCATCGAGCTTCAACACCGCGCGGATCGACGACATCTACGAGGACCCGCATGTCGCACATCCGCTGTTCACGCTGTTCTACGGCGACACCACGGACTCGACCAATCTGATTCGCATCGTGCAGGAAACGCAGCCTGACGAGATCTATAATCTCGCAGCGCAAAGCCATGTGCAGGTCAGCTTCGAGACGCCGGAATACACCGCGAACGCGGATGCGCTCGGCACGCTCCGGATGCTGGAGGCGATCCGCATTCTTGGGCTCGGCAAGAAGACCCGCTTCTATCAGGCCTCTACTTCCGAGCTTTACGGCGACGCACAGGAATTTCCGCAGTCGGAAACCACGCCGTTCCGCCCGCGCAGCCCCTACGCCGCCGCGAAACTCTACGCCTACTGGATCACGGTGAATTACCGGCAGGCCTACAGCTTCCATGCCTCGAACGGCATCCTGTTCAATCACGAGAGCCCGCTGCGCGGCGAAACCTTCGTGACCCGCAAGATCACACGGGCTGCCGCCGCCATCCATCTCGGCTTGCAGGATCGTCTGTGGCTCGGAAATCTCGATGCGAAACGCGACTGGGGCCATGCGCGCGACTACGCGGAAGGCATGTGGCGCATCCTGCAACAGGACGAGCCCGACGATTACGTCCTTGCTACCGGCGAGTCCCACTCTGTCCGCGAGTTCACCGAACTCTCGTTCGCGCAGCTTGGCTATCAGATCGAGTGGAAGGGCAAGGACCAGAGCGAGCAAGGCATCGACAAGAAGTCCGGCCGTACGCTGGTCGAAATCGATCCGCGCTACTTCCGCCCAACCGAAGTCGACCACCTGCTCGGCAATGCGGAGAAGGCGCGCAAGAAACTCGGCTGGAAACATACGACCGGGTTCCGCGATCTCGTGAATGAGATGGTCGCCGCCGATCTCGCACTTCTCCAAAGCAAGCCGAACCAGAACCGTTCATGACCGCGGGCAAATCCTATTCGCTCAAAGGCAAGCGGGTGTGGGTCGCGGGCCACAAGGGCATGGTCGGATCCGCGATCGTGCGCCGCCTCGCGAGCGAAGATTGCACCATCCTCACCGCAGACCGCGCGACGGCCGATCTGCGCAACCAGGATCAGGTCACGGCCTTCATTCGCGATAGCAAACCGCAACTTGTTTTCCTTGCCGCAGCCAAGGTCGGCGGGATTCTCGCGAATGCCACCTACCCGGCCGACTTCCTGTTCGACAATCTGGCGATCCAGAACAACGTGATCGACGCCGCCTATCGCAACGGCGTCGAGAAACTCGTCTTCCTCGGCTCGTCGTGTATCTATCCGAAGCTCGCGCCGCAGCCGATCCGCGAAGACGCGCTGCTTACCGGGCCGCTAGAGCCCACCAACGAATGGTACGCGATCGCAAAAATCGCCGGCCTGAAACTTTGCGAGTCGTACCGGAAACAATATGGCTGCGACTACGTCTCCGCGATGCCGACCAATCTTTACGGCCCCGGCGACAACTTCAATCTCGAAACTTCGCATGTCGCGGCCGCGCTGCTCGTGAAGGCCGTGCAGGCCAGGGAAAGCGGCGCGAGCAGGCTCGACGTATGGGGCTCGGGAAAGCCGCTTCGCGAATTCATGCATGTCGATGATTGCGCGGACGCGCTGGTCTATGTCGCCAAGAACTACAGCGAAGACCTTCACATCAATGTGGGATCGGGACAGGAAGTCTCCATCGCCGAGCTTGCCCGCATCATGCTCGACGTGACCGGAGCGAAAGCCGAACTCGTGTTCGACGCTTCGAAGCCGGACGGAACCCCGCGAAAGCTGATGGACTCGTCCCGGCTCGCAGCGCTCGGCTGGCGCCCGAGGATCGGCCTGCGCGAAGGCATGGCGCAAACGCTCGTGTGGTATCTCGCGAACGCCGCGAAGGCCCGGCACTGAACCCATGACGATCCGCTACTACGGCCAGACCGACCAGGACCTGATGCTCGACCGCGCGCTCTTTCGCGGAATGCAGGGCGGCACCTTTTTCGACATCGGCGCGAACGACGGCATCACCTACAGCAATACGCTCATGTTCGAGCAGTCGCGAGGCTGGAACGGCATCTGCGTCGAAGCCGACCCGCTCGTATTTTCGGCGCTCAAGACAAACCGATCCTGCGTCTGCGTGAATGCGGGCGTTGCTCCGGCCGCAGGCAAGTTGCCGTTCCTTCAGATCGAGGGGCCGTCGCAGATGCTGAGCGGCTTTTTGTCGAACTTCGATAGCCGCCGCATGGAGCGCGTGGATTATTCTATCGCACGATCGGGCGGCTCCAAGCGCGTGGTCGAAGTCGAGGCGGTAACGCCTGCGGAGCTGCTGAAGCGCCATAACCTCCGTGAGATCCACTACCTCAACATCGACACCGAAGGGAACGAACTCGAGATCCTGCGATCGTTCGATTTCGGCGCGGTCTTCGTTCACGCGATCACCGTCGAATGCAACTATGA
Organism: Hyphomicrobiales bacterium; assembly: GCA_018335895.1. Lineage (GTDB taxonomy): Bacteria > Pseudomonadota > Alphaproteobacteria > Rhizobiales > Xanthobacteraceae. The sequence goes on along the minus strand of JAGXQU010000186.1, from coordinate 8,616 downwards.
CGACGAACTCGAGAAGCTCCTCCACGTCACGAAAGACCATTTCGACTTCGCCGTCCGCCATATCGACGACGTGTTTCTCGTGAACCGCAAGAGCCCATTCCACGCGAATATCGCAGCGTTGAAACGCGCCTCGACGCAGCGGAAGCTCGTTCGCCGCATCAACCGCTTTCGCACCAATGCGCCGAGGAAAATCGCGCGCTTCGTGAACAAGATCATTGGACGCGGTAGTTCCGGTAAATGACAACCCGCCGTCTCTTCACTGCCGACTATACGGGCCTCGCCAACCGTCTCGAGGGCCTTTCGCTCAGCTTTGCGATCAAGGAAGCATACGGCCACGAAATCTGTCTCGACTGGCCGGAGCTGGATGCTCTCGAAATCATGGACACGACGAAACGCAGGATGTGGCCATGGGACCGGATCGGCGCGATCCGGCTCAACGATTGCGACGAGGCGCAGTTCGCTTCGCTCGGCCGCTATCGCTCGATCCTGCAGCGCTCGGTCTATAGCCCTGCCTCGCTGCCGAAGCGGCACTACCTCGAAACCGCCGCCAAAATTCGTCTCACACGCGAATATGCCGGGCTGCTCCGGGAAATCCTTGCCAAGGCGTCCGGCAGGCCGGTCGTCGGCGTCCATATCCGTGGCGGCGACTTCAAGACCTATGATGAGCGCGTCTACGATATCGAGCGTGCGCGGCATCAGGCCGTGCCGATGTGGTGGTACGAGTCTCTGCTGCGCAGGTTTCGCGCGCAATATCCCGACGTCGTCTTTCTGCTCAGCCATTCTGGTGACCCGGCGCGCTTCGAGCCCTGGCGAAAAGCATTCGACACCATCGAAACATCAGCGCATGTCGCGCATACCGGCGCACGCGAACAGCACATGTCCGCGGGCCACCCTGCGCTCGATCTCTTCGCGCTCGCTTCGTGCAGCGTGATGATTGCGACGCCGAATTCGAGCTTTTCCCATTTCGCGGCGAACGCGCTCGGGCCGGCAGCGAGCGTGATCCTGCCTCCCGCGCGAACCACCGCGGAAGCGCCGGAAGCCGGCGTGCTCAACATTCACGGCGAACGTCTGCCGCTGTTCGTCTCCGCAGCGACGAAGCCGGAAATTTTCAAGATCATTCGCGGCGATACCGGGCTTCCGACGCCGGCAGCGCTCGATACCGGCTGGTTCTAGCCCCGGATACTTTGCGGAAGCAGGAACGGGCCCGAAGGCACCGCGCCGATCTCCGCCCGCACGCCGTAAAGAGCGTGGATCAGATCGCTGGTCACGATGTCCTTTGGCGCGCCTTTCGCGGTCACGCGGCCCGCGCGCATTGCGACCAGTTCGTCGGCGACCATGAGCGCGAGATTGATATCGTGCAGAATCGCAAGCACTCCGCCTCCGGCATTCGCATGTTCTCGCGCGATGCGAAGTGTCGCGATCTTGTGCGGAAGATCGAGGCTCGCGGTCGGCTCGTCGAGCAGCAGGTAGCCCTGCCCGCCGTTCGCCCAGAGCTGCACCAGCACCCGCGCAAGTTGGATGCGTTGCCGCTCGCCGCCGGAGAGCGTATCGTAGGATTGCTCCCGTGCTGAAAGCATATCGACCTCGCGCAACGCCCGCTCCACCAAGCGGGCGGCTTCGGTTCGCGCGAGATACGGCGGAATCCCGAGCGCTACGATTTCGCTCGCGAAAAACGGAAACGCAACGACGACCGACTGCGGCAGCACTGCGCGTTTTCGTGCAAGCGCCGCTGGGTCCCAATGCTGCAATGGCGCGCCATCAAGCGTAACGGTGCCGTGCCCGTAGCGCCGCTCCCCTGCCAACACTTTCAACAAGGTGGATTTACCTGCACCGTTCGGCCCGACGATGGCGACCACCTTGCGTGGCGCGAGCGAGAGGAACACATCATCGAGAATGACTTTTGCTCCCGCCGTAACCCGAATATTTTCCGCCCGATACATCAGCCGAAGCTCCGCTTGTGCCGCTGCAAGAGCCAGATGAAAAACGGCGCGCCGATGAACGCCGTCACTACGCCGATCGGCAATTCCGCCGGGGAAGCGACGGTCCGCGCGAAAATATCCGAAGCGGTCAGGAGTGCCGCGCCGAGTAGTGCGCTTCCGAGAAACAGAGACTTATGCGAGGGGCCGATGCTCAGCCGAAGCAGATGCGGCACCACGAGTCCGACGAAGCCAATGATCCCGCTTACCGCGACCGCTGCGCCGACACCTGCGGCAACGATAACGATCGCGATCCGCTTCACGCGCTCCACATTCACGCCGGTATGAAACGCTTCCGCCTCGCCGAGCGCGAGCGCGTCCAGAGCGCGCGCGATCCAGAACGATCCCCCGACCAGCACAAGCGCAAACGGCAGGATCAGTCCGATGCGCTGCCATGTAGCGCCGCCAAGACTGCCGAGCGTCCAGAAGGTGAATTCGCGCAGCTGCTGGTCGCTCGCAACGAAGATGAAGAGGCCGGTGCCTGCATTCGCAAGTGCGCCCAGCGCAATACCCGCGAACAGAAGATTGGCGACAGAAGTCCGGCCATCCTGTGTCGCCAGGCGATGCAGCAAGACGATCGCAATCAGGCTGCCCGCAAATGACGCCAGGGGAAGCGCGTGGTTCGCGATCAACGCCGGAACGTATCCGCCAGTCCAGCCGCCGAAGACGATCCATGCGACCGCGGCGAGCGCTGCGCCCGGCGAGATACCGACCAGACCGGGATCGGCAAGTGGATTACGAAACACGCCCTGCAGCACGGCACCTGCAACTGCGAGTGTTGCCCCGACCAGCGCCGCCATCACCGTGCGCGGCAGCCGAATATCGAGGACCACGACAACATCCCGCAGGTCGGACGATACCGGTGCCTGCGCGCCGAAGGCTCCCTGCCATAGAATGGAAGTCACATTTCCCGGCGCAATCACGACGGGACCGATCGCGAGCGAAGCGACGCCAGCCGCAGCGAGCAGCAGCGCACAGGCGATGATGACGGACTTTGTCCGCCCGCTTCGCCGCCAAGAGACGCTAAGTGCGGCGTCCCCGGCGCTCATCGTTTTGCGGCTGTCTCCGCCTCAGTCCAGGGCCGTGGCGGCAGTTGCGGCAAAGATAGTTCGGGATAGATCGATGCGGCGAGCTTTTGCGCCGCGTGAGCAGTCCGTGGTCCGAAGGTAAGAAAGTACGACGGAATGGAAACGAGACGCTTTTCGCGCGCCGCGGGCGTGCCCGCAAAAGCGGGCAATGCGAATATCACATCCGGACCCAGTCCGTGATTGCGCTCGACCATGGTGATAACCGCCTGCGGTGCCGCGGCGAGCGTCGCTTCAGGCGTGGCAGGCTTGAAGCCGTTCATTCCTTTGATTGCGTTATCGACGCCGGCAAGCTCGAACACGCCATCCGCGCTGGTCCGGTCTCCCGCGACCGTCGGCGTACCGTTGCCGACCGCGAGCACGAACACGGCACTGCGGCGCGCGCCGATCTTTGCCCGCATGATGCTCAGAGCCGCGAAATCTTCAGCCACTTGCTTCGCGATCGCCTCGCCCTTCCCGGGCACGCCGAGCGCCTGCGCGATGAAGCGGATTTTCTTGAGTACACTCCCCTCGTCGTGCCCTTCCGGCACGATCACAAGAGGCACGGAAGCGCGCGACAGCACCTCTATTGCATCGGGCGGCCCCGATCCTTCAATCGCAAGCACGATCCTGGGTGCAAGCGCGAGAACACCCTCGGGCGAGAGCGCACGCATATACCCCACACTCGGTTTGCCTTTTACTTCGCCGGGATAGCTGCTCGTGATATCGGCGGCGACCACGCGATCGCCGAACCCTAGCGCGTAAACGATCTCGGTCACCGCGCCGCCGACCGTCACGATTTGGGAGACATCCGCAATCTCGATCTTGCGTCCGGACGCATCGGTGATCGTCCACGCGCCCGCACTCGCCGAAAATGTTGCCGCCGCCATCAAGGCCGCGAAGAAGATGATGCGTGGGTAACGGTTCTTCATTTTGTCAGGATCAGCTTGTTCAACGCGGTAAGACGCAGCCGATACACTTCGCCTTCGTGGCCGATCGTGATTTCTTTCGTTGCGACAAACAGATCACGGCTCTCGATGCGGTTGCTCACGACGTCGATCTTGCGCAACTGCGAAGCCGATGTGCCGCTCTGGTTCGCAATCTCTGTCGTTTCGGCCTCTTTCCGCATCGGTGCTGTATCCATTGCTCGCTGTAGCCACGTTCATTTGAACAATTCCGAACTGCGTTCAGTTTAGAACTGTTTTTATCTAGTGATTTCAATAACTTGACCCTAGTACTCCGCATTGGTACGGATAGCAATCAGTTTGCGACGGATCATCGATCGCAAATGCCCGCCAGCTAGCCGCAGTGTCCGCTGCCGCCCGCGAGCCCCGGCGAACAAAAATAAAGTGGGGCTTCAAAATGGCTGGGACGACAACGCGCATTCTTGCGCTGCTAGGCACGACAACATCATTTGCAGTTGCTTCCGCTGCGCCGGCTTCGGCGCAGACGATTCTTCTCGACGCAATCACGATCATCGCGTCCAAAACGCAGGAACTCGCGATCGATGCGCTCGCGCCTGTGAGCACGGTGCGCGCCGATCAGATTCAGCAGTTGCAGGCCAACCGAACATCCGACCTCTTTTTCGGAATTCCCGGCGTGAATTTCCAGCAGCGCGGCGACGACCCCGCGACCGCAATCAATATCCGAGGCTTGCAGGATTTCGGCCGTGTCGCCGTGCTGATCGACGGCGCGCGCCAGAATTTCCAGCGCACGGGCCATAACGCCGACGGCCAGTTCTATATCGATCCGGCGATGATCGGCGGCATCGACGTGGTGCGTGGCCCGGCATCGAACATCTACGGCAGTGGCGCCATCGGCGGCGTGGTCCAGTTCCGCACAAGGGACGTCGAGGACGTCATCGCTCCGCATCAGCAATGGGGCGTGCTCAGCAACTACGAAATCGGTTCGAACACTTTCCGCGCCTCGACCTCGCATTTCATCGCAAGCCGGCCAACCGCCAATCTGGACATCCTGTTCGGCGGCTCGTTCCGCGACAACAACAACTACAAGGACGGCAACGGCACCGAGTGGCAGAACACCGGCAACACGAATTTCTCGGGCATCTGGAAGACGACTTTCCGCCCGGCTGATGGGCACGAAATCAAAACGAGTATCCTGCATTCGGTGTTCAACCACCTGAACGGCGTGCCGATTCCGGCGACCTCCACGGTATTCGACAACAACGTGAATACGACGACCATGAACGTGCGCTGGCGCTATGGGCGGCCCGACGACGATCTGCTGCACTTCGACATCAACGCCTATTACAACCGCACTGACGTAAACATGTTGAAGGTTGCGGGAACCGCGAGTGCCGCGACCGGGGCAATCGGCGACCGCCGCTCGTTCGTCGTCGACACGGCCGGCTTCGATGCGAACAATACGAGCCGCTTCCAGACCGGCGGCCTCCGCCATGCCTTCACCTACGGCTTCGATCTGTTCCACGATCAGGTCAACGTCACCGACCCGAACGGTACCGGCGATCTGTTCACGCCGAACGGATCGCGCACCGTCGGCGGCGGCTTCGCACAGTTGAAGTCGAACTACAGCTCATGGCTCGAACTCATCAGCGCGCTCCGCTACGACCGCTACGATCTCAGCGGCGGCACGGGGTCGAGCGGCGACCGCCTGTCGCCGAAGTTCACCATCGGCGTCACGCCGGTTGAGGGCATCCAGCCTTACGTCAGCTATGCCGAAGGCTATCGTGCGCCGGCGGTCACTGAAGCTTTCGTGACCGGCCAGCATCCGTTCTTCGGCCCCGGCTCGAACTTCATCTTCCTGCCGAACCTCGCGCTGCGGCCCGAGACCGGCAAGAACAAGGAAGCCGGCCTCAACCTGAAGCACGACAATATCTTCCAGAGCGGTGACGCGTTCCGCGGCAAGGTGAACGTCTATCGCAACGACGTCGCGAACTACATCGATCAGGCGACGGTCGCGACCGGCACCGGCGCGTGCCCTGCCGGCGGCCATCCGTTCTGCATCCAGTACCAGAACGTGCAGGAAGCCCAGCTCGAAGGCGCGGAATTCGAAGTGAACTACGACGCCGGACTTTGGTTCGCCGGCGTGTCGGGCTCGCGCGTTCGCGGCGTCAACTCACTCGACGGAACGCCGCTCCTGAAGATCCCCGCTGATCAGATCGCGACGACGTTCGGCGTGCGTATGCTTCACGGCAAAATGCTGGTGTCCGTTCGCTGGGCCGCGATATCTGCGAAAGATGCGTCGGACATTCCGAACAGCGCACTGATCACGGGTAGCCCGGACCTGCCGCCGACCGGTTCCTACAACCTCGTTGATCTGTATCTCGGCTACGCGCCTACTCCGAACGCAATCTGGAGTCTCTCGGTCGATAACCTGCTGAACGAGCAGTATGCGCCTTACGGACAGGTCTATCCGGGCTCGGGCGGCGCCGGCGCGCAGACTTTCCCGAGCGCAGGCACGATCGTGAAGGCCGGTCTCACGGTGAAGTTCAACAACGACGTCGGCGCGTGGCAGGCGCTCGCCGCACGGTGAATGCCGGCGGAACCGCTCAGGCTCCGCCGCAAATCGCTCCTCCGGGAGCGTCGAAAGTGAAGCTGCCGTATCCGGGCTGACCGGATTCGGCAACTTCGCGTTTCCGGCCGCGAACCGGAGACGTCACTCTGCCAGCAGCCGCGAGGCCAACAGAAGGAAAACGTCATGTTCATCGCGATGAACCGCTTCAAGGTAACCCTCGGTCAGGAGGACGCATTCGAGCGCGTCTGGCGCGAGCGCGAATCCTACCTGAACACCATGCCCGGCTTTATGGAGTTTCACCTCCTGAAGGGTCCCAGAAAGGACGACCACACCCTCTATTCGTCCCATACCGCATGGAGAACCAAAGGCGACTTCGAGAACTGGACGAAGTCCGACGCTTTCCGTATTGCCCATGCCCGCGCGGGCGAGCATAAGCCTGCGGTCCCGATGTATCTCGGTCATCCCGAGTTCGAGGGTTTCGAGTCGGTGCTTGAGCAGAAGGCGTCCGGAAAGGCCGCATTACACGCATGATCGGCAGCGCGCCAAAGCCTGCACGGCGGGAGGAGGAAGCGCCATCCGGCGCGGCCATCCTGCCGTTCCGCTTACGTGTCGGCGGCGCAAATGCCGCTTTCGGGCGGGCGCAGGCACCTGCCGTCGAGCTCGAACGCAAGCCAGCTGCCGCTTCCAAACGAGCCCAAGCGACCGTTAGCGGCGTAGCGCCGGCTGATCGTCCGACGATCCTGCCCCCTCGTTACCGCGGTTGGCTAAAGCAGGCGCTGATCGCAGCCGTGCTTCTTCACCTCGTGGCCTTCGCGGCGATGCATGTCTCCTTCGTGAACGATGTCGAGCGGGCGGCCAACGCGGGCGGCAAAGCGTCCGACGGCGCTACCGTGCTCGACATCGAAATCGTCGCCGAACTCAGGCTTCCGCCCGCGAAGACGTCTTCGAACATGACTTCGCCGGATGCGGTCAAGCAGACCAATACTCCGCCACAGGTCAAGCAGCAGGAAAGGCAGGCCGAGGCGAAGAAGGCGGAAATCGCGCCCAACAACGCGCCGCAGTTCGTGCTTCCGAAGGAAGAATTCGCGCAACCGAAGAAAGCCGAGACCAGCGAGACCGCGCAGTCTCCCAATCAGAAAAAGGTAGATACCGCCGAAGCGAAGCCGAAGGCGGCCGAACAACCGAAAGCCGAAGCGCAAAAGAAAAGGCAGGAACAGGCCGCACCTAGTATCGCCGCCGCTCCCAGCCGCGCCGCCGGCAGCCCGGGAAACCAAAGTCAGGCGGGAGCCAGTGGCCAGGTCCAGCACGGCGGACAAGCCGCTGCATCTTCCTACAACGCTTTGGTGATCGCCCATCTCCAGCGCTATCGCGTCTACCCCGAGGCGGCCCGCGCCGCGCGCGCAACCGGCGTCAGTACCGTCCGCTTCACGCTCGCCGCAAGCGGAACCGTCGTTGCAGTTTCACTCGCGGTCAGCAGCGGAACAGGAACGCTTGATCAGGCAGCGATCGCAATGGTGCAGCGTGCTTCGCCCTTCCCGCCGATCCCGGCTTCGCTCGGACTCGGCAGCATAACCTTCGCGGCACCCGTCCGCTTCAACCTGCGCTGATTACGCCGCTTCGGCTTCGCCGCGCGACCATCCTGCAATCGTTTCATCGAAATAGTCGCGGAAGCGGCCTTTCGCGATCGCCTCGCGCGCGCCCGCCATCAGCGATTGATAATAGGCGACGTTGTTCCAGCTCAGAAGCATCGAACCGAGGATTTCGTTCGCCTTCACGAGATGATGCAGATAGGCGCGCGAATAGTCCCGCGCGGCCGGACAATCGCTGCTCTCGTCGATGGGTCGAGGATCTTCGGCATGCTTCGCGTTCTTCAGGTTCAGCTGTCCAAAACGCGTATAGGCGAGCGCATGACGGCCTGCCCGCGTCGGCATCACGCAATCGAACATATCGATCCCGCGCGAAACCGCTTGCAGGAGGTCGTCCGGCGTTCCGACACCCATGAGATAGCGAGGTCTGTCCGACGGCAGCGCGGGCATCGTGGCCTCGATCATCTGCAGCATGATTTCCTGCGGCTCGCCGAC
>JAGXQU010000185.1 GCA_018335895.1 Hyphomicrobiales bacterium | reverse complement strand
CGAGCCGTTCGCGTCCCGCCTGCAAGGCGGCGCGCGCCGGGCTTTCGCGATTGCCGACCTCACCCCCGAGCGCAGCGAGCGCGCAGCCCGATCCCGGGTTGTCGCGGTGGCGGCGCGACAGATAGCGATCGATGATCGTTCTCAGTTCTTCGCCCGGGGCCGCTTTTTCCGCGGCCGCACGCAGGCTCCCGCCCGGCTCGGTGAAGGAATACCGGCAGGCCTCGTCGATCAGCGCGTCCTTGGAAGAGAAATGCTTGTAGAAGCCGCCATGCGTCATGCCCGCGGCGTCCATCAGTTCGGCGACGCCGACGGCAGCGAGCCCGCGTTCGCGAAACAGCTTCGCGGCGACGGCGACAATACGCTCGCGATTTTCGGCGGCGGCTTCTCTCGAATTGCGCAACTTCCTGTCTCAGCCATGCATTCCGTGAATAGATGATGACTATCATCTAATTATTGACGCGGCAAGCGGCGCATGAGATTGGGCAAACAGCAGAGGAAACCGCCCATGAGCATGGAAGCAGCAATCGCCGCGAAGCCCGCCCGGCTCGAAGGCAGAACCCTTCTCTTTTTTCTCACGCTGCTCGCAGCCCTCGGCATGCTCGCGACCAACATGTACCTCGCGTCTTTCCCGTCGCTCGGAAAAGATCTCGCGGCGACACCGGCACAGGTGAAGCTTACGCTCACCGTATTCCTGCTCGGCTTCGCTGCCGGCCAACTCGTCATCGGCCCGCTCTCGGACAAGCTCGGCCGCCGCGCGCTGCTCCTGTCCGGCCTCGCGCTCTATGCCCTGACCAGCGCGCTCATTGCCGCCGCCGTCAATATCGAGTGGATGCTCGGTCTTCGCGTAGCGCAGGCAGTTGCCGCCTGCACCGGCTCGGTGCTCGCACGCGCGGTCGCACGAGATCTGTTCGAAGGCGACGAATTGACCCGTTCGCTGGGTTTCGTCACTACGATGGTCGCCGCAGCGCCCGGCTTCTCGCCATTGATCGGCGGCCTCATCGAAGCCTTCTTCGGTTGGCGCGCAACGTTCGCGCTGCTTGCGATCGTGGGCGTCCTCGCAGCCGTCATCGTGTGGCTGCGCGTTCCCGAAACCCATCATGCACGCGACACCGCGCCGGGCATCCGTCAGGCTTTCGGAAGTTACTTCACGCTGCTCGCGAGGCGGGACTTCATCGTGCCGACGCTGGCAACGACCTGCGCGATGGCCGGACTGTTCGCTTTCTTCGCGTCAGCGCCGGGTATTTTCATCGAGCGCTATGGCGTCCCGCCCGTGCTGTTCGGTCTGATTCCCTGCGTGACTGTGTTCGCAGTCTTTGCCGGCGGCTTCAGCGCGCCGCGGCTTGCGAAAAAATGGCCGGGCTATCGTCCGATTGTTTTCGGACTCGTGATGATGCTGATCGGCTCTTCCGCGATCCTCGCACTCTCGATCGCGGGCGATCCGGGAATGTTCGCCGTACTCGGCGTACTTCTGTTCTTTCTGTTCGGAATGGGCGTCGTCAATCCGCTCTCGACGGTTTTCGCGCTCCGGCCGTTTCCGGAAAAGGCGGGAGCGGCCTCGGCTCTGATCGGCTTCTTCCAGATGGCCGGCGGCGCATTCGGCACGATGCTTCTGGGTCTGTTGCCCTACCCCGTGCTGCCGGGGCTGCCGATCGTGATGGCCGGAGGCGCAATCCTCGGCCTGATTGTCGTGCTGACAGGACGAAAAAACTCATAAAACGACCGGTCTTAGTCTTTTTTCTTCTCCGTCAATGACTTGAGCCCGTAGCAGTCGCGGCGCTATGGTCCCGGCCCCGGCACACATCCGGGCCCAGGGAGTAGAGTATGACTGAGAAGAAGAGCCGCAGTGCGCGGCCGACATTTACCGATCAGGAAGCGCTGCAGTTTCATTCGTCCGGACGGCCCGGAAAGCTCGAAGTCGTCGCGACCAAGCCGATGGCGACCCAGCGCGATCTCTCGCTCGCCTACTCCCCCGGCGTCGCCGTACCCGTACTTGCCATTGCCGAAGATCCGAGCCGCGCCTTCGATTACACCGTGAAGGGCAACCTTGTCGGCGTGATTTCGAACGGCACCGCGATTCTCGGTCTCGGAAACCTTGGCGCGCTTGCCTCGAAGCCCGTGATGGAAGGCAAGGCCGTTCTCTTCAAGCGCTTCGCCGACATCGACGCCTTCGACATTGAAATGAACACCGAAGATCCGGACGAATTCATCAATGCGGTGAAGCCGATGGGCGTCACCTTCGGCGGCATCAACCTCGAGGACATCAAGGCGCCGGAGTGCTTCATCATCGAGCAGCGCCTGCGCGAGATGCTCGACATCCCCGTATTCCATGACGACCAGCACGGCACCGCGATCATCGCTGCCGCCGGCATCATCAATGCGCTGCACCTTACGGGCCGCGACATCAAGAAGGCGAAACTCGTCGTGAACGGCGCCGGCGCATCCGGCATCGCCTGTGTCGAGTTGCTCAAGTCGCTCGGCATGCATCCGAACAACGTGATCCTCTGCGACACCAAGGGCGTGATCTACAAGGGCCGCACCGAGGGCATGAACCAGTGGAAATCGGCACACGCCGCCGATACCAAGGCGCGCACGCTGAAAGACGCCTTTGTGGGCGCGGACATCGCTTTTGGCCTCTCGCAGAAGGGCGCCTTCACCGCCGACATGGTGAAATCGATGGCGCCGAATCCGGTGATCTTCGCTATGGCGAACCCAGATCCGGAAATCACGGTCGAGGAAGTGGCGCAGATCCGCGAAGACGCGATCATGGCCACCGGCCGTTCCGACTACCCGAACCAGATCAACAACGTCTTGGGCTTCCCTTATATCTTCCGTGGCGCGCTCGACGTGCGCGCGACCACGATCAACATGGAAATGAAGATCGCGGCCGCTCAGGCGCTTGCAGAACTCGCGCGCGAGGACGTGCCCGACGAAGTCGCCGCGGCCTACGGCCAGCGTCCGAAATTCGGTCCGGACTATCTGATCCCTGTGCCGTTCGATCCGCGGCTGATCTCTCACGTGCCGCCGGCGGTTGCGAAAGCCGCGATGGATACCGGCGTTGCGCGCCGTCCGATCATCGACATGGAGGCCTACGCACAGCAGCTCCGCAATCGGCGCGATCCGATCGCGGGCGTGTTGCAGCAGGTATATGAGCGGCTCCGCCGCCAGCCGAAGAAGGTTGTGTTCGCTGAAGGCGAAGAAGAGCAGGTCATCCGCGCGGCGGTAAGCTTCGTCTCGCGCGGCCTCGGCACGGCAATCCTCGTCGGCCGCGAGGCGCGCGTGAAGGAAACCGCCAAGCTCGCGGGCGTCGAGATTCCCGAAGGCGTCGAGATTCACAACGCCGCACTCTCGAAGCGCACCACCGATTACGCGAACTATCTCTACGAGCGCCTGCAACGCGAAGGCCATCTCTACCGCGACTGCCTGCGGCTCGTGAACAACGACCGCAATCACTTCGCGGCCTGTATGGTCGCGCTGGGTGACGGCGATGCGATGGTTTCCGGCGTCACCCGCAACTATTCGGTCGTGCTCGAGGACGTGCGGCGCGTGATCGATCCGAAGCCGGGCCATCGCGTGATGGGCGTGTCGCTCGTGATCTCGCGCGGCCGCACGGTGCTGATCGCAGATACCGCGGTCACCGAACTGCCGAACGCGGAAGAACTCGCCGAAATCGCCGTCGAGGCCGCAGGCGTCGCACGCCGCCTCGGCTACGAGCCGAGGGTTGCAATGCTCGCGTTTTCGAGCTTCGGCCATCCGCCCGGAGAGCGCACGCAGCATGTGAAGGATGCGGTGAAGCTTCTGCATCAGCGCAAGGTCGATTTCGAAGTCGACGGCGAAATGGCCGCCGACGTCGCGCTGAACCGTGATCTCGCCGCCGCCTATCCGTTCAGCCGCCTCACCGGATCTGCGAACGTGCTCGTGATGCCGGCATTCCACTCAGCGGCGATTTCGACCAAGCTTTTGCAGGAATTGGGCGGCGCCACCGTGATCGGCCCGCTGCTTGTCGGTCTCGACCGCTCGGTGCAGATCGTGCCGTTGTCCGCGAAAGACTCCGACCTCGTGAACATGGCGGCAATCGCCGCGTACAATGTGAGCGGGTAAGCACCTGCGCTTGTAGATCTAAATTTCGTCGTGGCCGGCTTGTCACTCAAGCCGGGCTTGCCCGGCATCGGCCTATTCAAATGCCCAAGTCGGCTAAAGCCGACTTGGGGGCCGGGCATGACGACTAAGAGGTTACTTCAGCAGCCCGCTCTCGCTTGCGAGATCGCGGAGATTTTTCGCAGGCCGCGCGCCGATATGCGAAATGATCTCGGCGGCGCAAAGCGCACCCAGCTTCAGCGAATTCGTGTGCGGCATGTCGTTCGCGAAACCGTAAAGGAAGCCGGCCGCGAACAGATCGCCCGCGCCCGTGGTATCGACCACGCGCTCGACCGGAAATGCCGGAACGGCATCGATGGTGTCCTTGGTTACGACCATGGCGCCCTTCTCGCTTCTTGTCACGACGGCGATACCCGCGTCCTTGCGAAGCGCTTCCACCGCAGCATCGAAATCGCCGGTTTCGTACAGGCTCTTCAATTCGGCTTCGTTCGCGAACAACAGATCGACGGTCTTGTTGCGAATGAGCAGGAGAAATTCCTTGCGATAGCGATCGACGCAGAACGCATCCGAGAGCGTCAGCGCAACCGTGCGGCCGCTCTCATGCGCGATCCCCGCCGCCTTGACGAACGCTTCCTTCGCCTGCTTCGGATCCCAGAGATAGCCCTCGAGATAAAGCACTTTCGCCGAGCGGATTTCATCGGAAGAAATGTCGCCAGGTGAAAGATCCTGTGCCGCACCGAGATAGGTGTTCATCGTCCGCTGGCCGTCCGGGGTCACCAGAATATAGCAGCGCGCGGTCGAAGGGCCTTCTGTTGCGAGCGGCGTCGTGTACGCAACGCCGGAAGCGCGGATGTCGCGCGCGAAGGTGTGGCCGAGTTCGTCGTCTTTCACCTTGCCGATAAAGGCCGCTTTACCACCGAGCATGGCGACGCCGACGATCGTGTTCGCCGCCGATCCGCCGGAGCATTCGATCACCGGACCCATGGCGTTATAAATCGCCTCGGCCCGCTTTTCGTCGATCAGCGACATCGATCCTTTCGGCATCTTCTGCCGTGCGAGAAAATCGTCGTCGGAATGAGAAAGAACGTCGACAATCGCATTGCCGATGCCGATGACGTCGTAGCGCGTTGCGGACATGAATATCTCCCCGGTCGGCGCACCGGGTAGCAAAGCCCGGCGGCGCCCGCAATGTTGGGCCGGTTATTTCCCTCCCAAGCCCTTGCTAGCCCGCGCGCGGCCGTGTCATGACGCGGCCCGCGATATTCTAAGGGATCAGACAGATGGCCGCCTTCCACCAGCGGGTATTCTCCGGCGTTCAACCCACCGGAAACCTCCACCTCGGCAATTATCTCGGCGCAATCAAGCGCTTCGTCGAATTGCAGGCGCAACACGAATGCGTCTACTGCGTGGTCGATCTTCACGCGATCACGGTCTGGCAGGAGCCGGAGGAACTTACGCGCAACATCCGCGAAGTGACCGCCGCCTTCATCGCCTGCGGCATCGATCCGAAAAAGCACATCGTATTCAACCAGAGCCAGGTCTCGGGACATGCCGAGCTTGCCTGGATATTCAATTGCGTGGCGCGTCTCGGCTGGCTCAACCGCATGACGCAGTTCAAGGAGAAGGCCGGCAAGGACCGCGAGAACGCTTCAGTCGGTCTCTACGCCTATCCGAACCTGATGGCCGCGGACATTCTCGTCTATCGCGCGACCCACGTGCCGGTCGGCGAAGACCAGAAGCAGCACCTCGAGCTTTGCCGCGACATCGCGCAGAAGTTCAACAACGACTTCGGCAAAAGGATCAGCGATCTCGGTTTCGGGGACGCCTATTTTCCGCTGACCGAGCCGCTGATCTCCGGTCCCGCGACGCGGGTGATGTCGCTCCGCGACGGCACCAAGAAAATGTCGAAGTCGGACGCCTCCGACAATTCGCGCATCAATCTTACCGACGACGCCGATACGATCGCGCAGAAATTCCGCAAGGCGAAAACCGACCCGCATCCGTTTCCATCCGACATCAAGGAAATGGAACAGCGCCCCGAAGCGGATAATCTCGCCGGCATCTACGCAGCACTCGCCGACACGACGGCCGAGAACGTAGTGAAAGAATTTGCGGGCGCGCAGTTTTCGAAGTTCAAGGAAGCGCTGACCGAACTCGCGGTGACGAAGCTCGGCCCGATCGGCGCGGAAATGAAGCGGCTCACCGCCGACCCCGGCCATATCGATCAGGTTCTCGCCGACGGCGCGTCACGGGCGCGCGTGATCGCGAATCAGACCATGAAAGAAGTCGGCAAAATCGTCGGCTTCGTCGGCTCCTCGACCTGACGCGCCGCTAGAACAACAGGCCGCTTGGCCGCGCGGCATTCGCGTGGCAGGCTCCGCCGTCAACCGGAATTGCGAAATGCCCCGCACGCGACAGAGTTTCGAGTCCGGCCATCATCGAAAATTTCTCGTCGTCATCGACGAAACGCCCGAATGCGACCGCGCAGTCTATTACGCGAGCCGCCGCGCCGTACGCACGGGCGGAAAGCTCGTGATGCTTGCCGTGATCTCGACCGGCGAAGCGAACCAGCAGTGGCTCGGAGTCGGCGAATTGATGCGCGCGGAAGCCCGCGACGAGGTCGAGAAGCGCCTCGATCATTTCGCCGCGCGGGCGCGGCACCTCGCGGGGGTCGATGCGGAACTGGTGATCCGCGAAGGCGGCAAGGCCGAGGAAATCCAGAAGCTGATCGACGAGGACCCGGATATCGGCGTGCTCGTGCTTGCGGCCGGAACCGGCAACCAGGGGCCGGGGCCCTTGGTCTCCTCGCTCGCAAGCTCGCGTTCGGTGACCATGACCATTCCGATCACGATCGTGCCGGGCCAGCTCACCGACGAAGAACTCGACGCCCTGGCGTAGTCCGCCTGGCATATAGGCATTGCGCGGGGTCCCTTCCGAAAACCCGCCAGAGCACCTACATTACCGGGCAGTCACGCCGATTTGGCCTGAAGGAGGCCGGTAGCATGTTCATCCAGACCGAAACCACGCCCAATCCGGCGACGCTGAAGTTCCTTCCGGGCAAGGCGGTGCTGCCGCAGGGCACGCTCGATCTGCGCACCAAGGAAGAGGCCGCGCGCTCCCCGCTCGCGGCGAAGCTCTTCGAAATCCCGCAGGTCTCCGGCGTGTTTTTCGCGCAGGATTTCATCACCGTGACCAAGTCCGAGGGCGAATGGCAGCATCTGAAGCCTGCGATCCTCGGCGCGATCATGGAACACTATCTTTCCGGCGAGACGATCCTGAAGACGGGCGCTTCGCAGATGACTTCGGCAGACGAGGAGTTCTTCGACGCCGATGACGCTTCGACCGTCGCGACGATCAAGGAGCTGATCGAAACGCGTGTCCGCCCGGCCGTCGCGAACGACGGCGGCGACATCACCTTCCGCGGCTATAAAGACGGCATCGTATTCCTGAATATGAAGGGCGCCTGTGCCGGCTGCCCTTCCTCGACCGCGACCCTCAAGAACGGCATCGAAAACCTGCTCCGGCATTTCGTGCCGGACGTGCAGGAAGTCCGGCCGATGTGATGATAGCGGGCCGCCTTTATCGGGCGGCCCGTTTCATTTAAGACGCATGCGCCGCCGCTCTCCGGATTGCGCCGTCCATGAAAATCCTTGCAATCGACACCGCGCTCGACGCCTGCCAGGCAGCGGTATTCGATTCCGGCACGGAGAAGCTGCTCGCGAACTTTTCTCTCGACATGCGGCGGGGCCATGCCGAAGCGCTCATTCCGCTGATCGATGAGGCGATGAAAACGGCGCGGCTCGATTTTTCCGCGATCGACCGGATCGCGACCACTGTTGGGCCGGGCAGCTACACGGGTCTTCGGGTCTGCATCTCCGCCGCGAAAGGACTCGCGCTCGCTTCAGGCAAGCCAACCATCGGCATCTCCACGCTCGCAGCACTCAGCGCGCCTGTGATTGCGGAAGACCCCGCCGTACCGGTCGTCTCCGCCATCGATGCGCGCCACGGCAATGTCTATTTTCACATGGCGGGAGCCGGCCAGCGCGTGCTGCTGAGCCCGCGTTGCACATCGCTCGACGAAGCGATCCGAACGATTACCGCAGGTCCCACCCGCATCACCGGCCCTGCCGCGGAGCTGCTTGCATCATACTGGCCGCGGCAGACCGGCGCCGCGCCGGTCTCAGTCAATGTCCGCACGAAGCCGAGCATCGAATGGGTGGCAAGGCTTGCAGCCACGGCCGACCCGGTGCGTGCGCCGGCAAAGCCGCTTTATCTGCGTGCGCCTGACGTGACGCCGCAGACTTCGCATCACGTCGCGCGGCGATGATCGGAAAACTCGCAGACTTCTTCCGGCGGGCCGAGCCCGCATTCCTCGACGCGCGGCCCGGCGACGCGGCGGCGCTCGCAGCACTGCATCGCATTTCTTTCCGCCACGGCTGGAGCGAGAGCGAATTCGAGCGGCTGCTCGCCGATCGCGCAGCCATCGCGCACGTGGCGCGGGCCAACGGCGGACGCGGCGCCGTCGTCGGCTTCGTGCTGTCCCATCGCGTCGAGAACGAAGCGGAAATATTCCTTGTCGCGCTTGCGCCCGGCGAGCGCGGGCACGGAACGGCGACGAAACTGCTTTCAAAACATCTGAGCCGGCTTGCCGCGGCGGGCGTTTCGCGCGTCTTTCTGGAGGTCGATGAAGGAAACGCCCAGGCGCGGAAGTTGTATGCGCGCGCGGGGTTCAGCCAAGTCGGCCGCCGCGCCGGGTATTATCGTAATCCCGAGGGCAATGCTGCCGCGCTCGTGCTCGGCCGTGATCTTGCCGGGTAAGCGCGGGTGGACGCGCGTAGGCCTGCCGCTTAGAGTCCGTGCCGGAATGAACGAGGCCTAGAAATTGACGAACGGCAAGGATATTTCCGCGATCGAACAGGCCTGCGCGGCCAGAGGCATGCGCATGACCGAACAGCGCCGCGTGATCGCGCGCGTACTCGGCGCATCGCAGGATCATCCCGATGTCGAGGAACTCTATCGCCGCGCGTCCGCGATCGACGACAAGATTTCGATTTCCACCGTCTATCGCACCGTCAAACTCTTCGAGGACGCTGGCATCATCGAGCGCCACGATTTCCGTGAAGGCCGCTCGCGCTACGAACAGGTGCCGGACGAGCACCACGACCACCTGATCGACGTGAATAGCGGAACCGTCATCGAGTTCCGTTCCGAGGAAATCGAGCGGCTCCAGGAAGAGATTGCGCGGCGTCACGGCTTCAAGCTCGTCGGCCACCGGCTCGAGCTCTATGCGGTACGCCTGAAGGGCAAGACCTCGTAACATCATGGGCTTCGCGTATCGAACGACGATGTTCGTTCTCGTTCTCGCGGCGACGCTTCCGCTGCAGTGGCTCGCACTGAAGCTGAAGCTGCCGCTCTTGCGAACGCTGCCGGTCTGGTTTCACCGCACGGTACTGAAAATACTGAACATCAGGGTTGAAGTGCTCGGCGTGCCGTCGGAACAGAACCGGCCGCTGCTGTTCGTTTCCAATCACGCGTCCTGGCTCGACATCGTGGTGCTCGGCTCAACCGGCCCGCTCTGCTTCATCGCGAAAAGCGAAATTGCGAACTGGCCGCTGTTCGGCACCTTCGCGCGGCTGCAACGCTCGATCTTCGTCGACCGCTCCAGACGTCACGGCACCGGACAGGTAAACAAGTCGATCGCAAGGACGCTTTCGGGCGGCGATCCGGTCGTGCTGTTCGGCGAAGGAACCTCAAGCGACGGCAACCGGGTTTTGCAGTTCCGTTCCGCGCTGCTCGGCGGATTGCGCGACGCAATGGAAGAGAATGGCCGCGGTTTCGTGCAGCCGGTCGCGATCGCCTATCGCAAGTTTCATGGAATCCCGATGGGCCGCCGGCATCGCGAAGTTGCCGCCTGGTACGGGGATATGGACCTCTTGCCGCACCTTCTGCGCGTGCTCAAAGAGGGGGCCATCGACGTTACCGTCGCCTTCGGCAAGGTCATGGAAGTGGCCCACGAGGACGACCGCAAGACCTTGTCCCGCAACGTGGAATCGACCGTCCGGACCCTCGCTTCCCTGTCTCTGGCAGGCCGTCCGGAACTGCTTACGGATTTCGTTTGCTTGGCCGGGGAAAGACGCTAAGACTTTCCAACATGCCAATTCAGGGTGAACTGCCTTGCCGCCGCAACCTAAGCGGGAGGCCGCGCGTTCCACTTCCGGCGCGATGAGCGAAAGCCGCAAGGTCCATATCAAATCGTTCGGCTGCCAGATGAACGTCTACGACGCGCGTCGTATGGCGGACACGCTGGCGCGCGACGGTTACGCCGAAACGGCGTCAGCCGAGGAAGCCGACCTTATTATTCTGAACACCTGCCATATCCGCGAGAAGGCGGTCGAGAAGGTCTATTCCGAACTGGGACGGCTCCGCGAAATGCGCGAGGAGGCCGCGCTGCACGGCCGCAAGCCGATGATCGCGGTCGCAGGTTGTGTCGCGCAGGCCGAAGGCAAGGAAATCATCCGCCGCGCGCCTTCGGTCCGTGTCGTGGTCGGGCCGCAGAACATCCACCGCATCTCCGAACTCGTTGCGCGCGCAAAAGATGGCGAAGCGGTCGTCGATACCGAATTCGCGGTCGAGGATAAGTTCGAGCAGCTTGCCGCACCAAAGCCCGAGATCACGCGTGCGCGCGGAATTTCCGCGTTCGTGACCGTGCAGGAAGGCTGCGACAAGTTCT
Source organism: Hyphomicrobiales bacterium (assembly GCA_018335895.1). Classification (GTDB taxonomy): domain Bacteria; phylum Pseudomonadota; class Alphaproteobacteria; order Rhizobiales; family Xanthobacteraceae. The sequence continues at coordinate 149 of JAGXQU010000185.1, read as the reverse complement.
GCACGTTCTGCGTCGTGCCCTACACGCGCGGCAACGAGGCCTCGCGTTCGCCTGAACGCATTCTTTCGGAAGCGGAAGGACTGATCGCGCAGGGCGTGAAGGAAATCACGCTGATCGGCCAGAACGTGAACGCCTATCACGGGCGCGGC
>JAGXQU010000184.1 GCA_018335895.1 Hyphomicrobiales bacterium | reverse complement strand
CCCGCCGACGTACGCAATGACCGGCTTCAGGACGAGCGGCAGGCAGACCGTGGCATGGATGGCTGGTTCCTCGACCGCCTGTTCGGTATTCGCAGAAACTAAAAGCGTAATCCCCGAAAAGTGTGAAGCGGTTTTCGGAAAGGATCACGCACAAAAAGCTAAACGCGCGCGCATTCTAGCTTCGCACGTTGCCGTAGCGGTGCAGGCCATTGCCGTGGGCGCCGAGCCATGCTTCCGCACGCACGCGGTCGGGCGTCATCGAATCGAGCAGCTTCCAGAAGCGGCCGGAGTGATTGAGTTCGATTCGATGCGCGATCTCGTGCGCGGCGAGATAATCGAGCACGAATTCCGGCGTGAGGATTAACCGCCACGAATAGGAGAGCGATCCGCTCTCGGAGCACGATCCCCAGCGCGAAGCGGAGTCGCGCAAGCCGATCCTGCCGATGGTGACGCCGATCTTCGCGGCATAGGCGCGGCTCGCTTCGGTCAAGGCCTTCTTTGCTTCGCGCTTCAAGAAATCGGTTACCCGGCGCGAAACATGCGCGGCATTGCCGGCGACAAAGATCGACGCATTCCCGCTGTCATCTTGTCCGACCCAGACGGTTCCGCGCGCCTGCGGCCGGTGCACGATCCGGTGCGGCGTGCCCCTGAACGGAATGATCTCGCCATCCGAGAAGGGCACGATATCGGGCAGCCGCGCGACCTTCGATGCGATCCAGGTGACGTGCTTCTGCGCGAAGATGCGGGCGTCGGCGAGATTGCCGCGTATCGGCATCGTCAACACGACATCGCGATAGGCTTCGCGCACACGGATCGTATAGCGCCGGGCACGCGGATGGCGGACGATCGCAAGATCATAGCTCTGCTCGCCGCAGAAGACGCTTATCTTCTGCGCCGGCGGTTTCTGCTGCCGGTTCAGGAAATTGAGGATCCGCATCCGCATCACGCTGATTCGCCTGACATGCCAGTCAGGCAAGCGCCGATGGCGAATTTAGGCAAGCCGGGAAGAAATCACGCGCCGTTGCGCGGTTTTGCGCGGGATGAGGCGCTCGAGCCGTCGGCGTAGTTCGCGTTGTTCGAAAGCACGAAGTCCGAGATGCGCGGCGCGATCTCCGCGCGGAAACGGGAGCCGTTGAATACACCGTAATGGCCGACTTTCGGCTGCATGTAGTGAACTTTCTTGCTCTCCGGAATGTTCGTGCAGAGATCGTGCGTCGCCTGCGTCTGGCCGATGCCGGAGATGTCGTCGTTCTCGCCCTCGATGGTGAGCAGCGCCGTCCGGCGGATCAGCGACGGGTTCACCAACTTGTCGCGGTGCCTGAAAGTTCCGTTCGGCAGGTCGTGGCGGACGAAAACCCTGTCGACGGTCTGCAAATAGAACTCGGCGGTCAGATCCATCACCGCGAGATACTCGTCGTAGAACTCCCGGTGCTTTCCCGCGGAATCGCCGTCGCCCTCGACGAGATGATTGAACAGTTCGCGATGCGCCTCGACGTGGCGGTCGAGGTTCATGCCGATGAAGCCGCCGAGTTGCAGGAATCCCGGATAGACCTCGCGCATGAATCCCGGATGCGGAAACGGCACCTTGGTAATCACGTGCGTGCGGAACCAGTTCATGCCGCGCTCTTCTGCGAGCCGGTTCACCGCGGTCGGATTCCTGCGCGTGTCGATCGGCCCGCCCATCAGCGTCATGGTGAAAGGCACATAGGGATCGTTCTCGGCTTCCATCCGCGCGACGGCGGCAAGCACGGGCACCGAAGGCTGGCACACGCCGATCACATGCGCGCCGATGCCGAGCCAGTGGAACATGCTGATCACGTAGTCGATGTAATCGTCGAGATCGAACGCACCTTCCGTGAGCGGAACCATCCGCGCATCGATCCAGTCGGTGATGTAGACCTCGTGGTTCGGCAGGAAGGCTTCGACGGTGCCGCGAAGCAGCGTCGCGTAATGCCCCGACATCGGCGCGACGATCAGGAGCCGCGGCTGCGGGCGTTTTGGCACGTGTTCGAAGTGCCGCTCGAAATGCAGGAGCTTGCAGAACGGCCGCTCCCATACCGTGCGGATCGAGACCGGCACGCGCTCGCCGCCGACGAGGGTGGTTTCGATGCCCCATTCGGGCTTGCTGTAGCGGCGCGTCGTGCGCTCGAAGACTTCGGCCGCTGCCGCCATGTTCTTTCCGAATTCGGTCAGGGAGAGCGGGTTGATCGGATTCTTGAAATAGAGACGCGTCGCATCCGCGAGCGCGCGCGAAGGGTTGAGCGCTGCCTGCCCCCACTCGTAGAACCAGTAGAGCGGGCTTGCGAACGAGGGCCCGCTATTCTGCTCGGAGGTGTCCGGCGCGCGTCCGAATTCGCCGATCGGCATCAAATAAGGCCCTTTCACCGCAGTTTGTTGCGGCGCGGGACCCTGTGACGTTTTTTTGGTCAGGTCAAATCGGGATCGTTACTCGCCGACGCTCAAGAGCGAGCCTGCGCGCTTCGACGATTGCATCAGCCGCATGAAGGCCCAGCCGGCGAGCGCGATCCAGATCACGTTCAATCCGAACGACCAGAGCATGAGGTCCGCGCGAAAAGTGTTTTCGAGCACGAGCGAACGCATGCCTTCGAACACGGCGGTTGGCGGGAGCATCCAGGAAACCGGTTGCAGCCAGACCGGCAGTGTCGCCACCGGGTAGTAGACGCAGGTCAAGGGCAGGAACAGGAACATGATCGACCAGGTCAGGCCCTCCGCGCCCATGCCGTTGCGCAACACAAGACCCGCACAGATCAGGCCGATGGCCCAGCTCGTCAGGAGGAGGTTAGCGAAGAACGCGCCGAGCGCGATGCCGAGCCCCCAGAGATTGAAACCGAAGAAATACATCGCCAGGAACGTCACCGGCACGACGCCGATGATGAGCCGGATCACGCTCATCGCAATCATCGACAGCACGAACTCGACCGGCCTGAGCGGCGAGATCATGAGGTTCGCGAGATTGCGCGACCACATTTCTTCGAGGAACGAGAACGAAAAGCCGAGCTGCCCGCGAAACAGGATGTCCCACAGCAACACCGCGGCGAGAAACGTGCCCGCGGCCATCGCGAGCGCGCCGGTTTGCTTCGCCATGAAGCTTTGCAGGAAACCCCACATCACCATCTGTACGAGCGGCCAGTAGATCAATTCGAGCAGCCGTGGCCAGGACGAACGCAGGAGATACCAGTGACGCATCACCATTGCGAAGATGCGCGCGAAAGAAAACGAAGGCGAGGTCGCGATCATTCTGCGGCTTCCTTCTCGGCGCCGCTCCGTCCGCGGGCGACGTCGAGGAACACTTCTTCGAGGTTGCGGCGGCCGTAGCGCGCGAGGAGCTTCGCGGGCGCGTCGTCGTCGACGATCTTGCCGCGCTTCATCATGATCACGCGGTCGCAGAGACGCTCGACTTCGGCCATGTTGTGCGAGGCAAGCAGGATGGTTGCATTGTGCTTCGCGCGGTAGCGCTCGAGGTGCCCGCGAATCCAGTCGGCGGTATCGGGATCGAGCGAGGCGGTGGGCTCGTCGAGAATGAGCACGTCGGGTTCGTTGATGAGCGCCTTGGCGAGCGCCACGCGCGTCTTCTGTCCCGCGGACAGCTTTCCCGAGGCCCGGTCGATGAAGTCTTTCAGGTCGAGATCGGCGGCAAGCAGCGCGATGCGCTCCGAGACGTTTCTCACCCCGTATAGTCTGCCGAACACGGAGAGATTCTGCCGCACGGTCAGCCGGTGCGGAAGATCGACATAGGGGCTCTCGAAATTCATCCGGTGCAGCACACGGTAGGCGTCGCGCGCCATGTCGTGTCCAAGCACGCTCACGCGGCCGGAGGTCGGCGCCACCAGCGACATGATCATGCCGATGGTCGTGGTCTTGCCGGCACCGTTGCCGCCGAGCAGCCCGGTCACCGTTCCGGCCGGCAGCGCGAAAGAAATGCCGTCCACCGCCACGGCTTCGCCGTAGCGTTTGGTCAGGCGGTCGGCTTCGATCGCCGGAGGCGGCGGGACATTGACGTTCATGTGCGTGGCGGGCGCGGGTACTTTCGGATCGCGATCCTGTAGCGGGGGCTTCTAGCCGAAATGCGGCGATGCCGCCCGGAAATTCTCGTTTCCATGCGCCCGAAACGTCTGGAATAGTAACGCATGGCGTTCTCTCTGGCCCGCATACCTGGTCCGCACCACTTCGGCCTTAGCCTCAGCGCGTTGATCAACCTGCGCTGGCTTGCCGTCGCCGGGCAGACGATCGCCCTTGCCATCGTGGAATGGGGGCTCGATTTCTCGCTGCCCGCGATCCCGGCTTTTGCGGTCGTCGGCATCACCGCGGCCGTGAACATCGCGCTCAGGCTCGGCTATGGCCCGACCTACCGCCTCTCCGACAAGGAGGCGGGTGCGCTGCTCGCCTTCGACATTATGCAGCTTGCGATGCTGCTTTATCTCACGGGTGGGCTGGTCAATCCGTTCAGCGTGCTCTTCCTTGCGCCGGTGCTGATTTCCGCGATGGCGCTGAAGCCGCGTACGACGGTTCTGCTCGGCGGGCTCGTCATCGCCGTTGCGAGCGCCCTGGCGGTACATTCCCATCCGCTGCCCTGGCGCGGGGAACCGATTGTCCTGCCGACCGCCTATATCGCGGGCATCTGGGCTTCGATCATGATCTCGGTGGTGTTCATCGGCGCCTATGCATGGCGGGTCGCCGACGAGACGCGAAAGCTCTCGGACGCGCTTGCGGCGACCGAACTGGTGCTCGCGCGCGAACAGCAAATCTCCGCGATCGACGGGTTGGCCGCGGCGGCGGCGCACGAACTCGGCACGCCGCTTGCGACCATCGCGCTCGTAGTCCGCGAACTCGAGCGCGCGATGCCGGAAAATTCTCCGCATCGCGCCGACATCAAACTGCTGCGTCAGCAGACCGAGCGCTGCCGCACGATTTTGCGCACGTTGAGTTCGCTGGAGTCGGGATTGGCACCCTTCGACCGCATTACGCTTTCGCATCTGATTGAAGAAGTCGTGTCTCCGCTACGCGATTTCGATATCGAGTTCGAAATTCGTCTGCCCGGCGATCGTTCGCGCGAGCCGGTCGTCGCACGCAATCCTGCGATCCTCTACGGACTGGAGAGCATCATCGAAAACGCTGCGGATTTTGCGAAAGAGAAAGTACTGATCGACGCGAACTGGGACGAGTACGAGGTGAATATTACGGTTTCGGACGACGGGCCCGGCTTCGCACCGGAAATTCTCGGGCGTATCGGCGAGCCTTATCTTCGTGCACGCGGGCAAAGCATCTTGCGCAGGAGCAAGGGCGAAGAAGAAGGCGGCCTCGGTCTCGGCTTCTTCATCGCGAAAACGCTCCTCGAACGCGGCGGCGGAACTTTGCGCGCGGAAAACCGCGCCTTGCCGCAGACCGGCGCGATGGTCCGAATGCACTGGCTGAGAGAAGCGCTTGAAGCATTCGGCGATACAACCGCCGCGCGTGCAGAGGGCGAGCCTGTACCTTCACTTGCCATCCGCACCCCGGAGCACTAAATGTCGCAGGCAACGGCCTAACCCGCCTATTATACCCACAAGCGGGCAGTAAAGCAGCGTTTCGGCGCTGAGCGTGAGACATGGAGCAATTTTCGATGGCCGAAGCCACCGCCAACGGCCTTGGTACCGACAAGCAACTTCTGATTGTCGATGACGACAAGCCGTTCCTGGAGCGGCTAGCACGCGCCATGGAAGGCCGCGGCTTCGAGGTTTCAACCGCCGATAGTATCGCTGACGGCCTAGCGCGGGTGAAAGAGAACCCGCCGGCTTACGCGGTCGTCGACATGCGTCTTGGCGACGGCAACGGCCTCGACGTGATTTCCGCGCTGAAGGAGAAGCGTCCCGAGGCGCGCGGCATCGTGCTCACCGGCTACGGCAACATCGCGACGGCGGTCACCGCGATCAAGCTCGGTGCGGTCGATTACCTCGCAAAACCGGTCGATGCGGACGACATTTACGCGGCGCTGACCGCAACGGGCGGCGAGAAAGCGCCTCCTCCAGAGAAGCCGATGTCGGCCGACCGCGTGCGCTGGGAGCACATCCAGCGCGTCTACGAGCTTTGCGAGCGCAACGTTTCGGAAACCGCGCGGCGTCTGAACATGCATCGCCGGACGCTCCAGCGCATTCTGGCGAAGCGCGCGCCGCGCTGATCTTCAGAACAATTCGGACTGTATTTTCGGATCGTTGATCGCGGCAAGCCGCGACGACGAAATGCGCGCGATTCGGAGCATCACCGCTTTGCGTGAAGCGGCTACGAGCGGATGCGCGGGCGCTTCGCGCAGGATCGCGCCGCCGTAACCATCGACCACCATGAGGCCGGCTTCTTCCGGGATCACTTCCTGCGGAAAATCGCAATCGACCGCGAAAAAGAGCCGGTCGCAATGCGCGCGATACTCTTCCCACTTCTGATCCGTGCGGAAGTCGGCAAGGCAAGACTTCACTTCGACGATCCAAATCTCGCCCGACGGGCCGACGGCTACGACATCCGCGCGCCTGCCGGACGGCAGCGGCAGTTCGACGGTCGAAGCGTAGCCCATCGCATGTAGGAGCCGAATCGTCCCGCGGCAAATTCTTCGCGCGGGCTCGAAATTGTTTTGGCCGAAAAGCGGCGGCGCCGGGACGGGAATTGTCGTCATTGCGGATCGCACCCTAGCAATTGTCCGCACACTTCGAAATCGCGAAAAACTCCGGCAGCACTCTTTACCTGAGTCGCCGCGAATTTTGCCACAACCGCGCCCGCTCTGCGCCGCGGTTCCATCTCCCTTCGGCCCGCATCCGCCATGAGCATCCGCGCGCAGTTTGGATTCCTTTGGGAGAGGGTTTCATGCGAATGACACTTGTTTATCTCGCTTTGATAGCGGGGCTGGTCGCGCCGTTCCCGGCGCAGCCGGCTTACGCGCAAAAGCCGGTCGTTGAAGTCGCCTTCGTGCTCGATACCACCGGCTCGATGAGCGGGCTGATCGAGAATGCGAAGCGCAAGATCTGGTCGATGGCGACATCGATCGTGGACACCAATCCGGACGCCGAAGTGCGGATGGCGCTGGTCGCCTATCGCGACATCGGCGACGAATACGTAACCCGGAAGTTCGACCTGACCACCGACATTCAGGGGCTCTATGCGGAGTTGCTGAAATTCCGTGCGCAGGGCGGCGGCGACTGGGCGGAAAGCGTCAATGAAGCGCTGGACGTAGCCGTGACGAAACTCAACTGGACGCAGGACAAGCATGTGCGCCGCATCGTGTTTCTGGTCGGCGATGCCCCGCCGCACATGGATTATGCGCAGGACCGCAAGTACCCCGAGATTCTCAAGGATGCGCGGGCACGCGGCATCATCGTGAACGCCGTACAGGCTGGCTCCGCGCGCGACACCGAGCGCTTCTGGCGCGAGATCGCGCAGCTTGGCGACGGCAAATACATTCCGATTCCGCAAAGCGGTGGCGTCGCGCTCATTATCGAGACGCCTTATGACCGCGAAATTCTGGAACTGCAGATCCGGCTGAACAAAACCGTGCTGCCTTACGGCAAGCGCGTGCAGCGCATGAAAGTCGAGGAGCGCGTCAGCAATTTCACGGCCGCGCCGTCATCGACGGCGACGGATATGGCGGTCTACCAGAACAAGGTCCGTGGTGGCGTGGTCTCGACCGACGGCGATCTCGTAGCCGACACCGCAGCCGGCCGCGTGAAGCTCGAAAGCGTGCCGGAAGCGGAGCTTCCGGAAAGCCTGCAAAAGCTCTCGCCTGCTGCGCGCAAGGCCGAACTCGAAAAGCAGAGCGCCGAGCGCAAGGCGCTCGACGAAAAGCTGACCGAGCTTGTCCGCAAGCGCGACGTCTATGCCGATGCCGAGCGCAAGAAGCGCCCGGCCAATGCGAAGAAAGACTCCTTCGACCAGGTCGTCGAAGACACGCTTCGCATGCAGATCAAGCCGGCGCCGGTGAACTAGGGTACTGCGTAGCAAAGACAAGGGTGGTCTTCTTGGCCGCCCTTGTTTGCTTTCCGCTATTCCCGCAATCTCGCGGGCATGACGCTGATCGATTACGAATCCGAATACAACAACCGCGCCCGCGTGCCGGAGCATCCCGGCATCATCGCGGGATGGAAGGAAGCGGCTGCGGCCTATCGGGCTTCTCATGCGGCCGCCGAGCTGGGTGTCGCTTACGGCGCGAGCGCGCGTCAGACGATGGACATCTTCTGGCCCGGCAGCACGCGCGATGCGCCGCTCGCGCTCTTTGTTCATGGCGGATACTGGCAGGCGTTCGATCCGACGTTCTTCAGCCATCTCGCGAAAGCGGCGAACAAGAACGGCATCGCGTTCGCGCTCTGCGGCTACGATCTTTGTCCCCAGGTCAGGCTCGGCGAAATTATCGAGCAGGTTCGTGCGTCAGCGCTCTTTTTATGGAAGCGCTATGGACGGCGGATCGTTGCGAGCGGTCATTCCGCGGGCGGCCATCTCACTGCGTGTCTGCTTGCGACCGAGTGGAAGAAATACGATGCGGCCGCGCCCGAAGATCTCGTGCCCTCGGGGCTCTCGATATCAGGCCTGTTCGATCTCGTGCCGCTGGTGCCGACCAGCGTGAACAACGCGCTTGCGCTCGACGAAGCGGAGGCAGTGCGAAACTCGCCGCTCTATTGGCCGCTATCGGGTAGCCGCGTGCTCGACGCCTGGGTCGGCGGCGCGGAAAGCTCCGAATATCTGCGCCAGAGCCGCACGGTTGCGGAAGAATGGAAAGCGCGCGGCGCCGAGACCGCCTATCGCGAGGTCGCGGGCGCAAACCATTTCACCGTGCTCGATCCGCTGAGCGACCCCGAAAGCCAAATCTCGCAGCGTTTGCGGGCACTTTTGGCAGGCCCCGGCCGCGCGTTGCGATAGCCGCCCCAATCGGATATCTGGAAACGCAAGCACCCGTAGCTCAGCTGGATAGAGCGTTGCCCTCCGAAGGCAAAGGTCACACGTTCGAATCGTGTCGGGTGCGCCATTCCTTTCTCAGACCCGGCGAATGTTCCGATGCGCTTCCTGATCACCGGCACCGCGGGCTTCATCGGCTTTCACCTCGCAAAAAGACTTCTCGCAGACGGCCACGAGGTGCAGGGCATCGACGCGCTCACACCCTATTATGACGTCGAGCTGAAGAAGAAGCGTCACGCCATTCTTGCGGGCTCGAACCGCTTCACCGCGCACATCGCGCATCTGGAAGACGGCGAGTTGATCGCGGAAATACATGCCGCGGCGAAGCCCGACGTGATCGTGCACCTCGCGGCGCAGGCCGGCGTTCGCTACAGCCTGGAGAACCCGGACGCCTATGTGCGCTCGAACGTCGACGGCACCTTTAATCTGCTCGAAGTCATGCGGCCGTCGCCGCCCAAGCACTTCATGTTCGCATCGACCAGCTCGGTCTATGGCGCGAATACTTCCATGCCCTTTCGCGAGACCGACCGTGCGGATCATCCGCTGACGCTCTACGCCGCGACCAAGAAAGCGGGCGAAGTGATGGCGCACAGCTATTCGCATCTGTTCGCGATCCCGACGACCGCGTTCCGCTTTTTCACGGTCTACGGCCCGTGGGGCCGGCCTGACATGGCGCTGTTCAAGTTCGTCGATGCGACGCTGAAGGGAAAGCCGATCGACGTCTATGGCGAAGGGCGCATGTCGCGCGATTTCACGTTCATCGATGATCTCGTGGAGTCGATCGTGCGGCTGGTGCCGGTCATTCCCGAACGCGGGGCTTCGACCGACGCAACCGATACGCTGAGCCCGGCAGCGCCCTATCGAGTCGTGAACATCGGCGGGGGTGCGCCCATCGAGCTCACGAAGTTCATCGATGCGATCGAGGCGAAGCTCGGCAGGAAAGCGATCCGCAATCTGATGCCGATGCAGCCGGGCGACGTGCGCGACACCTTCGCGAGCGCGGATCTGCTCGGCAAGCTGACCGGCTATCGTCCCGAGACGAAGATCGAGGAAGGTGTCGGAAAATTCGTGGACTGGTACCGGCAGTATTTCAAAGTCTGATGGCCGGCTAGTGAGCGGCATCCTTCTTGTGGTCCGAGATCTTGTCGCTCCATGCGAGCGCCAGACCCGAAAGCACGAAAACCACATGGATGCCGACGAGCCAGAACAGGTAACGATCGGTGCTCGCGCCGGAAGCGCCATCCGGAACATTGCCGAGCTTCATGAAGGCTTTCAGCACCTGCACCGCTGAAATCGCGACGATCGACGCGAACAGTTTCTGCTTTAGCCCCGAAAAATCGATCTGCGTCATCCACTCCGGCCAGTCCGGGTGGCCAGCCGGATCGATCTTCGAGACGAAGTTCTCGTAGCCGGAGAAGATCACGATCAGGACGAGGTTCGCGGTCAGCGAAAGATCGATCAAAGCGAGTACGCCGAGAATGATGTCGGCCTCCGACGAAGGGACCGCGATGGCGATGAAATGAATGAGCTCCTGAAAGAATTTGAACAGAAGCACGAACAGCGAAATGATCAGGCCCAGATAGATGGGCGCCATGATCCAGCGGCTTTGAAAGATAAGCCACTCCAGCCAGCCTTCGGGCGAGGGTGTCGACCGTGTTTCGTTCTTCTTCATGACGCAATCGATGCCACGGCGGGGCGGATTCTTGCAAGCGGGCTAGGAAGCGTTCGCGCCGACGCCGGTGCCGATCTGGCAGGCGACACCCGTGCCGCCGAGCCCGCAATAGCCCATCGGGTTCTTTGCCAGGTACTGCTGGTGGTAGGCCTCGGCGAAATAGAACTCCGGCGCGTCCAGAATCTCGGTCGTGATCGCGCCATAGCCCTTGGCTTTCAGTGCGGCTTCGTACTCCGCCTTTGAGGCAAGCGCCGCCTTTCGCTGCGCCGGGTCGGAAACATAGATCCCGGAGCGGTATTGGGTACCCACGTCATTGCCTTGGCGCATGCCCTGCGTCGGGTCGTGGCTCTCCCAGAAGGTTTTCAGGAGCTGCTCGAAAGAAATCTTGCTGGGGTCGTAAACCACGAGCACGACCTCGTTGTGCCCGGTTCGTCCCGAGCACACTTCTTCATAGGTCGCGTTCGGCGTGTGACCGGCGGCGTAGCCGACAACCGTCGTAAAGACGCCCGGCAGTTCCCAGAACTTGCGCTCCGCGCCCCAGAAACAACCAAGACCGAAGATCGCCTGCCTGGCGCCGGCGGGATACGGCCCCTTGATCGGGGTTTTCAGGACAAAATGGGTTTCGGCGGTCGGGATCGGGTTCGCGCGGCCCGGCAGTGCCGCGTTTGCGGAGGGAATTTCGAGGCTTTTGCGGAAGAAGAGCATCGTTCGATCTCCCAGTTTCTGACCGGAATATAGGTCGGCTTAGTCCGATCCGGCACCCGGGTCCCGGATCAAAGACTCGCGAGCGGATCGATCCCGGAGGCAGCCCGGTTCTCTTTTCCGTCCGCGAGCCCAAGCCGTCCTTGTTATCGACGCCCGCCCGTATTATGCCGTCGCGCTCCGGAGAGGTGGCCGAGTGGTTGAAGGCGCACGCTTGGAAAGCGTGTATACGGGAAACCGTATCGAGGGTTCGAATCCCTCTCTCTCCGCCAGCACATTCACCTTATTCTTATATCTGGCGGCGGAACACTCCGTTTGCTCCGCAGCGCTTCCTAATCCTGCCGGGCCGCCGCTTAACCTGCCGCCGCCGCAGACGGATGTATGGGTCGCGTTCGATCCCCCTAATGCGGCATCCGCATCGGGACGGCTGCATTTTCCTGCACTTAAGAAGAGCGCCCTGCCTTGCGGACAGCATTTTACTTGTCTGGCCAACTTACTTATCCTTTTGAAATGTTCTGAGTATTGAGGCTGTCTCGTGAGCGCCGAAGATGAGGATCGCTCGCCGCAAGACGCGGGCGAGGAAGCAAAAGAGCCATCGTCGGATAAGTCGCACTATTTTGCGCTGGCGAAAGGCACCAAGCTTTTCGAGTTCGAGATTCTTGAGGTACTCGGACACGGCGGTTTCGGCATTACCTATCTGGCGCTGGATACGCACCTGCAGGAGCAGGTGGCGATCAAGGAATATCTCCCGAACGATCTCGCAGTTCGGGTTTCTAGCGCGACGGTTCGTCCGAAATCCGCAAGCAGCAACGCCGATTTCGAAGCCGGACTGAAGACGTTTCTCGAGGAAGCGCGTCTGGTCGCGCGCATCAAGCACAACAACGTCATCAGGGTTCGCCGCTTCTTCGAGCATCAGGGCACCGGCTACATCGTTCAGGACTATGAAGAGGGCAGCACGCTCGGGCAGCGCCTGAGCAAGGGGCCGATTCCCGAGCCCGAGTTGCGGGCGATCCTCTCGAAAATTCTCGACGGCCTCGAATACGTCCACGATCGCGCAATCCTTCACCGCGATATCAAGCCGAGCAACATCATGCTGCGCGGTGACGGCGCGCCGGTCCTGATCGACTTCGGTGCGGCGCGCGATTTTGCTAGCCGGCACAGCCGCAGCGTGACCGCGATCGCGACCCCCGGCTACACGCCGCCCGAGCAATTCGGTGTCGGCGGTGAGCAGGGTCCATGGACCGATATCTATGCGCTCGGCGCCGTGATGTACCGCTGCGTCACCGGCAAGGCGCCAGTCGATTCGCTCCGCCGCCTGCGTAAGGATTCGCTCGTTCCCGCATCGACCGCGGCCGAGGGCGCCTATGATCCTTCGCTGCTTGGCGCAATCGACTGGATGCTGAAGATCGAAGAGTCGGAACGGCCCGCATCGATCAAGGCGGTGCGCGAAGCGCTCGGTGCCGCGGGAAAGCCCGGCGTACAGCCGCAGTCGTCGCCCCAGATCAAACGGATCGGCAAGGATCGCGCAGTCATCGAGCTTCCGAAAAGCGTCGATGCCGACGTTCTGGAATTGTCCTTCTTCGTAACACCGCCAGGGAAATATCTCGGGTTCTCGGTGAAGGACAACGCGAGCTGGCGAGCGAAGCCGCATTATTTCGGAATCCACAGCACAAAAGGGAATCCGGAATTCTCGACGTTCGAGATCGGCGAGAAAATCGTCAATGCGCTTCCCGATAATTCGCATGTCACGATCGCGTCCGCAGACGACTTCATCAAGGCGTCCGCGAAGTGGGTCGCTCCGGAGGAAGAGAAAAAGGAGGCGCCAAAGGTTAACCCGGTGCTGTGGCGCAATGTTGCGATCGGCTCCGGCGTCGCGCTTTTGCTTCTGCTTGGCGCGTTCGGTCTCTTCAAGCGTGACGAGAGCGCTTATCTTGCCGCGCAGCACAGCGAGGAATCCGTCGCGGCTTATCTCAAGAACTGTTCGGTATTCTGCTTTTCGCGCGACAAGGCGGAAGCGCGGATAAGAGAATTGAAACAGCACCAACAGTTCGAGCGGCAGTTGTCGGGCGCCGGCACCAGAATTCCGGATCTCGAAAAATTCCTGAAAGACTGCGGCCCGGGTTGTTCGCCCGTATTGCGCGAACGCGCGACGACGCTTCTCAATCAGCAGAAGAACGCCGCCACCGAGGACAGCACCTACCGCGCCGCGCGCGGGAACATCGCGCGCTTGAACGATTACATCGCGTCCTGCAGGCTTTGCACGTACAGGGATCTCGCCCGCGAAGAGGTCAGCCGGCTTCAGGCAGAGGCCGATCGCCAGACAATGCGAGAGCGCGAGCGCAATAATTACTACAGCGCGGGCAACAACCTCAGTTCGCTAAATCAGTACGTGAACTCCTGTAGCCTTTGCGAATTCAGAGCCGAAGCGCAGGCGAAGATTTCCAAACTTGAATACGAAGACAAATTCTTCTGGTTCACGGTCTGCAACCGCGCAAACTTCAAGGTTTCGGTTGCAATTGCCGGCAGAAAAGATCCGAATTCGGACAGGTTCATGGTCATCGGCTGGTATCAGCCCGATCCCGGCCAGTGCATGAACGTCGGCAGATGGGTCAAGGGCAGGCTTTACTACATGGCGAAACAATATGGCGGCAACATCGGCTGGCGCGGCAACGCGATCCGGTTTTGCGTGAGCAATGCCGCCTTCGAGCGCGCCAACACGACCGGCTACACCTGCCGCCAGGACGAAAGACTCGAAGGATTCTTCGAGCGGACTCAGTTTGAAGACTTCACCTGGACGCTGACCCTGAACTGACAAGATGTGCATATGCATTCCGCAAGTCGGAGGTTTTTACGCGCCTCGCGTGTTGCCGGTCAGCCTCTTGTATAAGCCCGGCCCGATAGTAAGATTACGGAGATACATTGCTTTCCGGGGGTCGGAAAAGGTCGCATCGCGCAGGGCGCGGGAATCTCAGCTTTTAACTTGACGATGCGATGTCGTGGTACGGGCGTAAGATCGCACTTGCAGTGCAAGCCCGTCGCAATCGCTTGATTGCAGCCATCGAGTTCAGGCCTCTAGCAATTTGTTTTTTTGGGCCTGACGCCATGAGCGAATTTACTATCGGACGCGACCCGGCCTGCCGGATTGTCATCGACGACAAAACCGTTTCGCGCTGGCACGGCAAGATCGAGCCGCAGAGCGATGGCGTCTATCTCATCAGCGATACCGACAGCAGCGGCGGCAGCTATGTGCGCGTGAAGGGCGGCTGGCGGCGCTTCGTTCGCGCGAAGGTGCGCGCCGAGGATGAGGTGCGTCTCGGCGAGTATGTCACCACGATCGAGAAGCTCCTGAAGGAAGCCAAGGCAGCGGCGGCAAAGGTCAAGGTGAAAAGAAATCCCACAACCGGCGAAATTATCAAGAGCTGAACGTGAATAGCGAAGCGAAAATCTCCACGCTCGAAGGACGCAGGCATATTATTGCGCTTATCGCAATTGGTATCGGGGTCGTTGTCATTGCGATCCTCCATCTGCTTCTGGCGCCAAGCCACGCCGCCGCGATGATCCTCGGCCATGGCGGGCAGTCGCCGTATCCGCTGACCGTGCAGAACATCATGTGGATCGCCTTTTTCGGGGCGCTGGGCGAAGTCTATGTCCGCTATGTCACCGCGACAGCGGAGTCGAGCCAACTGCATCAGAAGTACCTGCCAGAGGACGACACCACCGTCCTGCAGGCCGACGATCTGAAGGAAATTTATCGCAACGTCCGCAACAGTCCCGGTGCCCGCAAGTGTTTTCTGCCGCGCCTGATCGAGCGGTGCATTTTGCAGTTCCAGACCAGTTCCTCGATCGATCAGTCGGCGTCGCTCTTGAATACGAGCGTCGAAATGTTCGTCCACGAGATCGACCTGCGCTACAACATGCTGCGCTACCTGACCTGGCTGATGCCGACGCTCGGCTTCATCGGCACGGTTATCGGCATCGGCCTCGCTTTGAGCTACGCGGGCGAGCCGGGCCGCATGCAGGATCCTACGCTCTTGACGACGGTGACCTCGCGTCTGGCGGTATCCTTCGACGCCACCTTTCTCGCGCTGGTGATGACCGGCATTGTGCTTCTGTTTCAGAATATCGTGCAGTCGAAAGAGGAGCACGCGCTCAATCTCGCGGCCCAGTACTGTCTCGATAATCTGATCAATCGTCTTTACGTCGTGAAATAGCAACGGCCGGAACCGATCCGGCAAGACTTAAGGATCCGGACGGGGTTCGGAATCGCGGGAGGGAAGCTAGCGATGATCAAGAAATTTTTCGGATCAGGCGGCGACAAGAACAAGCCATCCGGCGACGAGAATCTTCCGGACACCGAGAAAACGATTACCGTAAAGAAGTCCACGGCCTTGCCGGACGATCCGATCACGCTGGACGTCGACAGGCTTCGCCAAGGCGCGTCCTCCGATGGCTCGGACGAACATGCGGGCAAGGTTTCCCGGCCAGACTCTGGCCGCGGCAGGCTGTCCTGGCCTGCGCGGGACGAAAGCCGGCGGCAAGCGCGGGGAGAGCCGCGGGCGTCCGGCGACGACGAGCGGACGAGACTCTTCAATGTGCCGAAAGGCCGTTCGGAACCGGCCGCGGAAAGCAGCAGAGCGGTGACGGATCGTTCCTCGGATCCCGTCGTCGGCTGGGTGGTCGTGCTGGAAGGCCCCGGCAAAGGAAATTCGGTGGAGATCGGCGCCGGCGCCAACGCAATCGGCCGAGGCGCTGGCCAGCAGATTAGGCTGGACTTCGGCGACGACAAGATTTCACGCGAGCGGCATGCCGTCATCGTCTACGAACCCGAAGCGCGGCAATTCTTCGTGCAGAACGGCGAAGTCCGAAATCTTACTTATGTCGAAGGCAAGGTCGTTCTCGGCGTGATGCCGCTGCAAGGCGGCGAGAAGATCAGAGTAGGCGACACGCATCTGCAATTCGTTCCCTTTTGCGGTCCCGAATTCAGCTGGTCGTGAGCGCAGTGACCAATCCGCCTCGCGGGCAGTCCTCCGTTTTTGGCGCGGCGATACAGGGCCGGCGCAGCGAGCAACAGGACTCCTTCGCTTCGGTCTGGTTGCCCGCTGAGAAAGCATGGCTGCTTCTCCTGGCCGATGGAATGGGCGGCCACGCCGCGGGAGGATTGGCAAGCAAGCTTGCGGTAGAGGGGTTCGCATCCGCATTCGTCGTTGCGCGGTCGGCCGGGATGGGATTGCGCCAGGCGTTCGAAGCGGCGCTCGAACGCGCAAATGCGCGGATAGCCGCCGAGCAGCGCGACAGTCCCGAGCGGGAAAGCATGGGTACGACCCTTGTCGCGGCCTATCTGTCCCGCGATGGCGTTGCGTGGATAAGCGTCGGCGATTCCCCGCTCTGGCTTTATCGCGGCGCCGGTCTCTACCGGCTCAATGAGGATCACTCGCTTCGTGCGCTGGCGCGCGAGGGCGCCAAGGTCAGCGGCAACATGCTGCAATCCGCATTGAACGGACATCCGGTCGAGATCGTCGATTGTCAGGATACGCCGATTGCGTTGCACGAGAACGATCTCGTCCTCCTCGCCTCCGATGGTCTGTTGACGCTCGATGAAAAGGATATCGCCGGCGAAATCGGCCGGAACGCACGCAACGGTTCGGAAGCGGTAGCGCAGGCTTTGCTGGGCGCGGTCGAGCAGCGGAACAAGGACAATCAGGATAACTGCACGGTCATGCTCGCGTCGCCGCAGGCGCTGGCGGACAAGGCGGAAAAGTCCGGACGCTTTCGGCTGCGAATACTTGGTGCCGCGATGGCAGCCGCGGTCGCCGGTAGCGTGCTTTACCTGTTGTTCGCCTAGCGGCTTCCGGATTTGTCCCGATGCGCAGGCCAAGCCGCAATATCGAAGTCTTCAGCATCTCGGTGATCGATCTGCTGGCGTCGGCGCTCGGCGCTTTCATCCTGATCTCGATCATTCTGTTTCCCTTCTACAACCAGCATCAACAACTGCAGAAAACGAAGACCGACATCAAAGTCGCAGCCGATGAGACCAAGAAGGCGAGCGATATGAAGAAGAAGCATCAGGAAATCGTCTTCAAGCAGCTAGAAGACATCAAGCAGGGCGCCAAGGCTGCGGATGGAATGGAGCTTTGCAAGAAGCAGGAGAGCGCATGCAAGGCGCAGCTCGGAAAAACATTCCTGATCGTAGGGATTGAATGGGACGAACGCTGCGACGTGGACTTCTATATTGTCGATCCGCGCGGGCAGAAATTCTATCACGCGGCCAAGAACGACTCCTTCACCACCTTCCCGAACTCCAAAGGACAACTGAGTCTCGATATGACGGACGGTCCCGGCCTCGAGATATGGCAGAACCCCGAAGCCGAAAGCGGCCTCTACAAAATCAGCTACGAACTCTTCAGCTGCAGGCCCGGCGTGGAAGCCGCAAAGATCAGAGGATGGGTCATCGATCGCAGCGGTGGCAGGAGATGCCTGGTCGATAGGAATATGAAGATTGCGACATCAGGGGCCAGAACCCATGAAGACGTGACGATGCTGGAGGTAAACACCGACGGCTCGACGACAATTCAATTCGTATCAGCCTGTCCGTCGTCCTAGAGCCAGCCAGACATGCGCCGCCCCGACCGCAACATAGAAGTTTTCAGCATCTCCGTGCTGGATCTTTTTGCGTCCGCGCTCGGCGCGTTCATCATGTGCGCAATCATTCTCTATCCCTACTACAAGAAAGACGTCACCAAGGAACTTGAGGAAGCCAAGGCGTCGCTCGAGCAGGCGGAGAAGAATCTCAAGAGCGAAAAGGAGAATGTTCGAAAGCTCCAGGAGCAGGAGAAGAAGCAGGAGCTTCAGGCGTTGAAGGCGCGTGAGGAGATCATGCAGCTCAATCGCTGTCACAACGAGACGAAGCAATGCCGCGCGGAGCTGGCAAAGAATTTTCTGATGGTGCAGGTCAGGTGGCAGTCGAGCGAGGCGGTCAATCTTCACGTCATCGACGCCGACAACAACGAGTTCTTCTGGGCGAAGACCAATCGAAGCGGCCGCGATTTCCCGAAGTCCAAGGCGCAGCTTCGAACGCCGGTCGTGTTCGGCTCCGGCATCGCGGTCTGGATCGATCCTCAGGCAAAACCCGGCAGTTATCACATCGACTACGCGCTGCGGCGTGCGTCGGGCCAGAGCGTGGAGGTATCCGGCGTCGTCTACGAGCGTAACGGGATGAAATCGTTGCCGAAAAAAATGCTGCAGAACAATACGCCTCGCGTCCGCGCGGCGACGATCCAGATTACGGATGACGGCGCGGTCACGGTTCGGTAGGCTAAAGCCTTAAGACATATGATCATACGCCATTGCGAATAAGACAGATGCCTGCAGGCTTTGCTGCTTTTCTTCGCTCATATATTCCTCGCCGCGTCGCCATCGCGGCGGCGGCAATTTCATTCGGTTTGTTGCTGCTCCCATGGGAATCGGCGGTCGCGCAGGTGCAATCGTACTGGCTGCGTCAGGGTGGAGGTATCGTAGGTTCGTGTCCGGGAAAGCCGCAGGGCGAACCGTTGCAGGTCGCGAACAAGAATGCCGGATGGGTATTGATCACCGGCGTCGTAACCTGCCGCGACGAAGGCGCAAACTATTCCTTCGAGTTGAATTTTCTCCGTGTCGAGATCAATCCCGGCATGCGGTCAGCGATCGAGCGGGACAGGCTGGACTTCGACTGGATCGGGCTCGCGGTATTCAAGCCGCAAGGCAACGGCGCACAGATCGACTGGCTCTATGATGAAGCGCTGCCGATTGAAGGATCGCTGGCGAAAACGAGCCAGGATAAAATCTATTTCGGAAACCTGAAGTTTTCCGTTCCGAAAAACGCGATCGGGCAGGCAACGAACTTTCTCTTCTATATGACGTCGCACGGGCCGCTCTACCAGTTCGAGTTGCTGTGAATGAGAAGCCCTGCGCCACAGAAGAAGTCCTATCTCTTCCTTCTGACGCTGCTTGCTTTTCTGACGGGCGGTGTTTCCGCGCAGCAGATATTCGAGCCGGGTAAGAGCACCACGGCCACGGGCTTGGACCGCAGCAATTACGACTTCAGCGCGCCGGACCCGTCGTTGATCCTTCCTAATCCGGCGCCGACGGGCGGCCCGCGGCCTTATCTGCGCGCGTTCGGACCCGTCGGCCG
>JAGXQU010000183.1 GCA_018335895.1 Hyphomicrobiales bacterium | reverse complement strand
GAGCCACGCCACCGCGAAGATGAACTCGCCGGTCCAGTCCACGTTTCGCGCCTCGAACGCGAACGCGCCGAGGCCCGCGAACACCGCAGCGGACGCATACTGGATCGGCATGGAGGAAAGAAAGTCGACACCCCCGCCGAAGCGCTTCTGATAGAGCGTGCCGACCGTAATTCCGACAAGCGAGCCGGAAATTGCGCTCCAGCCCCACAGCGTCGTGTTGCCCGAAACCTTCGCCTGCACCACAAGCCAAAGCCCAACCAGCCCAAGCACGAGGCCGCCCCATTGCAGCGCGGAGACACGCTCGCCGAGAAAACGGTTCGCAAGCGTCGATGTAAGGACCGGCTGAAGGCCGACCACGAGTGCAGCGATCCCCGCCGGCATGCCCTGCGCCATGGCCACGCAGACCCCGGTCAGGTACATGCCGTGTACAAGTACGCCGCTGACGATACTGTGCGGGATCGCCCGCCCCCGAGGCAACGGCGCGCGCAACGCAAGTGCGAGCAGCGTGATGGCGAGTGTGGCGAAGCAAAGCCGGATCGCCACGAAAGTCAGCGGATCCGCATGCGGAAGCGCGAACTTGTTGCCGATGAAGCCCGTGCTCCAGAACAGCACGAACAGCGCAGGCGCGGCCTTGACGATCAGTTCGAACGAACGGGAGGACTTCTGGGGCATTGTCATGAATTGCAGCGGCCGGCCTTTCTGCCAGCATCGTTCGCGGAGATCAACGCGCTTAACGAGCCGTTAAGAGGTAGGGCGCAAATTCAGGCGATATGAGCTTGCGTGAACCGGTAAACATGGACGAGCGCCGACATACGCCGCGCCACCGCACCTTCCTGCAGGGGCGTGTGTACTACAACAACCGCCGTCAGAGCGCGGATTGCATCATCCGCGAACTCACGGACGAAGGTGCGCGCCTGTCCTTCACCGACCCGGTGGCCCTGCCGCACGCGTTCGAACTGCATATCCCGAACCGCGACCAGACGCTGCGCGTCGAAACCATCTGGAATCACGGCACTGATGTCGGGGTCGCTTTTGTGCGCACCGATACGCATTCCGCGCCTTCGATTGCTCCTGGCGCGCATGCCTCGACGCAGGAGCTTTCGCTGGTCGAACGTATCGAAAAGCTCGAAAAAGAGCTTGCAGTGCTTCGCCGCCGCATCTCCGAAGTCGAGATGAAGAACAGCTAGGCGACCGGGGTCGCCTATGCCTTCTCGCTGCTGATTCCCGACAATAGATAGCCGAGCAAAGCGCCGATCAGGGCGCCGACCGCGCTCGGCTCCAGAACGCGCTCCAGCCCCAGAATGAGAATGAGCGGCGCGAGCACCGCAACGGCAAGCAGCTGAATCGTACGCAGGCTGATCGAGCCGCCCTGCTGGAAGCGCTGATACATGACGGCGGCGATGGCAAGCGTAATCGTCAACGCGGCAATGATTTCGATCCAGAAGCGTGTCGCGAGCATGGTAGCATTCATGAACCCCTCCTGTTGAAATCGCCCGCCCGGCGATAGTATGCCCATATGCAAAGCGGCCCCTCCGCGAATTACGAAGGAACCGGAATGATCGACCTCTACACATGGACAACGCCGAACGGACGAAAAGTTTCCATCGCTCTGGAAGAATTGGGGCTGCCTTACACGGTTCACTCGATCGATATCGGCAAGGACGAACAGTTCGCGCCGGACTTCCTGAAAATCTCTCCGAACAACCGCATCCCGGCCATCGTGGACCGAGATTCAGGCTATCCACTGTTCGAATCCGGCGCGATCCTCATGTACCTCGCCGAGAAGACCGGCAAGTTGATGCCGAAGGACCTGCCTTCCCGTTATCGCGTGATCGAATGGCTCATGTGGCAGATGGGCGGAATCGGTCCGATGCTGGGCCAGGCCCATCACTTTCTAAAATATAATGTGGGCAAGGCACCTTATGCCGAGGAGCGCTACGGGAAGGAAGCCCATCGCCTTTACTCGGTGCTGAATACCCGCCTCGAAGGTCGCGAATACATGGCAGGCGACTACTCGATCGCCGACATTGCAACCTGGCCATGGATTTCGCGCTTCGAGTGGCAGCGCATCGATCTGAACGCGTATCCCAACGTGAAACGCTGGTATCTCGAAATCGCGAAACGACCTGCCGTTATCAAAGGCTACGCAGTTCCCAAGGACATGGGGCCGATCCCCATGCCTAAATAAGCAGATGCCCGAATGAGCGCGGGCCGCATCGGCTCCCTATGGCGCGGCGAGGTGCCCCTCGCCCGCGTCTTCTGGGAATACACGATCGGCTGGGCGACCCTCATCAATCTCATGTGCACCGGCGCCGCGCTGGTTGCATTTCTCAAAGGTGCGCCGGCGTGGCTCGGGCTATTGCTCCACTTCGGTGCGCTGCCGCTCAACGCGCTTCTGGTTGTTTCGGTATGGCGCGCGGCGGAAAGAGAGCAGGACAGCGCGCTAGCGCGGTTTGCGCCGGCCGCGGCGTTGCTCTGGTTTATCCTGATGCTCGTCCTCTAGCGCCGCGTCCCTTACGCAACGCGGCCAATGCAAAGAGCAGAAACAGGAACGCGGGCACGACCCAGAATGCGCCGGCCGGAATCAGATTGTCGCCCTCGGGCGTAATACAACTGGATTTTGCTGCAGCGACGCAGTCGCGATGCTTCCAGTAGCGAACATAGAACAGCCAGAAGAACAGCGCCGAAAACGAACCGAGCACCGCGAAGCGTATCCACTTCGCAGCACTCATAACGCGCATCCACCACTTTCGCGGCACGGTCACTCAGTAGAAGCGCCCCTTCGCCATCCATGCCGCGAAGAACAGCATCAACGCGAGCCCCGTCAACTCGTAATGCATGATGCGACGCAGTTTCCGGATCGTCTCCGGCGCCACTTCAGGCACTTTTCCTTCGCGCAGGCTTTTGCGCCAGCGCAGGAACTCCAGAGTCGGGATGATCGAGAGCGCCCCGACGATGATGAAGATGCCGAACTTGGTCAGGAATGCGTGGCTCGCCCAGTAATAGGCGAAGCCTTTCTCGAAGAAGAACACGCGCAGCAGGCCGACGACGAGGATCGCACCGGCAAAGCCGCCATAAAGGCCGTCGACGGTCAGAAGCCGCTTGCCGTTTTCCACCGTCAGCGGCTGGCGCAGCAATACCATCTCGATCGTCAGCGTCACGAACAGTGCGACGAAAAAGAGATGATGCAGGAATGCGAAGATGACGGCCATGCGTGTTGCTCCCATATGCCCTAACTTAACGGCGGATACTGCGCCTTCAAAGCACTTGCCACAACAGCAGGCAGCCGGAAAGCGCAAGCACGATGAATGTCATGGTCGCGCCGGGAGCGCGCAGCCTTATGATGCTCAATGCGAGACCTGCCGCATGCGCGGCGCGCGCAAGCGCAAGTGCGCCGCCGAGCGCCCACACCTGCCATTTCGCCGCGCCATTCATCTCAATAAGGCCGAGCGCGATCAGCCCGATCGGCACATACTCGATGAAGTTGCCATGCGCGCGGACGCGGCGCCGCAATTCCTTGTCGTCCTGATCGCCATACGCGATGCGGGCGCGCATGCGGTAGTAGGCGACACGAAGCCCGAGAAACGCGAGCGCAAGCGCCGCGAGACCGGCAAAAACCGATGTGACTGGAAGCGTGGCCATTCTTTATCCCCCTGATTCCCGTGCTAGCTTCGCGGACCTTTCGGGAGGACGTCAAATGCACGAAGGAAAACGTAGCGGCGGCAAGCTCGATGTCGATGCCTGGCTCGCGATGACGCGGGGCGCACGGATGATCCAGCTCGATCATCCGCTGCAAAAAGGCATGCCGATCTACCCGACGCACCCGCCCTTCCACATTACGCTGAACAACCGCCACGGCGACATTCATCGCGGCTGCGGGTTTTCGTCGTCCAACGAGCTCATCATCACGAGCACGCACACCTCTACCCATATCGACGCGCTTTCGCATGTTTCGGAAAACGGAATGCTGCACGGCGGCGTCGATGCTGCGAAAGCCCAGCAAGGCACCGAGCTGTTCAAGGAGCACGGCGTCGAGACCATCGCTCCCATCTTCCGGCGCGGCGTGCTCCTGGACATTGCTGGCGCAAAGAAAGTCGAAGCGCTCGCACCTGCCGAGGAGATCACCGTCGCCGATCTCGAAGCCGCGGCCGGGAACGCCGGCGTTTCATTCCGGCAAGGCGACGTGATTCTTTTGCGTACCGGCTGGACCAGGCACTGGACGGATTCGCGGAAATATCTCGGCCTCGACAGCGAAGGCACTCCGGGCGTGGCAGCCGAAGGTGCCGAGTGGCTCGCGGGGAAGAAGCCTTTCGCAGTCGGCAACGACACGGCGGGCTTCGAGCAGATCGTGCAGACCAGTATCACGATGGATGCGCACCGCATCCTGATCGCGCAGCATGGTATTCATATCATCGAGAATCTCGACCTCGAGGAACTGAGCAGAAGCGGTCGCGCGGACTTCGCGTTCGTGACGCTGCCGCTGCGGATCAAGGGCGCGACCGGCTCGCCGCTCAGGCCGGTGGCGCTGGTGTAGCCCGGCGCAACCTGAGATAGCGCCGCAGCCATAGCGCGAAAGCGGCCGCGAATACGGCGAGCGCAATCCAGATCAGAAGCCCGCTGAACGGCCGATCCGTGAAGATACGCAGGTCATCGCGCGAAAGCACAAGCGACTGCCGCAGGCTCTGCTCCAGCTCCTGTCCGTAATAGAGCGCGAAACAAAGCACGAGCCGGTTCCAGCCCAACAGCAGACACGCGACACCGAAGGCGCCGAATAAGAGCGCGAGCGCCATGTCCGAGATGCGGTGGTTCAACTCCCAGGCGAGCCATAGCGACGCTGCAATGGCGACAATCGAAAGCACGCGCAGCAACAGCGGCCAGCGCAGCCGGATGGCAACCGTAGGCACGAGCCAGCGCGCGATGGTCGAGAACCATAGTTGCGGAGAATAGAGGCAGAGCATCGCCTCCCCGATCACGAGCAGGCCGGGCGCCACCACGAGAATATCGAAGCCGTCCAACAAGACGTCGAGGCCGCCGGTGAAGCGTGGGCGTCCGGTGATGCTATCGATGCCGGCGGTCGAGATCAGCAAGCCGATGAGCGCCATGCCGAGTGCGCGCAGATGCGAGCGGCGCGCGAAGGCCACCGCCAGCACAAGCAGCAGAAAGATCGCCGCCGCGTATTCCGGCGGCCCGAGCAGCAGAAAAACCCGTGAAAAATGGACCGCGAGGCTGATGTTGAGCGCGAAAGCAAACACCGCCGCCGCAAGCAGCGTCAGCCAGGTCCAGCGGAACGGCGGCAGATCGCGCAAGAACCAACCAGCCGCCGCGAGCAGCACGCCGGCAACGCACATACAAGCTGCGATCAGCGCCGGAAAAAATTCAGCACTCGCGAATTCGCGAAATCCCGCGGCATAGCCGCTGGCAAGCACGGCGGCGCCGAGTGCCGCGAGCAGCGCGCCGAGCACGTAGTCGGAAAACTCCTGCCTGCCCGCCACGTCCGCCCCCGGTGCGCTCAGGTCTTCCCTCCAATATCGGAATGAAAGTATGGCTTCCCGCTCGATGCCGACGGCAGATAGTAAGAGCCGAAGCGCAGCGCCACCACCGCCAGCGCAAGCACGAGAATCGCGACCGCGGTGAGCAGCGTTTCCATCTCGGGCACTTTATGCGTGGTGACGACCACCACGACATGGCGCGTGACCGCCGTGATCGCCACATAGATCAGGAAGCGCACCGGCATGCGGTTGGTCTTGAAATAGATGCCGACCATCGCACCGATCTCGAGATAGATGAAGAGGAGCAACAGATCCTCGATGGAGGCGGTACCCTTGCCCACCATCGCGATGAAGGTCGCGACCGCGGCCCAGACCGTGCTTGCGCCGATCGCGAAGAGACCGAGAAGGTGAAAGCCCTCGACCAGAATGTTCCCCGAGCGGTGCACGAACATGCGCAGCCTGTGCTCGGCGCCCTCGCCGCTCTTTTCCGCGGGTTTGGTTTTCGCCATCGCGTCCTCCCCGAATCCGGGAAATATTTTACGCGAATGCGCGGGGGAAAGTCACGACGCGCTGCATTCGCGTGTGCGGCGACGCGCGCGGTTGTCTCCGGGCGGCAAAGGATTCAAACTCGGGGAATCGAAGCACAAGATGGAGACGAGATGACCCATTATCGCAAACTGGGTATCGGCTGCGTGTTCTGCGCGAGCCTTCTTGCCACCGCCGCCGAGGCCAAGGTCACCGCGGTTTACGGCTGCCGCTTTTACGTGGACGGCAAGGTCTATGCGGAATTTCGCATCGACGAGATCAACCACACGGACTGGGCTGACGAAGCGACCTTCGATCCGCCGCAGGGCAAGCCGCAGAAGGTCGAGGTCGAGACGCAAGGCAGCCCGTTCGATCACGATGCCCTGCGCTTCCGGCTGCCTACGCGCGATGTCGAGATCGTGGTCGCGAACACGCTGAACTATGTGAACGCGCGCTATAGCGGCCCGACGCGCAAGAACCTGCCCGGCGAGTGCGAACAGGCGGACAGCAGCAACCACCTGAACCGCTGGTTCCGCGAGCGCGAGCGGGAGCGGAAGAAGTCCGGCCGCTAGCTTCCCGCTTTATGCGGCAGCTTTCTTAAGCGGAACCGGGCGGCGCGCGGCGTTCATTTCCAATTCACGCCCACCGGATCATCCTACCTCCGGGAACCAAGCCCTGCGGTCCCCGTTTCGGGGCGGCGGGCTCCCGCACTTCGTCCGGGCGGCCGGACGAGCAACAACTTTTTCGGAGGACTTCGCGATGCGTAACCTCATTCTCTCTTCGATCCTCGCCCTCGGTTTTGTCACCCTCGGTGCGAGCGCCTGGCAGGCGAACGCCGCCGCG
>JAGXQU010000182.1 GCA_018335895.1 Hyphomicrobiales bacterium | reverse complement strand
GCCCGCAGCCGCGCGAAGAACCCGCCACTGAATCGAAGAAGAGCGTCGCCGCGATCGTACTCGCCGCGGGGCGCTCAAGCCGCATGGAAGGCCCGAACAAGCTGCTCGAAGAGTTCAAAGGCAAGCCGCTTATTCGCTCCGCCGTGGAAGCGGCACTCGGCTCGCACGCTACGCCCGTCATCGTCGTAACCGGAAAGGACGACGGGGCAATCCGGCAGGCGCTCGAGGGCCTCGACGTGCGCTTCGTTCACAACGCGGAATACGCCGACGGGCTCTCGTCTTCGCTGAAAGCCGGTATCCGATCCGTGCCGGAAGCCAGCGCCGGCGCGATCATCTGCCTCGGCGACATGCCGAAAGTTTCCTCCGCACTGATCGACATGCTGATTTCCGGCTTCGCGCCGGAACACGGAGCGATGATCGTGGCCCCCGCGAAAGACGGACAGCGCGGCAACCCTGTGCTTTGGGCACGGCGTTTCTTTCCGGAACTCCTGCAGCTCGAAGGCGACATGGGTGCGCGCAAGCTCGCGAATTTCTACGACGAAGGCCTGCGCGAGATCGAAGTCGGGGACGACAGCGCGTTCGCTGATATCGACACGCCGGAAGCGCTCGCCGCCGCGCGCAAAGCGGCGGAATAATTTTCTAGAACGACTGCGGCTCGGTGACCGGCGTGTCCAGCCGCTGTTGCACGAGTTGCACGGCGCGCTGCACTTCGCGCAAGCTCGGTTTCAGCCAGTTTCTGATCTTCGAACGCGCATCGAGCGAGAGATAGGCGAGAGGCATGCTTGCCTTTTCTCCAGGCGAAGGTTGGGTGGCGCCGGGCGCCGACCTTTTGAGAAATTCCGCGAGCGAAACTCGCTCGTCTTCCATGAGATTCATGTTCATCGAATCGAGCAGCGGGATCATCACGCGGACGGGATTGGCCTTCAGTGCCCAGTAGGAATTGACGCCGTGCAGGGACTGCGGCGCCGTGCCGAGATAGGCATTCTCTGCAAGCACGAACTCGCAGCCGAAATGCTCGCGGATCCGAAAGCCACGCTCGAAATCGTCCGCATCGTAATTCGGGATATAGACGATCACCGGCTCGACATTGTTCGCCCGCGCCTCCGCGACAAAATCGATGTCGCGCATAAGCGAGAAGAACGTCGGAAAGGCGCGGCCGGTGACATCCACGATCTTCGGCTCGTGCGCACGCACAGGCAGCGTATCGAACAACCGCATCTGCCCTTTGGTCTTGCCGAGATCGACCAGCTCCGCTTCCGGGAAATACTTCGAGAATTTCGGCTTCTGCGCGTCGGTATCGAACAATAGCGGCGCATCGCCGGAAAGGCGGAAGAATTCGGCGAACAGCCTTGCGAGCAGCGTGGTGCCGGAGCGTTCGCGGGGCGAGACGACAAGAATGGCAAGGCTCTTTCCGAGCATCGTCGTCCCTAGCTGCCCGCGCGAGCCGCCGCGCGGCGGCGGCTTACGAGGCCCGCGCGCCCTCGATCGCCCATTCGTAGAGGCCCGTTTCTTCGAACTGCTCGTGCACAGCCTTTTCCCAGGTGCGTACGTAACCGCGCAGCACGAGCGAGAAGTCCGCTTTCTGATTCTTCGCGTTCTTGTTCTCGCCGAAGGTCACGAAGGGGACGCCTGCGAGTTCGACCTGCTCATAGGCCATTTCGTTCAGCTTCGGCACGTTGATCTCGTGCGCGGTGCGCTTGGCCTTCTTGAAGTAGCGGTCGTAGGTCCCCTGATCCCACTCGAAGAAATTGGTTTCGTTGATGTGGTTCTTCACCACGAAGTATTCGGCATTCTCGGTGAACGGCAATACTTCCTCGATCTCGCTGAGCGAAGCGACCGACGGCCCGAGCACGTGGAACAGGGCGAAGTTGAACTCGCCGCTATCGACCGCTTCGAAGAAGCCGACGTCGGTCATGTCCTTGAGGGTGCGCGACAAGAGACCGGCGCGCACGTCGATGATGGAGACCTTCACTTCGCTGCTGTGCAGGGTGTCGAGCACCTTCATCTGGTCTGCGACCTGCGTGAGGTCGACGACCTCGGTGATGCGCGGATGAAAGCGCTTGAGCGTGCCGCGCGGGCTCTCGGTGTCGAACGCGCGGGTGAGCACGTTCTTGTCCGCGAAATAATCGAGCATGGTGCGGGCGACCGTGGTCTTGCCGACGCCGCCCTTGTCCGCGCCTACAATGATGACCGCCGGTCTTTGCTTACCGCCGCTTCTTTCCGCCCTTTTCGCTGTCTTCGCCACGCGCCATCCCCTCAAAAATCTTGGCGCGGACCCGAACCGGAACGCACGCCGTACTACCCAACTAAACGGGCGCTACAGTGCTGCTTTTTCACGCTAATCGCAAGGCTCGGCCGAGCCATTTCCTCCCAGCCAAGCGCCACAATGCTTGCACGAGGCGAACATTGGCGGGCGCGAGGAAATGGGTGAGTGGACGGCCTTTCCTCTGAAATCGAACTCGGCGGCAGAGGCGCGTACGCCGAACTTGACATGAGGTCGTCTGCAACTTTCTATTCCCTCATGGGGAATGCGATCTCCCCACGAGGCGACAGCCGAAGCATCGCGTCCCGAAATCCAACCGAGGGCGCATCATGTCGTCGATCCATTCCATCTCTCCCGATAAGCTTGCCCGCCTCATCGGCACGCCGAAGTCGCCGCTGATTGTCGATGTCCGTACTGAGGACGATTACGCCGCTGACCCCCGGCTCGTGCCGGGAAGCGTTCGGCGCCGCGCCGAACTCCCGAACGGTACTGGTGAATTCGCTGGCCGCCCGCTCGCGATTGTCTGCCACAAGGGCGCAAAGCTCAGTCAGGGTTACGCCGCCTATCTGCGCAACGACGGTGTCCCGGCCGAGGTCGTCGAAGGCGGGTTTGTCGCCTGGCGCGATGCGGGCCTGCCGCTGGTATCGGCCAGGCATCTTCCCGCGCGTGACGGGAAAGGCCGCACGCTTTGGGTTACGCGCGAGCGGCCCAAGGTCGATCGCATCGCCTGCCCATGGCTGATCCGCCGCTTTGTCGATCCGCATGCCGTCATCATGTTCGTGAAGCCCGCCGAAGTCGCAGCCGTCGCCGAGCGCTTTGGCGCGGCAGCCTTCGATATCGAAGGCGTATTCTGGGGTCATCGCGGCGAACTCTGTACCTTTGACGTGATGCTCGATGAGTTCGGTCTGCAAACGGAGCCGCTGAAGCGTCTCTCGGACATGGTGCGCGGCGCCGACACCGCGCGTCTCGATCTTTCTCCGCAGGCGGCAGGACTACTCGCGGCTTCGCTCGGGCTTTCGCGCATGTACACCGACGATCTCGAACAGCTCGAAGCCGGGATGCTGCTTTACGACGCGTTCTATCGCTGGTGCCGCGACGCAACGGAAGAAACGCATAACTGGCCGTCGCACAAGGCGAGGGGTGAATGACGATGGATAGCAAAGCAACACCGGCGCACCCGACCTTCGCCGAAGCCACCCGTGTCTGGCTGAAGATCGGGCTGCTCTCCTTTGGAGGCCCTGCCGCGCAGATCGCGATGATGCATCGCATTCTCGTCGATGAGAAACGCTGGATCTCCGAAAGCCGGTTCCTGCACGCATTGAACTACTGCATGCTGCTTCCCGGCCCGGAAGCGACGCAGCTTGCGACTTACGTCGGCTGGCTTCTGCACAAGACGCGCGGTGGTCTCGTCGCGGGAGGGCTTTTTGTGCTGCCCGGCATCGTCGCGCTGATGGTGCTGAGCTGGGTCTACGTGATCGCGGGCCAGATCGGAATTGTCGCCGCACTCTTCTTCGGACTGAAGGCTGCGATTCTCGCGGTCGTACTCGAAGCGGTATTGCGCGTGGGGAAACGCGCGCTGAAGGGAACCGTGCTTGCGCTGCTTGCAGCCGCGGCTTTTACCGCAATCTATTTCTTCAGCATTCCCTTCCCCATCGTCGTGCTCGGCGCAGGTCTGCTCGGTTTCATCGGCGGCAAGCTGAACTGGAGCGGCTTCGATGTGAACATGCAACACGGAGCTTCGAAGCAGGCCGTCACAGCCGATGCGCTGATCGACCGGCAGCAGCCTGAGCACACGAAGCCCAGCCTGAAGCGTCTGGCACTGGTCACGGCAACCTGGCTTGCGCTGTGGCTGATCCCGGTCGCCTTGCTGCTGCTCGCGCTCGGCGAAGGGAATGTATTCTCGCGCATCGCGGTCTTCTTCTCGAAGATGGCAATGGTGACCTTCGGCGGCGCCTACGCCGTGCTTGCTTATGTCGCGCAGCAGGCGGTCGAGAACTATCAATGGCTCAGCGCTGGCGAGATGCTGGACGGGCTGGGGCTCGCCGAAACCACACCGGGCCCGCTCATTATGGTGCTGCAGTTCGTCGGTTTCCTCGCCGCATTTCGCGATGCGGGCGGCATGCCGCCCCTGCTTGCAGGAACGCTCGGCGGCCTGCTTGCGACCTGGGTCACCTTCGCGCCTTGCTTCCTGTGGATTTTCGCTGGCGCGCCTTATGTCGAAACGCTGCGCTCGAACCGTGCGCTTTCCTCGGCGCTCGCTGCGATCACCGCGGCTGTCGTCGGCGTGATTCTCAATCTCGCGGTCTGGTTCGCCGTTCACGTCGTTTTCTCGCGGACGCGCGAGATCGTATATGGCCCGCTCCGCTTCGACGCGCCCGTAATCGCAAGCGTCAATCTCTGGGCGGCCGCCTTGTCGCTCGCAGCCGTGATCGCGATTTTTGTCCTCAAGGTGAGGATGATTCCGGTGCTCGCAGCCTGCGCCGCTTCCGGCATCGCGCTGTATCTGTTTGGGTATATCTGAGCGGAATCGTAGCGTTGCTTAGCCGGGATTAACGCCGCGGAAGCCTTTGGCGGCTAACCGTTCCCGTTATGGGAACCGTTGCGCCCCTTCGCCGCCGCGCCTACCCGCGCCGCGAAACTTCGGTCATCGAGCGCTCGCGCCGCTCGTCGCCCTCGCTCCTCGCGTTGCTGCTCGCGGCTTTCCTCAGCGGCGGCGCCTATATCGTGTTCTGGAATATGGGGCAGTCTCCCGCGAGCCCGTCTGCGAACAGGATTCTGCCGTTCAATAAAAGCGGATACATCGGCACGTGCAGCGTCTTTCTCAGGAGCGACTGCGTGGTCGATGGCGATACGTTCTATTACCAGGGTCAAAAAATCCGCATCGCCGATATCGACGCGCCCGAGACCGACAGTGCCCAGTGTGCGAGCGAGGCGGAACGTGGCGAGCGCGCCAAGCGCCGGCTTCGCGAACTGCTGAACGAAGCGCCGTTCGAACTGCACGGCTACGCGAGCCGCGACACCGACCGCTATGGACGCAAGCTGCGCATCGTCACGCGCGGCGGCAGGTCGATCGGCGATACCTTGATCGCCGAAGGTCTCGCCCGCCGCTGGAGCGGCAAGCGGCTTCCCTGGTGCATCTAGCGGTGCAGTCCCGCTTCCTCTAAGCAGGATTCCGCGGCCGCGTCCGGCCACAAGAAATCAAGAAGCGACAAGAAATCAAGAAACGAAATGAGCCTCTCCTCCGTCCGCGCCTGGTTCGCCGAGCACGCCCCCGATCTGGAAGTTCTGGTCACCGCAACGAGTTCCGCAACCGTTGCGGAAGCTGCGAGCACCCACAACGTCGAACCGGGTCAGATCGGGAAAACCATCTGCGTACGCGCCGGCGACGAAGTAATTCTCGTCGTGACCAGCGGCGCTTCGCGGCTCGATAACAAGAAATTCAAGAACGTCTTCGGCACGCGACCGCGCATGCTCGGCGCCGAGGAAGTGCTCGCGCTTACCGGTCATCCCGTGGGCGGCGTCTGTCCGTTCGGTCTCGCTACGGACTTGCCGGTCTACTGTGACGTTTCGCTAAAACAGTTCGGTGTTGTCGTCCCGGCGGCGGGTGCGGGTAATGCCGCCGTAAAAATCCCAACCTCACGTATGGTCCAGCTTACGAAAGCAAAGTGGGTGGAAGTCTGCTAGAGTTTCCGGCCCTGTCATTCAACCAGAGCCGTCAGCGCTAGATGTTCGACCTCACTGTCATTTTCTCCGATCCCGCCAACTGGGCAGCCCTTGCGACACTGATCGCGATGGAGATCGTGCTCGGTATCGACAATCTCATCTTCATTTCGATCCTGACGAACAAGCTGCCCGCGCATCAGCGCGAACGGGCGCGGTTCATCGGCATCAGCGCCGCACTGGTGCTTCGGCTCGCGCTGCTGAGCACGGTCTTCGTGATCGTGCAGCTCACCGAGCCGGTGTTCGAGATTTTCGGCAAGGGATTTTCCTGGCGCGACCTCATCCTGATCGGCGGCGGGCTTTTCCTGGTCTGGAAGGCGACCAAGGAAATCCACCATAACGTCGATCCCGATCCGGGCGAGGACGTCTTCAGCGGCCGCGCGACGATGACCTATGCCGCGACCATCGGGCAGATTCTGCTCCTCGACCTCGTGTTTTCGGTGGACAGCATCATCACCGCCGTCGGCATGACCGATCACATCGCAATCATGGTGATCGCAGTGGTCGTGACCGTGCTCGTGATGCTGCTTGCGGCGAACCCGCTTGCGAATTTCATCAACGCGAATCCGACCGTGGTCATGCTTGCGCTGGGCTTTCTCTTGATGATCGGCGCGCTCCTGATCGCGGAGGGCTTCGGGGTCAAGGTGCCGAAAGCCTACGTCTACTCGGCGATGCTGTTCTCGGCATTCGTCGAATCGCTCAACATCATCTCGCGCCGTGCGAGGAAAGCGGCAGCGAAAACCACATCGAAGATGAAGAGCAGAAAGCCGGCAGCGAAACCGCAAACGCGCATTCGCGTGAAGCGCTGAGGCGCTGACGCGCGATACTAACAAAAGAGCCCGCGCAGACCGCGCGGGCTCTTTTCCTTTGGACGGCCGTTACCAGGCGCGGAAGTAAATGCCCGGGCCCGGCGTATAGTAGTAGCTCGGGCCATAATAGTAATAGCCGTGGTGATGGTGGCGATGACGATGATGACGATGGCGCCAACGCGGGTCGTGGACATCGTTGACGTTCTTCTCCACCTGCGGAGCCACCTGCGCGGCGGGGGCAGCAGCAACGGGTGTCATCGCGGACGCAACGGCCAGCGTACCCGCCGCCGCAGCGCCAATAAGCGTAGCTTTCAGCATGATACTTCTCCATTGTTGTATCGCGCCGGAAAACGCACGAAGCAGGAATATCGTTCCTCTGTTCCACGCAGCGCGCCCGAACGCCGCTCGCTCAAAATCGTTCCGTGCAGGCAACGAAGTGAAATCTATTTTGAAGCGGCGATGGCCTGCGCCATTTGGCCTGCGGCGGCAGCAGGAGTGAGCCCGCCTTCTCGCGCGAGCGTGCGCCAGGTGTAGAAACTGAGCGCGAGTGCAAGCATCGGCTTCTGCTTTGCGCTCAGCTTCTCGCCGAGCACCTCGACATAAGACTTCACGACCGGCGCGCGGCGGATCTTTGCGATCTCCTGCAGAACCGGAGACACCTCGACGTCACGCAGCACCGCTGCCGTCATTTTCTCGTTCTTCGCATAATAGGCGTAAAGCTCGCCGAGCGCGGTGCGCAATCGTTCCCAGCTGTCCGGAATCTTCCGCCACGCCTCCGCATCCGGCATGGGGTTCTGCTCCATGTTGTGGCCGGAGCAGGCCATGAACAGCGAGCGATCGTCGGGGAAGTGCGCATAGAGCGTATGGCGCTGCACGCCGGCGCGCTCGGCGACCATGCTGAAGCTCGTCTTGAGCGGCCCGACATCGCGATGCAGCTCGACCGCGGCCTCGACGATGCGCTGCCGCGTCTCGGCCTGGCTTTCGGCCCGCTTTTTCAGCGTATAGCTGCGCTTCTTCATTTTCATTACACTACCATGTGCATCGAATATTGACAAGTCGTATATTTCATTGCACATACCTGTTCGTTTAAATTATCCGCCACCCAACCTTGGAGAACGAACATGGAAACCAAAGTCTCGGAGATTGCCGACGGCATCTTCCGCCTCTCTACCTTCGTGCCTGACCTCGGCCCGAAGGGCTTCAACTTCAATCAATTCCTCGTCATGGGCGACGAACCGCTCATGTTTCACACCGGACTTCGCAAGATGTTCGGCCTGAACCGCGATGCGCTCGCGAAGATCCTGCCGCCGGAAAAGCTGCGCTGGATCTCGTTCGGTCATTTCGAGGCCGACGAATGCGGAGCCATGAACGAGTGGCTTGCCCTTGCCCCGAATGCCGTGGCCGCGCACGGGCAGACCGGTGCAAATGTATCGCTGAACGATTTCTCGGATCGTCCGGCGCGCACACTTGCGAACGGCGAGGTGATCGACATCGGCCAAGGCAAGCGCCTGCGCTTCATCGATACCCCGCATACGCCGCACGGCTGGGACGCCGGCGTCATGTACGAGGAATCTACCGGAACGCTGCTCTCCGGCGATCTCTTCACGCAGTTCGGCGACACGCCCTTCACGACCGGCGATATCGTAGGCGCGGCGATCGAGGCGGAGGACTTCTTCAAGTATTCCGCACTGAACCCGATGATGGGCTCGACGATCCGCAGCTTGGCCGGCCTGAACCCGAAGACGCTCGCGCTGATGCATGGCCCCGCGTTTGAAGGTGACGGCGCAGCTGCGCTGAAGGCGCTGGCCGCCGACTACGACCGCCGCCTTTCGAACGAGTGGCTGGACACCCAGGCGCTTCTGAACGCGGCATGATCGAAGGAGACGGAACATGTGTGAACATTTGAGCATGACCGATGTCGTCGACATGCCGGAAGACGGAATCGTACGCGGGAAGTGCGGGCATCTCTGCGCGCAATGCCTGATGCAACGTGCGAACGTCTATGGCGCGGAGCTTCCCTTCATTCCCGCGCCGAGCATCCACCCCGATGCAATCGGCCCCGAAGAAGAACGTGCGCTCCGCGAGCTTTCCGCTATGCGCGAGCAGATCGCCCTGCGGGAGCAGATCGCGCTCGAGGAAGGCAATCTCTGGCTGTTCGACTGATGCTGGAACAAGATCAAAGCCGCGCCGCCGGAAGCGATGGCGCGGCTTTTTCAGACCCGAACTACGTGTTTTCTTCCCTAACCGGGTATGCGACCGCGAAAATTACCTGGAATCAGGAGTTTTCGGGCGAGGGCTCCGGATTCGCCGCAGACGCACAGCGCTCCCGCGCGCACTCGTCGGATTTCGCCTTCAGCTCTTCGCCCATGATCCGCAACTCGCGCGACGTATGCAGATCGAGCGTGTTTCGGGAGAGCCGCAATGCGCGGGACGCCATGTCCCGCATGAATTCGATGGTGTTCATTGTTTTTGACCCTTGTCGGGCCAAAACTTGAACGGGGAAAGAGTTCCCCTGTTTCGATCACGCGGCGGCAAATTCCAGTCCGACCTGGTTCATGCGGCAGATGAACCGGGCGGATTGCCAGACTTCAACGGCATGTGCCGAGCGTTCGATGTAGATTGCCTTGGCCCGCTCGCTAGCGAGCACGTCGCTCGAAAATGGAACTTCCAGAACTTCGATCAAATGATCGCGGTGATCGAGCACCATGAACTTGTACTGGGGCATCGCGAAACTCCAGCGCCTGCCCTGTCCGCAGACGACTAAGCGCCGATTCAACCGGTATTCGAGCGCCCGGTTCCAGGCCCGCCCATGATTGTTTGATGATGCTGCTTCCCTCGCATCCATGTGGAAAAGACGCAAAGGAGCCGCGAACGGCTACGGACTCAGGACTGAACGCCCGTGCCGCCGCAGCGCTGGCACTTTACCTTTTTGTCGCCAACCTTGAGCAGGCCGCGGCCTTCGCAATTCTTGCAGGGCTTCTTTTTATCTTTGGTCATCCGCTGCTTTCTATTCGGCGAGGCCGTGGCCGAGCGTTTCACGCTCGTCGAATACGAAGCAGCGCCCCTGCCATTTGCTCTCGTGTTCCGGCACGTCTTCGAGATATTGCAGGATGCCGCCTTTGAGATGGTAGACCTCTTCGAAGCCTTTTGCGACCAAATAGCTCGACGCCTTCTCGCAGCGGATACCGCCGGTGCAGAACATCGCGATCTTCTTGTGTTTCGCGGGATCGAGTTCCCGATCGACGTACTCCGGAAAATCCTTGAACGCCTTCGTGCCCGGATCGATCGCACGCTCGAAAGTGCCGCGCTCGAACTCGAAGGAATTGCGCGTGTCGATCACGACGACTCCCGGGTCGGCGATCAGCGCGTTCCACTCCTTGGCATCGACGTAGGTGCCGGCATGCTTCGTGGGGTCGATGTGCGGCGTGCGCATGGTGACGATCTCAGGCTTGACCTTCACCTTCATGCGCTGAAAGGGCCTTTCGGAAGCCACCGACATCTTGGGTTCGAGGTTGTCGAAATGCGCGCGGATAGCGTTAAGAATACTGTCCATCTGCGCGTCTGATGCGGCGGCAATCGTACCGTTGATGCCTTCGGAAGCTAAAATCAGCGTGCCGCAGATTTCGTGCTCGGCACACGTCGCGCGCAGCGCAGCCGCAAGCGTCTCGGGATCGAGCACAGTTTGAAAGCGATAAAGGGCGGCGACGGAGTACATAAAATTAGCAAGCCAGTTGGTTTTTGTATTTCTTCTATTTACGTTTTTTAGCTGGCGGAGCAGTTTGCTACTGCGCGGTGCATTTCGATGAGCGAAGGCTGGCGGAGAGGGTGGGATTCGAACCCACGGTACGCTTGCACGCACAACGGTTTTCGAGACCGTCCCAATCGACCACTCTGGCACCTCTCCGCGCCGATCGGACCCGGGTCGATCAAGGGTCCTTCGTAATGGGCCGTTCCTTAACGAAGCCGCCCGCCCGGCACAAGCGGAGACCGGATTTTCCTGATCCTCGCCAAACCCGCGCCCGGGTTGCAGGCCGCCCCGCCGGTATGCGCGCTTTGGCGGCACCCCGGCATAAATCTGCCCCTTGCGAGGGAACGATCTGACGCAATGGCGATTGCTTCTGCGGGAGACGCAGAAGAAGGAAGCCGTATATGCATGCCCGCCTGTTCGCGAGGCTTGCGCTGGCCGTTGGGCTTGTCGCAGCCGCAATCGTCATTCGTCCTGGCAGCGCCGAAAAGGCAGAAGCACAGGGCGTTAGCGTCTCCATAGAATTTCGCGAAGCACTCGCGCCGCATGGCCGCTGGCACCGCCATTCCCGCTGGGGTGAAGTCTGGATTCCCGCGCGAGTGGAGCGTGGCTGGAGGCCGTATACCCGCGGTCACTGGGTCTACACCGACGACTGGGGCTGGTACTGGGTCTCCGACGAAGATTGGGGCTGGGTCGCCTATCACTACGGCCGCTGGGTGTTCGACGCGCAGGTCGGCTGGGTCTGGGTGCCGGGCCGCGAATGGGGCCCCGCATGGGTCAGCTGGCGCCGTGGCGGCGCCGAGGTCGGCTGGGCACCGCTCCCGCCGGACGACTATGTCGATCGCATCGACGACGATCCGAACGTCTGGATCTTCGTGGACGCGCGCAATCTGATCGCGCCCTCGATCGTGCGCGTGCAGCTGCCGTATCAGCGGAGCGCGGTGCTGGTGCGCCAGACCGTGATCGTCAACCGCACGGTCTATGTCAGCGGCGCGCGTGTCGCCGCGAATGCCGGCGTGCCACCGTCTTACATCGCCGCACGCGTGGGACGCCCGATCCGCGTTTCGCAGGTCCGCCCTGTCGTTGTCCGCGGCACAGTGGGCGTCAGCAACGCGGTCGAGATCGACGTCAAGGCGGGCGCGCAACAAAAGCGCCGCGCGGAGGTCAAGCAGGCCGCCCGCTCCATCGAACCCGCAAAGGACGTGCCGGAGCCCAAGCGCTTCGAGCGCGGCAGCGGGGAACAGGAGAACCCGGACACCCCGAAAGTCCTGCGCGAAGCGCAGCCCGGACAGCAAAAGAAGGAAGACACGCAAAAGGAAAAGCGCGACGACGGCGACGCGCAGAAGGCGAAGCAGAAGTCGGACGACGACGCGCTGAATGCCAAGCAAAAGCAGAAGCGCGACGATGGCGATGCGCAGAAAGCAAAGCAGAAGTCGGACGACGACGCGCTGAATGCCAAGCAAAAGCAGAAGCGCGATGATGGCGATGCGCAGAAAGCAGAGCAGAAGTCGGACGACGACGCGCTGAATGCCAAGCAGAAGCAGGACGCCGCTCCGAAGGCGCCTGAGCCGCAGCAGAAGCGTGACGAGCAGAAGCAGGATGCCGCTCCGAAGGCGTCGCAGCCGCAGCAGAAGCGTGACGAGCAGAAGCAGGATGCTGCTCCGAAGGCGCCGCAGCCGCAGCAGAAGCTTGACGAGCAGAAGCAGGATGCTGCTCCGAAGGCGACGCAGCCGCAGCAGAAACGTGACGATCAGTCGAAGCAGCTACCGCAGAAGCAGGATGCCGCCCCGAAGGCGCCTCCGCAGCAGCAACAGCAGACTGCGCCACAGCCGAAGGCACCCGCTCAGAAGCGAGATCCGTCGCCGGAACAGAAAAAGGAGAACTGACCGGAGCGCGTCCGGCTCTACGGCAGGCGCTTCACGAAATCCGGGATTTGCTTGCCCCAGGTTTCACAGAACTTCGCTTCGTCCTTTTCGTACTCGTCGAAGCTCTTCACGTAATAGGCGCGCTCAAGCCGGTTCGGATCGAGACGGAGCTTCTTCGTGAGGGCGTTGATGAAGCCCGTAAGCCGCTCGTCGTCCTTGTCGGCGATCGGGGCCTCGAGCTTGCAGTTGCGGCCGGCCTGGCTCACGCGGATGGCAGCCTCCAGCCGCTTCTGCGCCTCGCTCGCGCCCATCTTGGCGACGTTGAAGGGCTTGCCGGAATCCTTTGCCTGCGCCGCGTCGTGCGCCCCGGCGTAAACGGCGGCGAAGGCGAGCGCGAAGGCGATGAGCAAAGTCGGGACCTTGAACGGCATTGCGATTCTCCGGCAGGGCGAATGGCGGGCCG
>JAGXQU010000181.1 GCA_018335895.1 Hyphomicrobiales bacterium | reverse complement strand
GGAATTGGTAGACGCACTAGTTTCAGGTACTAGCGGGTAACACCGTGGAGGTTCGAGTCCTCTCCTGGGCACCAAACCCGCGAATCGTGCGGGCCGCCGCCGCTCCAAGCGTTTTCCTGTTGCGTATCCGGCGCATGAATTGGGGCAATCAGGCTGCTGAAGTCTGGAGCTCCGCCGTCAAACGGCTGCGTACAGCGTTAATGATTTTGCGTATCCCGGGCGGCTATGCTCGCGTCAGGAACTTGAGAATCAAATGACGATCAAAACGCATCGCGGCGACCTGCCGGACCTCGCCCGCTACAAAGGCGCGGTAGCCATCGATACGGAGACGCTCGGTCTGAACCCGAGCCGCGACCGCCTCTGCGTGGTGCAGCTTTCGCCCGGCGACGGCACCGCCGACGTCGTGCAGATTCCCGCCGGAAAGGCGAGCGCGCCGAACATCGCAAAGTTGCTGGTGGACGCTTCGAAGCCGAAGATTTTCCACTTCGCCCGCTTCGATCTCGCGGTACTGCAAAAGAATCTCGGCGTGATGCCGCAGCCGGTCTACTGCACCAAGATCGCATCGCGTCTCACCCGCACCTACACCGATCGCCACGGCCTGAAGGACCTCGCACGCGAGTTGCTCAACATCGACATGTCGAAGCAGCAGCAGAGTTCGGATTGGGGCGCGGAGACGCTCTCGGAGGCGCAGATCGCTTATGCCGCGTCCGATGTGCTCTACCTGCACGAAATCAAAGCGAAGCTCGACGAAATGCTGATACGCGAGGGCCGCATGGCAATGGCGGAAGCCTGCTTCGGCTTCCTGCCGACGCGCGTTGCGCTCGATCTGGGCGGCTGGGCGGAAGAGGATATTTTCGCCCATTCTTGACACCTGGAAGAATCTGGGCGGGCCGTTCGAATGCCGCAATTCCAAGGGATAGGTTCACGCGAACGCAAGCGAACCAGAACGCAAGCGAACTCATGAGCGATTACGCCTACTCGCGCAGGCCGGAACAGGCGCCGGATGCAGGCAGACACCCGCGGCGGCAGGACACCGATCCGCGGATGCTTGGCTATGGCCGGGCGGTTCGCCACTCGTCGCGCATTCGCTTCCTGCGGCGCGTGCTGCCGGTGCTGGCCCTGCTCATTCTCGGGCTTGCGGGTTTCATCGCCTGGCTCGATCCGTTCCGGATCGTGCGCGATTTCCCGCTCGACGTCATGAAACTCTCGATCCAGGGCAATAAGCTTGTGATGGACGCACCCAAGCTTTCCGGTTTCACCAAGGACGGCCGCGGCTACAACATCACCGCAACCGCCGCGGCGCAGGACCTGACCAAGACGAACATCGTGGAGCTTGAAGGCATCAAGGCGAACTTCGCGCTGACCAACAACGGCATGACCGAACTTTCCGCGACCAAGGGCCTTTATGATGCGAAGGGCGACGTCGTGCGTCTCACCGAAGGCATCGTGATCCGCTCGACCGCAGGCTACGAAGGCAAGTTGCAGGACGCCGTCATCGAGGTGAAGCGCGGTTATGTCGTCACCGAGAGTCCGGTCGATATCAGTTTCAACAACGGCTCCATTCGCGCGGATCGCATGGAAGTTTTCGACAACGGCGCGCGCGCGATATTCGAAGGCGGCGTAACGATGATGATGAAACTGCCGCCACCGCGGAGCGAGGCGCAGGAATGACAGGCGCTCGTAACGCATCATCTTCGCGCATTGTAGTAGCGACACTCGCGGCACTCTTGCTCGGCGCCGTCGGTGTGCCGGCATCGAAGGCACAGAACGCCGCGCCCAAAGCCGCGGCGCAGCCCGCACCGAATGCGTTCCAAGGCTTCACGCGCAACCGCAAGGACCCGGTCAAGATCGAGGCGAATTCGCTCGAGGTGCGCGACAAGGAGAAGATCGCGGTCTTCCGCGGCAATGTGGTAGTCGTGCAGGGCGACACCACCATGCGCTGCCGCGAACTCGAGGTGCATTACGAAGGCAACGCGCTCGGCGTCGATCCGCGCCAGAACGTGCCTGCCACCAAGACCCAGCAGAAGAACGCTTCCGCCCAGCGCATCAAGCGCCTCGTCGCCACTGGCGGCGTGATCGTGACGGCCAAGGATCAGAAAGCGGTCGGCGATAAAGGCGTCTTCGAAATGGTGACCAATATCGTCGTGCTCGACGGCAATGTCGTTCTGACCCAGGGTCAAAACATCATGAACGGCGACAAACTGACCGTGAACCTGACGACCGGCACCTCGAAGCTCGACGCCAAGCGGGTAACAGGCGTGCTGGTGCCGAGTTCGATGGACAAGAAGGACGGCGACAAGAAGGGCGCCGCGCGCCCGCAGCGCAAGAAGCAGTCGCCCGAAAATTGAGAATTGGCCCCGCTTTTGCTTCCGTAATTTGCGTCCTGCCCTCAGAAGGGCTACCAAACATCCATTCAGTACGAATTCGGTCTCTGGCGGCCTGAAAACAGCCAAAACCGATTCGATTCTCCCCCGGAGAAGCGCTCCCGCTTCCAGCAACGAAGCCGGGCGATGCGATTGGAGTGAGGACGCTGAAAGTCCCCTGGTTCCGTTCCGGTAACAAGGATACACGCGACGAACCTGCGCTGCAGGACCAGTGGCGGCTGGACACGCCTGCGTCGCGAAAGAACGAACGCCGCGGGATTCCGGAACCGCGCGAACCAGCGCGCCCGCAACCCCCCATCCCGCAGACGGCGATCCCTCGCACCGCTCCGCAGCCTCCGTTGCAGCGCCAGGCTCCGCCGGAGCCGCCCTCCGCGCCGGCGAAAACCTGGCGGCCTTCCGCGGAAGAAGCGCGCCCGCCGCAAGTCCGCACCCCGCCGCCAAGGCCCGCAGCCCCCACGCGGCCACCGGCACCGGACGACGAAGACTTCGAAATCGAACAGCGGTTGCAAAGAATTGCCCGCAGCACCCGTGCCAACGGGCCGAGACCGCACGCGCATCCGCCGCATGTGCCGATACCGGGTGAGGGAATTCTTGCGGCGGAAGGTTTGCAGAAGACCTATGGCAGCCGCCGCGTCGTCAACGACGTTTCGATCGACGTGATGCGCGGCGAG
>JAGXQU010000180.1 GCA_018335895.1 Hyphomicrobiales bacterium | reverse complement strand
CGACGAGTTCCCGGAGTTCTCGCCGCAGGTACTCGATTCGCTGCGCCAGCCGCTCGAGAGCGGTGAAGCCGTGATCGCGCGTGCCAACCACCGTGTGACCTATCCTGCGCGCTTCCAGCTCGTCGCCGCGATGAACCCCTGCCGCTGCGGACGGGCCACCGAACTCGGCTTTACCTGCAAGCGCGCAGCGAACGCGCGTTGCGCTGCTGACTATCAGTCGCGCGTATCCGGGCCGCTGATGGACCGCATCGATCTCCACATCGAAGTGCCGGCGGTATCCGCCGCGGACCTCGTGCTACCCGCTCCTGCGGAGGGCAGCCGCGAAGTGGCAGCGCGTGTCGCCGCGGCGAGAGAGATTGCGGTTGCCCGTTTCAAGTCGCTCGGGCGCGAGGATTTGCGGACCAACGCAGAGGCCGACGCCAAGCTGATCGAACATCTCGCGGCCCCCGACGCCCCGGGCCTCGCGTTGCTGCGGGACGCCGCCGACGCGATGAAATTGTCCGCCCGCGGCTACCACCGCGT
This sequence comes from Hyphomicrobiales bacterium, assembly GCA_018335895.1. Lineage (GTDB taxonomy): Bacteria > Pseudomonadota > Alphaproteobacteria > Rhizobiales > Xanthobacteraceae. Next base: position 3,417 of record JAGXQU010000180.1, on the reverse strand, counting down.
GCTGAAGGTCGCCCGCACCATCGCTGACCTAGATGGCGCCGCCTCGGTCGGCCGTGCGCATCTTGCGGAGGCTCTTGCCTACCGCGCGGCGCAGGATCGTGTGGCGCTCGCGGCGTGACGTTTACTCTCTCTTAACCACCGGCGCATTTTCGGAGCCTGTGCGGGTCCCGATTTCTCCGCATTAAGCGCCGGAGTGTCATCCTCGGGGGGCGCTCGGCACTTGGTCCTAGGGCCTTGGCCATTCGCGAAGACTGCTCTGTTCCGCGTTCCCGAAGGTTCCTCATGACGAAAGCCATTCGTCGCCAGTTCACGCTTCCGGTTCTCTCCGGCTCCGCCGTACTCGCGCCCGCGCTCGCGCATGCGCAGGAGCTGATTTCCGACGGCCCCGATCTCGGTTGGATCGGCCTTGGCGGGATGATCGCCTGCGCGATCGGAATCGTGTTCGGCATTCTGAACCGCCGCGCGCTCGCGCTGCGTGAGAAGATGCGGCGTATCGAGAACGAGGTCGAGGAACGCGACGACAAGATCTGGGCGCTCGAAGAGCGTCTCGCGCATCTCACCGCGCTCGTGGATGGCCAGGACGACCTCGTGCTGCGCGAAGACGCGCATGGCCGCATCACGCATGCGAGCGCCGCAGTCTGCACGCTCGCCGGCAAGGAACTGAAAGAGGTTCTCGGCAAGCCCATGAAGTTCGACGTACTGCATGCCGGAGCCCGTACGCAGATGCAGGACGGCACGCGCAGCTATGATCAGGAGATCGCGACGCCCAGCGGCCCGCGCTGGATCGCGTGGAAAGAAGCGGCCGTCCGCGGCACGGACGGCGAGATCATCGAAATTCAGCGTACCGGCCGCGACATCACATCGCGCGTTGCCACCGAGCGCGCGCTCGGCGAAGCGCGTGAGCAGGCGGAAGCGGCGAGCCGCGCGAAGTCGCGCTTCCTCGCGGTGGTGAGCCACGAAGTGCGCACGCCGATGAACGGCATTCTCGGCATGACGCAGCTTCTGTTGGAGACGCCGCTCAGCCAGGAGCAGCAGGCCTATGCCCGCGCCGTAAAATCCTCCGGCGAGGCGTTGCTCGGATTGATCGAGGAGATTCTCGATTTCTCCAAAATCGAGGCCGGGCGCATCGAACTCGAGGAGGCGCCGTTCGATGCCGCCGAACTCGTCACCGAAGTCGTCGAGCTTCTGGCCCCACGCGCACAGGCAAAGGGAATCGACATCGCCGCGCAGTTTTCCGCCGATCTGCCCCGGACGGTTTCCGGCGACGCCTTACGGCTGCGGCAGGTTCTGCTCAATCTCGCCGGCAACGCGGTCAAGTTCACCGATCGCGGTGGTGTCGCGGTTTTGGTGGAACGCGCCCAGGGCAAAATCAGATTCACCGTGCGCGATACCGGCCCCGGCATCGACGCCGATGCGCAGGCGCGCATCTTCGAGGAGTTCGAGCAGGGCGACGGCACGCTCGCCCGCAAGCACGGCGGCACCGGCCTCGGGCTCGCGATCGCGTCACGCATCGTCGAGCGGATGGGCGGCGAGATCGCGCTTTCCAGCGATAGCGGCGGCGGCACCATTTTTCGCTTCGCGATCAAGCTCGACGCTATCGACGGTTCCGAGCTCGCGTCGCCGGACTTCTCGGATACCGATGTGCTGGTGCTGTCGCCGTCTCCGATCGCAGGTCCCCTCATCGCAAATCAGCTCGAACAGTGGGGAGCGCGCGTGGCCGTCGCCGACAGCCGCGCGCTTGCCGACACGCTTCTGCCCGAGCGTCATTGGAGCCACTGCATCATCGACCGCGCTTTCGGCCTCGACGAGTGTCTCGCGCTCCATGAAATGGCGAAGCAAAACGCAGCGCATTGCCACGTGCTGCTGACGCCTTCCGAGCGGCGCGAGTTGCCGCGCATGAGCGAAAGCGGCCTTGCGAGTTATCTCATTAAACCCGTGCGCGCGCAGTCGCTCGCGGCGCGTCTTTCCGATCCTTCCGCAGACGCTTCGAGCTCCGAGCATGAACCCGGTACGTACGTGAATACTTCGGCGGGAGACTCGCTTTCGATCCTGGTCGCGGAAGACAACGACATCAATGCGCTTCTGGTGCAGGCGCTGCTCGCGCGGATGGGACATCGCGTTACCGTGGTCGCGGACGGAGCGGTCGCCGTGAATGCGGTCGCAAGCGCGCAAACGGTCGGCGCGCCCTATGACGCCGTGCTCATGGACCTGCATTTGCCGGGGATGGACGGCCTGGAAGCCACACGCCGCATCCGCTCCCTCGGTGGAGCCGCCGGCAGGATTCCCGTGATCGCGCTGACCGCGAACGCCTTCCCGGAGGACCGCGCAAACTGCCGGGCGGCGGGAATGAACGGCTTCGTCACCAAGCCCGTCGACCGCAAGCGCCTCGAGGCCGCGCTCGCGGACGCCCGCGGAAAGCAGCCGGTGAAGGCCCTAGGCAGCGCCGCCTAGCGGTTTTCCATTTGATTGCAATGTCTTAGAACGTGCCCGGCCTGCCGCACCGTTGTCATGATCCCGTTCAATACCTATGTTCCATAGAGAGAGACGGACCTACGAATCAGTTTGCCTGATCGCGTTTTTGAAGTCCGCATCCCCTGAGGGAATCGCACACGCCATGAACCACCTCGTCTCGCGCGGAACGGTCGCGAACCTTCTGCCTAAGCTGCGCGCCTACAGCGGGCTGCGCCTGCCGGCGGCGAAAAGCGATTTTGCCCAGACCCTCGGCCGCAGCGGCTCGCTCGAAGTTAAGGTCGCGCGGAAAGCGCATGAAGTGCGCAGCGCCCAGCGGCTTCGCTACAACGTCTTCTACAAGGAAATGTCGGCGATCCCCGCCGCCGCGACCCTGATTGCGCGGCGCGACGTCGATGCTTTCGACACGATCTGCGATCACCTGAACGTCGTCGATCACGATTGGCCGCGGATCGTGTTCGGGCTTACGCGCCCGCGCGTGGTCGGCACCTATCGCCTGCTGCGGCAGGAAATCGCCGCCGAGCACGGCGGCTTCTACACCCAATCCGAATTCGATATCGCCGCGCTGATTGCGCGCCACCCGCAGTTGCGCTTTCTCGAACTCGGCCGTTCCTGCGTGCTGCCGCCGTACCGTAACAAGCGCACGGTCGAGTTGCTGTGGCACGGGATCTCGAACTACGTCGCGCAGCACCGGCTCGACGTGCTGATCGGCTGCGCTTCGCTCGAAGGCACCAACCCGGACAAACTCGCAACCCAGCTTTCGTTCCTGCATCATTTCGCGCGGGCGCCGGAGCAGTGGCGCGCTTCCGCGCTGCCGTCGCGATACGTCGAAATGAACCGCATGCCGAAGGACGCGATCGACGCCAAGCTCGCGCTTCGCGAACTGCCGCCGCTCGTGAAGGGCTATCTGCGGCTCGGCGCCTATATCGGCGACGGTGCGGTGGTGCA
>JAGXQU010000179.1 GCA_018335895.1 Hyphomicrobiales bacterium | reverse complement strand
GAGCCGCTGGTCGAACTCGAAACCGACAAGGTGACGGTCGAAGTCCCCGCGCCTGCCGCCGGCGTATTGCAGGAAATCATCGCAAAGGACGGCCAGACCGTCACGATCGGCGCGATCTTGGGCTCCATCAAGGAAGGTGCGGCCGGAGCGACCGCGCCCGCCGCGAAAGACAAGAGCGCACCCGCTGCCGCCGGCCGCCCCGATCAGAAGACCGAGACCGCGAAGCCGATTGCTGCGGGGCCGACTCCCGTCGCGCCGCGCGCCGGGGCTGAAGGTCAGGCGCCGTCGGTGCGCCGTCTCGGTGCTGAAAGCGGCGTCGATCCGGCGAATGTTTCCGGCACCGGCCGCGACGGCCGCGTGACCAAGGGCGATATGTTGAGCGCGATCGAGCGCGGGCCGAGCGTGTCGAACGCGCCGAGCGCGCAAATGCGCGCGCCGTCGCCGGCCGACGATGCTTCGCGCGAAGAGCGCGTGAAGATGACGCGCCTGCGCCAGACCATCGCGCGGCGCCTGAAGGACGCACAGAACACCGCGGCCATGCTCACCACGTTCAACGACGTGGACATGTCCGCCGTGATGAAGATGCGCGCCGAATACAAGGACGCGTTCGAGAAGAAGCACGGGGTGAAACTCGGCTTCATGGGCTTCTTCGTGAAGGCCTGTATCCAGGCGCTCAAGGAAGTGCCGGCCGTGAACGCGGAAATCGACGGCACCGATCTCGTCTACAAGAATTATTATCACATCGGCGTTGCGGTCGGCACCGAGAAGGGTCTCGTCGTGCCGGTGGTGCGCGATGCCGACCGGATGTCGATTGCGGAAATCGAAAAGACGATTGCCGACTTCGGCAAACGTGCGCGCGAGGGCCAGCTTGCGATCAACGATATGCAGGGCGGCACGTTCACGATCTCGAACGGCGGCATTTACGGCTCGTTGCTCTCGACGCCGATCCTGAACGCGCCGCAATCCGGCATCCTCGGCATGCACCGCATCGAGGAGCGGCCGGTTGCCATGAAGGGTCAGGTCGTGGTGAAGCCGATGATGTATCTCGCGCTTTCCTACGATCACCGCATCGTCGACGGCCGCGAGGCGGTGACCTGCCTCGTGCGCATCAAGGAAGGTCTTGAGGATCCTGCAAGGCTGGTCCTCGATCTCTAATGTCTGCTTGTGGCCGGGCATCGTCCCGGCCATATGCTTTTTCAAATCCAGAGAGCGGCGTATGGCCGCAAAGACTAAAAGGAATTCGTCATGTCCTACGATCTCGTCGTCATCGGTACCGGCCCGGCAGGCTATGTCTGCGCCATTCGCGCCGCGCAGCTGGGCTTGAAAACCGCGGTGATCGAAAAGGATAAAACCTTCGGCGGCACGTGCCTGAACGTCGGCTGCATTCCTTCAAAGGCGCTCCTGCACGCTTCGCATCTCTTCGAGGAAGCGGGTCACGATTTTGCGGGCATGGGCATCGGCGTCGCGAAGCCGAAGCTCGATCTGAAGCAGATGCTTGCCTTCAAGCAGGAAGGCGTCGACGGCAACGTGAAGGGCGTCGACTTCCTGTTCAAGAAAAACAAGATCGACACCTTCAAGGGCACCGGCAAGATCGCCGGCGCGGGCAAAATCGACGTAGGCGGGAAGATCGTAGAAGCGAAGCACATCGTGATCGCGACCGGCTCGGACGTGACGCGCCTCAAAGGCATCGAGATCGACGAGAAGCGCGTGGTGTCGTCCACCGGCGCGCTTGCGCTCGACAAAGTGCCGGGCAAGCTGTTGGTCGTGGGCGCAGGCGTGATCGGTCTGGAACTTGGCTCGGTGTGGCGGCGTCTCGGCGCGGAAGTGCAGGTCGTCGAATTTCTCGACCGCATTCTCCCCGGCATGGATGGCGAAGTGGCGAAACAATTCCAGCGCATTCTCGAAAAGCAGGGCATGACCTTCAAGCTCGGCTCCAAAGTCACGGCCGTCGATACCAAGGGCAAGACTCTCAGGGCGACGGTCGAGCCTGCAGCGGGCGGCAAGGCGGAAACGGTTGAAGCCGATGTCGTGCTGGTCGCTGTCGGCCGCGTGCCTTACACGCAAGGTCTCGGTCTGAAGGAAGCCGGCGTCGATATGGACGAGCGCGGCCGCGTGAAGATCGACGATCACTTCCAGACCAACGTGAAGGGCATCTTCGCGATCGGCGATGTCGTGCGCGGCGCGATGCTCGCGCACAAGGGCGAAGACGAAGGCGTCGCGGTCGCCGAACTGATCGCGGGCAAGGCGGGCCACGTGAATTACGACGCGATCCCGAACGTGATCTACACCTATCCGGAAGTGGCTTCGGTCGGAAAGACGGAAGAAGAACTGAAGCAGGCGGGCATCGCCTATCGGGTCGGCAAGTTCCCGTTCACGGCAAACGGCCGCGCCAAGGTGAACCGCACTACCGACGGATTCGTGAAGATTCTTGCCGACGACAAGACCGACAAGGTTCTTGGCGCGCATATCATCGGGCCGGACGCGGGCACGATGATTTCGGAAATCACGGTGGCGATGGAATTCTCGGGCTCCGCCGAAGACATCGCGCGCACCTGCCATCCGCATCCGACGCTGTCGGAGGCGGTGAAAGAGGCGGCGCTTGCCGTCGACAAGCGTCCAATTCACATGTGACTGACGCCGTCATCCCGGCCAAGTGAGGCAAAGCCGAGCGCGAGCCGGGATCCAATGCTCTATAAGTCATCGCGCCCGCGGATGCGCAGCGCGGTAAGCTGCCATGAGATGCGTGCTATCGACCTGCGTGTAGATCTGCGTGGTCGCAAGCGATGCGTGGCCGAGCAATTCCTGAATCGAACGGAGATCGCCGCCACGCGCGAGCAAATGTGTCGCGAAGGAATGTCGCAGCGCATGCGGCGTCGCGCTGTCCGGTAAGCCGAGCGCGCCGCGCATTCTTTCCATCGCAAGCTGCACGATGCGCGGGGAAAGCGGCCCGCCTTTCTCGCCGCGGAATACCGGCTCGCCGGCGGCGAGATCGAACGGGCAAATTGCGATGTAGTCGGCAATCGCCTGTGTGATCTGCGGCAGCAGCGGCACCATGCGCGCTTTATTGCCCTTGCCAGTGACGGTGATGCTGTCCGCTTTGCTGGGCTCGGGAATGTCGCCGCGCGTGAGCGAAAGCGCTTCGGCGATACGTAGCCCAGCCCCGTAAAGCAGCGAGAGTACCGCCGCATCACGGGCAAGCACCCACGGCTCGCGCTCCTCGTAAGCGCGGGTCGCCGGATCGGCGAGCGCGAGCGCGGAAGCTGTATCCAGCGGGCGAGGCAAGGTCTTTGCGACTTTCGGCGCCCGTACGGCGGAAAGTGCGTCTGATTTTCCGCGTCCTTCACGTTCGAGATAGCGCGCAAACGAACGCGCTGCCGCGAGCGAGCGCTGCAAGGTGCGCGCTTCGACGCCGCTGCCGCGGCGATGCGCGAGGAAAGAGCGAATGTCTGCGGGTGCGAGCTTCGCAAGATCGGAGAGCTTTGGCGCGTGTCCGAGATGTCCGGTCAGGAAAGCGAGAAAGAAGCCGACATCACGCGCATAGGCCTCGACCGTTTTCGGCGAGAGCCTGCGCTCGGTGGCGATAAAAGCGAGCCAGCGCGAAAGCTCCGTCTGCACGTCCTTCGCGGCGACGGAGAACAGCCGGGCTTCCGCGGAACTGCGGGCGTCCTGATCTAAAGGCTTCTCGCGGCTTGACATGGAATCCAGTTTGTCGCCCGCTCCGCTTAACTTCCACTTAAGCCCCGCAAACCTGCAGGAATCATGGCCGCAAAAGAACTGGCCGATCAGATCGTCGATGTGCTCGTGCCG
>JAGXQU010000178.1 GCA_018335895.1 Hyphomicrobiales bacterium | reverse complement strand
TTCGATATCGGCGGCTTCGAGCCATACTTGGTCGAGTGTCCGCGCAAGCGCCTCCTTGCTTGCGGGCAGGGCAAAGCCATAATTGCCGACGGCACCGGGAAAAACGAGAGTGAGTCCGGTTGCGCCGTTCTCGAGATCGCGCAGCGCCTGTTTGTTCGCATCCTTCGGATCGCGGAGATCGACCCGCTGCAACACGGCCCACGGCTCGCCGTCAGGCCTGCCAGCCACGCGCGCCGCGTTCTTGGCACGCTCATAGAGCGGCTGGATCGCTATGCCGTCATAGGTCTTCGAGACGAGCTTCTTCTCGAAAGGTACGCCCTTCAGCGCGGCATCGACGAGCTTGCGCCAGTCGTCGCGCGTGGCGGCAGGAAATTCGGAAGCGAGCTTCAAATCGGACATGCAATCAACTCAACTGCTCCGACCATGCCACGGTTGACCAGACTGCGCCAAGATGCGGTTCAGGCGGGTTGGTAGCGGGCCACGCCCGAGGTGTCGATGCGGCCAAGCAACTCCCGAACCGGCACGCCATGCAGGGCAAGATCCGGCGCGATCTCCGCGAGCGGCACCAGCACAAAGGCGCGTTCCGCAATCCGGGGATGGGGGATGGTCAAACCGTCTTCGTTCACCGCGCGGCTGCCATAGATAAGTATGTCGAGGTCGAGTGTACGCGGGCCGTAACGGATTTCGCTCTTGCGGTCCCTTCCCGCATCACGCTCGATCCCGTGCAGCAGGCCGAGCAGGCTGCCCGGCGCCAGCTCTGTCGCAACACGGATGACCTGATTGAGGTAATTGTCCTGCAACACGGGTCCCCAGGGCGCGGTGTCGTAGATCGCGGACGCCGCGAGAATATCGCCGGCCTGTTCCGCGATGGCTTCGCGTGCCTGTGCAAGATGCGCGACCCGGTCGCCGAGGTTTGAGCCCAGGCCGAGATAGACGTCAGCCATCGCGTTTCTTCTCGACCGTGGTCGCGACGAAATCGAACACGGCGGAGATCGGTGCGGAAGGCTTCTTCACGGTGACGCGGGCGCTCTTCACGCCCGGAAAGTGAGCGAGGATGCCGGAGGCGACATGCGCCGCCGCAGCCTCGATCAGGTAGAAGCGCTTGTCGCGGAAAACCGACTCCGTCACCGCAATCACCTCGCCGTAATCGACCGTATCCGCGAGCCGGTCGTGCTTCACCGCTTCGGTAACGTCGGCCTCGAGGCGGATGTCGAGAATAAAGCGCTGACCCATGCGCGCTTCCTCTTCCAGCACGCCGTGCTTGGCGAAGATCACGAGTCCCGCGATGTCGATCACGCCTTTCAATTCGCGGCTCCCGTCGCATCGATCACGCGTAGCGCCTGCATGTGGGTCGCGACGTCATGCACACGGACGATGGAAATGCCCGCGAGCGCCGCGAATACGGTGGTTACCACGCTGCCGCCGATCCGCTCGCCCGGCTCGCTCGGAGATACCTTGTTGATGAAAGATTTGCGCGACGCTCCCAGCAATACCGGAAATCCGTAGTCGTTGAGCCGCGCGAGGTTGCCGAGGATCGCCAGATTCTGCTCGAGCGTCTTGCCGAACCCGATGCCGGGATCGAGCACGATCTGGTCCTCGCCGACGCCCGCGGCCAACGATTTCTCGACTGCTCTGCCGAAAAACGCGCGCATGTCATCGAAGATGTCGAGAGCGCCGTCGATTTCTTCCCGGTTGTGCATGATGATCGCGGCGGCACCGCCATCTGCAATCGCTTTGGCCATATCGGGGTCCCGGGAAAGACCCCAGACGTCGTTCACGATGTGCGCGCCAGCCTTCAGGCCCGCGGCGGCGACTTCGGCTTTATAAGTATCGAGGGAAATCGTCACTTCGGAGATCGCCGCGAGCATTTCCACGGCCGGGATCGCGCGTCTCAGTTCCGTCTCCGCGTCGAGCGGCGCATGGCCGGGCCTCGTCGATTCGCCGCCGATGTCGATGATTGCCGCACCTTCCGCGATCATGCGCTGCGCCGCATCGACCGCCTCGCCTTGCGAGTCATAGGCGCCGCCGTCGGAGAAGGAGTCCGGCGTGACGTTCAGGATGCCCATGATGATCGGGCGGGCGGAAAGGGAAATTTTCCGGCCTCGCGCGCGAAGCGTTCTTGCTGGCGGCTTTGCAAGCATGGGTTGACTAGAACGCCGGCCTGCCGAAAAGGCAAGACGGTCCGGTTCCGCGCTAGTAGGTGATCTTGAGCGACAGTTCGCGCGCCCGCTCGATCCACTTCTGGATCGCCTTTTCGCTCGGAAGCAGCTGAACGGCTCTCGCGTTCCTGTTTCGGGCTTTCTTATCCAGTCGCTTCGCATTCTCGGCGGCCATCTTTTCCGCGAGATGCTTCGGATTGCGGTGGCGAAGTGCCCGCAGGGTATCGACTCCGACGCCGCGCAACAGGCAGGTGTAGTCGCCGCCCAGGCCCTTGACGCGCATGAGATCGGCCCGGTTGACGAGATCGAGTATGTCCGTCACTGGAATGCCAGTCAGATCGGAGAGATGCTTGCGTCCCTTGGCGTCCTTTGCCGCTTTCAGCAGCCCCGCCGTGGTTCGAACGCGGGCCGCTCGAAGTTTTTCGAGCGACGCCGTATCGATTCCCGCGATCTGTCCGATCGGGTAAGACGGGTTTCCCTTCTTCGACACGCCGAAATTCCCTAACGAGGCGCGGGACAAAGACCGCAGCCGTGTTTCTTGACTATCGATGGAAGCGATTTTGCAGTGCGGAGAGAGAAGCCTCGAAGCCGATTACGATAACGGAAGTTCGTTTCGTAATCGTGAGCATCGACGCCCCCTCAAACCGTTCGTGCATTCGGTCTCGCCATCTGTCGTCAGGCAAAAGCGGTGCAGTGTCAAAATGTTTTTTTCCAACTTTCTTGTTGACTGTTAAGCGGGATTTTGAATCTGGCCAAGGTTGGAAACTTGGCGCGAGCCGGATTATAACATTCCCGGACTTCCGGCAGCAGGAGTGAGGCAATGGCGAACGCGGATACCGAAGACAAGCTCTTCATCGGCAAAGCAGCGAAGCCGCAATATCTCAGTCTCAACCTCGCGAACCGTCATGGGCTCGTGACCGGCGCGACCGGCACCGGCAAGACCGTCACCTTGCAGACGATCGCGGAAGGATTTTCGCGCGCCGGCGTCCCGGTTTTCGCAGCCGACATCAAAGGCGACCTTTCCGGCGTGTCGCAGGAGGGCGAAGGCAAGGACTGGATCGTCAAACGCTGCAAGGAAATCGACACGAAATACGAGCCCGATCAGTTTCCGGTCATATTCTGGGATCTTTTCGGCGAACAGGGTCACCCGATCCGCGCGACGGTCTCGGAAATGGGCCCGCTTCTGCTCTCGCGCATGATGAATCTGAACGACACGCAGGAAGGCGTGCTCAATATCGCGTTCCGGGTTGCCGACGAAAACGGCCTTCCAATCATGGACCTGAAAGATTTGCGCGCGATGTTGAACTTCGTCGCGGAAAATTCCGCAGATCTGATGAAAAGTTACGGCAATGTGTCCTCGACTTCGGTCGGCGCCATCCAGCGCCAGCTTCTGGTGCTGGAAAACCAGAACGGCGAAAAGTTCTTCGGCGAGCCGGCGCTCGAAATCAAGGATCTGATGAAGATCAAAGACGGCAAAGGCGTCATCAATCTGCTTGCCGCCGACAAGCTGATGGGCAACCCGCGGCTCTATTCGATCTTCCTTTTGTGGCTGCTTTCGGAGTTGTTCGAGGAGCTTCCCGAAGTTGGAGATCTCGACAAACCGAAACTCGTCTTCTTTTTCGACGAAGCGCATCTGTTGTTCGATGAAGCGCCGAAGGCGCTGCTCGATAAAATCGAACAGGTGGTGCGTCTGATCCGTTCGAAGGGTGTCGGCGTTTACTTCGTAACCCAGAATCCGGCGGACGTTCCGGAAACCGTACTCGCGCAGCTCGGCAATCGCGTCCAGCATGCGCTTCGCGCCTATACGCCGAAAGAGCAGAAGGCGGTGAAAGTCGCGGCGCAGAGCTTCCGGCCGAACCCGAAGATCAATGTGGAGCGTGTGATTACCGAACTCGGCAAGGGCGAAGCCCTGACCTCGTTCCTGGAAGGCAACGGTGTGCCGTCTATGGTGGACCGCACGCTGATCCGGCCGCCTGCAGGTAACGTCGGGCCGGTGACCGACGCGCAGCGCAAGGCCGTCCTCGCGAAGAGCCCGGTCAAAGGCAAGTACGACGAGGCGATGGATTCGGAATCCGCTTACGAGATTTTGCAGAAGAAGACCGACATCAAGACCCGCAACGCGGATCAGGGTGACGGCAATCAGCAGCCGAGCGGCAGCACTATGGGCGGCATCGGCGATCTGATTGGGGGAATCTTCGGTACAAACCGTAAGCGGGGCGAGAAGCTCTCCACCGGCCAGAAAGTCGCCCGTGAGGTGACCCGTTCGGTGACCAACCGTATCGGCGGCGCGGTCGCAGGTGAAATAGGCAAGAAAATCGGCGGCTCCATGGGCAATACGATCGGCCGCGCCATTCTTCGCGGGGCGCTGGGAGGCATACTGCGCCGATAGCGGCCCGAGTTTATAAATTCGGCCGGACCACCCGTTCGGACAATGGTTGAAAATTTTGCCGGGGCTGATACGCTCCCTGCCTAGGTATTTCGGCTGATCCTTTTTTATTGATTGCGCGTATTGCTGGTGGGGAAATGCGCTCGTTGATTGCGTCGCGGCTTGTGCTGATCGATTCCGATCCCTTGCGGCGTGAAGCGCTTGTCAAAGCGCTCTCTGAGCTTGGCTCGTTCGAGATTGCCGGCATCGCGACGGTTGCGGAAACTTCCAGCGCGCCTGCGCCCGATCTGTTTCTGATCGAAGGACCGAGCCTTTCTGCAAACGACCCCGGCAGCTTTATCGTTCCCAATCCCTTCGCAGCGAGTTCAATCCCGGCGATCCTGATGCTTCCCGAGCCGACCAGCGAGCAGCGCCGACTTGCGCTTCGCGCCGGCTATACGATCGTGTTGGCCGCGCCCGTTCCGGTACGGCTGCTTTACCGCCGGGTCGCGCAGTTGTTGCAGAACGCGCGCCGCGCCAGGCGCCGCGCTGAGGCGATCGCCGCGCGCAGCGCAGCCAAGCGGCGCGAGGAAGTGTCTCCGCACATCGCGTCCCGCGCCGATGCCTTGTTGCACTAAATCCGTTTCCGTCTGCATAAATGATTGCTAGCGTTCTCCCGCAATTCCGGGAGATCGTATATGGTGCTCGAGAAGGTACTCGCTGCAATCGACGGCAACCTCGACAAAAGCGTCGAGCGCCTGTTTTCGCTCCTTCGGATCGAAAGCGTTTCCACCGACCCGGCTTTTGCAAAGAACTGTCTCGCGGCTGCCGAATGGCTTGCGAAGGAACTCTCGAGCCTTGGCCTCGATTCAAGCGTCCGCGCCACCAAAGGCCGTCCAATGGTTGTCGCGCACACCAAAGAGCACGGTTCGGGTCCGCATGTTCTTTTCTATGGGCATTACGACGTTCAGCCGGCCGATCCGGTCGAGCTTTGGCAAACGCCCGCGTTCGAACCGCAGGTGCGGACGGTCGGCGGCCGCAAGGTGATCGTGGGACGAGGCGCGGCCGACGACAAGGGCCAGTTGATGACTTTCGTCGAGGCGTTGCGCGCCTTCGTAGAGATCGAAGGTAAGGCGCCCCTGCGTGTCACGATCCTTCTGGAAGGCGAGGAGGAAACCGGCAGCCCTTCGCTCGCTCCGTTCCTCGAAGCGAACAGGGAAGAACTGAAGGCGGATGTCGCGTTCGTCTGCGACACCGACATGTGGAACGATACCACGCCGGCAATCACCACGATGTTGCGCGGATTGCTGCTCGAAGAAGTCGTGATCAAAGCCGCAGACCGCGATCTGCATTCCGGCCTGTTCGGCGGCGCTGCGATCAATCCGATCCGCGTGTTGGGGAGGATCATCGCTTCGGTTCATGACGGGCAGGGACGGATCGCAGTTCCGGGGTTCTATGAAGGCGCGGGCGAACTCGCTCCTGAAATCACGGCGCAATGGCGGGCGCTGGATTTCAGCGAAAGCAAGTTTCTCGGCGAGATCGGGCTGAGCGCTCCGGCAGGCGAGAAAGGCCGCCATGTGCTCGAACAGATCTGGTCGCGGCCAACTTGCGACGTCAACGGCATCATCGGCGGCTATACCGGCATCGGATCGAAGACGGTCATTCCTGCGCAGGCTTCGGCGAAGTTCTCGTTTCGCCTCGTCGGCGATCAGAATCCGGTTGCGATCCGCGAAGCGTTCCGACATTTCGTGCGCAGTCAGCTACCTGCCGACTGCAAGGCCGAGTTTCATTCGCACGGCGCAAGCCCTGCGCTGCAACTGCCGCTCGACTCGCCCTATCTGAAGAAGGCGCGTGAAACGCTCGCTGCCGAGTGGGGCGTGCCTGCCGTGCTGAAGGGATCGGGCGGCTCGATTCCAATCGTGGGAAATTTCAAGCGCGATCTGGGGATGGATTCGCTACTGATCGGCTTCGGTGTCGATGACGACCGCATCCATTCGCCCAACGAGAAGTATAATCTCTCCTCGTTTCACAAGGGCGCACGGAGCTGGGCGCGTCTGCTCGATGCGCTTCGCAGCTAAAGTTCTAGTGCCGAGAGGGCCGCAAGACTGTCGAGCGTCGCGACCGGCGCGAGATCGGCGTATTCGTCGGGCATCTTGCTGCGGTTGACCCAGACCGGCTTGAACCCGAAACCGGCCGCCCCTGCGACGTCCCATCGGTTCGAGGAAACGAAGACGATTTCTTCCGGCTGCACCGAAAGCGCCTTTGTCACGAGCGCATAGACTTCCTGTCTCGGCTTGTAGATCCGGAGCACATCGACCGAAAGCACATGATCGAGCACGCCGCCGATCCCCGCGGCATCGACTGCGGCTTGCAGCATCTCGGGAGAGCCGTTGGAAAGAATGCCGGTCGTTTTGCCCGACTGTTTCAGGGCATGCAGTGCGTCCTTGGCATCAGGATAGGCATTCAGTTCGCGGTAGGCGGCCAGAAGATCGGCACGCAAGGCAGGATCGTTTTTCTCGTGGCGCGCGAGCGCAAAGTCGAGGGCGCGCTCTGTAAGCCGCTCGAAATTCTCGTAGCGGTTCATGGCGGTCAGGGTCCAGGTGTATTCGAGCTGTTTCGTGCGCCACACCTCGGAGATGCGGTCGGCGTCCGGGCCGATGCGCTTGCGGTAATGGGCAATCGCGGCATGAACGTCGAACAGCGTACCGTAAGCGTCAAAGATGAATGCGCGGGCGTTCATCCGGCCTGTTACTTCCAGAACGTATGAACTCCGGACTGAGACGTGACCTGGTCCCAGTCCGATGGTTCGGGAATGTAGGTGGAGACAAAGCTCGATCGGCGGATGTCGTAAACGCGGGCAAATACCACGCCGTCCCGCCGGACTTCGTTGATGATCGGCGCAAAGAGTTCTGCGCAGTAAAATGTGCCGAGCGAAACGGCGAAATCCGCGCCCCTGGAGTCGTTTGTAGCCTCGAAATCTTTGCCGAGTTCGAGGCCAACGACGGCGGCCGGGCCGCAGACCGCGACTTTCCATTTCCGGTTCGCGGGCTTCACAAGCTTCTGTTCTTCGATTCTTTCGAGCAGCGTTTCGGACGCTTCCTTGAAGCCGAGCGCCCAGTAGTCGATCATGTAGCGGTCGGCGGCTCCCTGCACGCCTCCTGCCACGCGATTGAACAGCGCATACTGATAGGGATGGATGCGCACCATGTCGGCGATGGTAATGCCGATGGAGAGCGTGAAGACGGCAAGGGCTGCGAGCGCAGCCGGACGGCGATACGCATTGAGCTTCTCGAAGAGCCATGCGCTCGCAACGCCCGCGAGCACCGCCATCGGCGGCACCACGAAAAGAAAATGCCGGATGCCGTTATAGAGGACTGGACGGGTGATGATCGCGAGCAGGATCGGAAACAGCGCCGCGGCGACGAGCAGCGCAAGCGCCGCGCGTTTGGCGGGCGTGCCGATGCCACGAATGATCGCAACAAGCGAGCCCGCGGCGCCTGCAATCGCGAACGCGCCGACGATCTCCGGAATCTTGAGCAGACAGAGTTTCGGCAGATAGCTGCGCGGCATTTGCGGAATGGAAATCAGCATGCCGTCGTAGAGCTCTTTCCAGGGCTTCTCCCAGAAATTCGAATAATAGGCGAACGCCTTGAACGGATTGAGCGGGGCCTGCACCGCGTAGGGCCAGACCAGCGCCATCACGACGTAGGCAAGCGGCAGCGATAGCGCGAGGCTTCCCACGAGCGTTGCGGCGCGCTTCGAAGCGGGCAGGAACCCGAGCGTTCTCGCCTCGGCGAGCAGCAAGACGAGAAGTGCCGTTCCCGCGAAAAGAATGGCAATCCCGCCGATCAGCCGGGTGCCGATAAGCAGCCCCAGAGCCAGGCCGAACAGTATGATCGTCAGCGGTTTCGGCCGCGGGTACTCGTCGAAGGCCCGTACCAGCGTGTAGAGCAGGAAGATCATCGCCACCGCGAAGGGCGTATCCTTCGCGTTGATGAACATGTGTCCCCAGTAGAGCGGCGTGATCGCAAGCAGGATCAGCGCGCTCACGCCTGCGATAGGCCCGGCGATGCGGCGTGCAAGCCGCCAGACGACGAACAACCCGAGCAGGCCGACCACCGCCCCCATGAGGCGGCGGGATTCGAACAGATCGGTCGTCGTAAACCGGTCGAGCACCGACGCGGCGAGATCGAAACCGCCGCCGTAATAGAAGAGGTTGGAGAACGCGAACGCACGTTTATCCACGAGTCCCGAAGAATAATAGGAGTAGAGCAGTTCGCCGTAGTGCGAATGCGCGTAGTCGTCCCAGCCGAGCCCGTAATCGTCGAAGGTCAACACGGCGATGACAGCCAGGGCGACAAGAACTGCAAGCGCGAGAAGATCGGCCGCCGTGGCAGGCCGACGCAAGTTGATCTTGTCGAAGCGCATATCGGGGGACGGTCGTTCGGTTCGCGCCGGGGCGGAACCCATGATGAAACGGGCGTCCGGCGATGCGCCCGCCGCCTAAGTAATAGGCGATTAAGGCCGGATTCGTGCAAATTGCTTTTACGAATACAAGGGCTCAGACGTGCAGTGCAGCATGTGAGCCATGGAACTGCCGATGCATTCAAAAAGCCCGGCAGGCTTTCCGCCCGCCGGGCCTGAAACTGCAAACCTGAAGTTCCGGTTATCTACGAGCCTTTGATCGCGGCGGCATACATCTCCGCGACGTATTCCCAGTTCACCAGGTTTTCGACGAACGCCTTGAGATAATCCGGACGGCGGTTCCGGTAGTCGATGTAGTAAGAGTGTTCCCAAACGTCGCAGCCAAGGATCGGCTTGCCGCCGTGTACGAGCGGGCTTTCGCCGTTCGGGGTCTTGGTCACGACGATCTTGCCGTC
>JAGXQU010000177.1 GCA_018335895.1 Hyphomicrobiales bacterium | reverse complement strand
CCAGCCGCTACGGCCGCACGAAGGATTACCTGAAGAAAGCAAACTCCGAGATTTGCCTGCTCGTACAGGCGGAGACGCGCGAGGCGCTCGATCAGCTCGAAGCGATTGCGGGTGTCGAAGGCGTCGATGGTGTCTTCGTCGGCCCCGCCGATCTTTCGGCGTCGTTCGGCCACATCGGCAACCCGCAGCATCCCGAAGTCCAGAAAGCGATCGAGGATGTCGCGAAGCGGCTGAAGAAGATCAACAAGCCGGCGGGGATTCTCACGCCGGTCGAGGAAGAGGCTAGGCGCTACATCGAGTGGGGCTACACATTTGTCGCCGTCGGGTCCGACCTCGGTCTCGTCGCGAAGGGCGCAGACACGCTGGCCGCGAAATTCAAGCAGAAGTAATCCGCCGGAGACGGGAGCAGCACATGGGCAAGGCACGGCTGGAGGGCAAACGCGCGATCGTCACGGGTGCAGGCAGCGGCATCGGACGCGCGTCGGCGCGACTGTTCGCGGCCGAAGGCGCGTCCGTGCTTGCGGTCGACAAGACGAAGGATGCGGTCGAGGAAACCGCCGCGATGATCTCGAAAGAAGGCGGCAAGGCGATCGCAATGGCGGCGGACGCAGGCGATGAAGCCGACGTGAAGGCTTATGTCGCGAAAGCGGTGTCGGCCTTTGGCGGCATCGATACGATTTACGCAAACGCCGGCATCAGCGGCGGTCTCGTTCCGATCTGGGAGCAGACCGTCGAGATGTGGAAAGAGATTCTGCGTGTGAACCTGATCGGCCCGTTTCTCGCAATTCAGAATATCGCTCCGCTCATGGTGAAACAGGGCAAGGGCACGATCGTCTGCACGGCTTCGGTCGCGGGTCTGCGTGCGAACGCCGGGGGCCACCCTTATTCCGCGAGCAAAGCCGGCGTCATCAGTCTCGTGCAGACGACTGCGAGTTCGCTCTCGGGCACCGGCGTTCGCATCAACGCGATCTGTCCGGGTTTGATCGAGACCGGCATGACGAAACCGATCTTCGATTACGCCAAGGGAAGAGGCACCGAGCGCAAGCTCGGCCAGATCAACCCGATGCAGCGGCATGGCGAACCCGAAGAGATCGCAGCGATGGCGCTGTTTCTGGCGAGCGACGACTCGTCATACGTGAACGGTCAGGCATTCCCGGTGGATGGCGGCCTGTCGAGCACGCATCCTTTCGTCGGCAAGCTGCGCGTCTAGTTCAGCCGAGTTTCGCCAATCCTTCGGCAAGATCCGTGATGAGGTCGTCCGGATCTTCGAGCCCGATGTGAAGGCGGACGGCGGGGCCGCCCGGATTCCATTTCGTCGCCGTGCGGTAGCCCGAGCAATCGAACGGGATCGCGAGACTCTCGAACCCGCCCCAGCTGTAGCCCATCCCGAAAAGAGCTAGCTCGTCGAAGAACGCGCCGATGTTCTTCGCGGCTTCCGGTTTCAGAATGAACGAGAAAAGTCCGCAGGCGCCCGAGAAGTCACGCTTCCAGATCGCATGTCCCGGATCGCTCTCAAGCGCCGGGTGAAGCACACGCAACACTTCGGGGCGGGATTGCAGCCACTTCGCGACGCGGATTCCCGACTCCATGTGCCGCTCGAGCCGTATGCCCATGGTGCGCAAGCCGCGCAGCGCGAGATAGACATCCTCTGGACCGGGATTGATGCCGAGATCGCCGTGCGTCGCGAGCACGCGCGGGTAGTGTTCCTTGTTGACTGAAATGGTGCCGAGATTGATGTCGGAGTGCCCGCCGAGATATTTCGTGCCGGCCTGAATCGATATATCGATGCCGTGCTCGTGCGGGCGGAAATAGAGCGGCGTCGCCCAGGTGTTGTCCATCAGGCTGATGGCGCCGTTGTCGCGCGCGGCTTTCGCAATTGCTGGAATGTCGGACATTTCGAAAGTCTGCGAACCGGGCGCTTCGGTGAACACTGCACGGGTATTCGGCTTGAACAGCGACCGGATGCCGTCTCCGATCAGCGGATCATAGTAGGTGGTCTCGACGCCGAGCCGTTTCAAAACGCCTTCGCAGATCACTCGTGTCGGGCGATATACTGTGTCGGCGACAAGGATATGATCGCCGGCCTTTACGACAGCAAGCAGCGCCGTGCTGATAGCGGAAAGACCGGAAGGCGTGAGCAGCACGCCCGCGCTCTTTTCGAAATCGGCGAGCGCGCCGGAAAGCGCATTCAGCGTCGGCGAGCCGCGACGGCCGTAGGCGTACTTGTTACGGTGATGCACGAGGTCGTCATAGGTTTCGTACAGCACCGTAGAACCGCGGTAGAGCGGCGTGTTGACGAAGCCTTCGTACTCGTAGGGGGAGCGCCCGGCGAGCACCAAAGATGTTGCGGGACGGTAGGACTCCCCGCGATCGCTCTTTTTCTTTGCCATCGTATGTTTTGTCGCCTTCCGTTGCGCGGTTCTCGTGCAGAGCGGCTCTCTAAATACTTGACCGATATCGGGTTTTAGCCTGTGATGGGCGTTTCGAGAACCCCGCGCGAAGTCCAGAGTTGTCTGCCATACTCGATGCCGCGCGGACAAGAACACAGAAGCCGCCATCCGGCAGGAGAGGTCCAATGAAACGCTCGACGATGCTTCTTTCGCTTGCGCTTACGGTCGCATGGGGCGGCGCCGCAAATGCGGGAACGCTTGACGACGTGAAGGCAAGAGGTTCGGTCCTCTGCGGCGTGTCGGGCGGCCTCGCAGGCTTTTCGCGCCCTGACGACAAAGGCGCCTGGTCGGGCATCGACGTCGATTTTTGCCGCGCTTTGGCCGCTGCGATCTTCGACGATCCGAACAAGGTGAAGTACCTACCGCTGACGGCGAAGGACCGCTTTACCGCGCTCCAGCATCGCGAAGTCGATGTGCTTTCCCGCAACACGACCTGGACCAGTTCGCGCGACACGCAACTCGGCTTCAACTTCGCGGGCGTGATCTATTACGACGCGCAGGGCTTCATGGTCCGCAAATCTGCGAAAGTGGCGTCCGCGCTCGAGCTGTCGAACACCACCGTTTGCGTGCAGACGGGCACCACGACGCAGCTCAACCTCGCCGACTATTTCCGCTCCAACAACATGAAATACGAAGCGGTGGTCTTCAACACGTCCGATGAAGTCATCAAGGCTTACGAAAGCGGCCGCTGTGATGTGTTCACCACCGACGTCTCGCAGATTTACGCAGAGCGCCTGAAGCTCTCCAAGCCCGACGACCACATGATCCTGCCGGAACTGATCTCGAAAGAGCCGCTCGGGCCGCTCGTGCGGCATGGCGATGACCAGTGGTTCGACATCGTGAAGTGGGTGCTGTTCGCGATGATCAATGCCGAGGAATACGACATCACGCAGAAGAATATTGATCAGCGTCTCAAATCGGATCGTCCGGACGTGAAGCGTCTGCTCGGCGTCGAAGGCAATTACGGCGAGCAGCTCGGGCTGACCAACGACTGGGTCGTCCGCATCGTCCGTCACGTTGGCAACTATGGCGAGAGCTTCGACCGCAATGTCGGCGAGGGTTCGCGTCTGAAAATTTCCCGCGGCCTAAACCGGCTCTGGAACAAGGGCGGTATCCAGTACGCCCCGCCGGTTCGCTGATCCCGGGGACCGGAGCATCATCCGTCGCGTAAACCGGAGGATCGCCGGATGACGGATGCTCCGGTTCGGCGCGAAAGGATGAAAGCAGGCTGGATATTCCGCCCGGGCGTGCGGTCGTTCGCCGTCCAGTTCCTGCTGGTCGCGCTGCTCGCGCTCGTGTGCTGGGTTCTTTTCAGTACCGCACGTCATAACATCGTAACCCAGCGCATCCCGCTGGGTTTCGATTTCTTCTGGATCGAGTCCGGGTTTTCGATCAGCCAGACATTGATCCCGTTCTCGGAATCGAACAGCTACGCGCGGGCCTTCCTCGTTGGCCTCTTGAACACGCTGTTCGTGTCGGGGCTCGGAGTCGTGTTCGCGACGATACTCGGCTTCATGATCGGTATCGGACGCCTTTCGCAGAACTGGATCGTTGCAAGATTGTGCGGCGGCTATGTCGAGGTGCTCCGCAACCTGCCGCTTCTGTTCCAGATTCTGTTCTGGTATCTCGCGGTGCTCGCGGCACTGCCTGTTCCGCGTCAGAGTTTCTCGATCTTCGACGAAATATTCGTCAACAACCGCGGCATCTTCCTCCCGAAGCTGGTGTTCGGCGAAGGCTTCGGGACGGTGTTATGGCTCGCCGCCATCGGCATTGTCGGCGCGATCATCGCGTCTTCGCTCGCACGGCGCAGGAGAGTTGCCACCGGTCAGAAGGTTCGCGTCTGGCCTGCGAACCTCGCAGCCATCGTGCTGCTGCCGCTGTTTTTCTTCTTCTATCTCAAAGTCTCGGTATCGGTGGATCACCCGGTTCTGAAGGGTTTCAATTTCAACGGTGGCATCCGTCTTATCCCTGAGTTTCTTGCGCTCCTTATCGCGCTCTCGACGTACACCGCAAGCTTCATCGCCGAGATCGTGCGTGCGGGGATTCTGGCCGTGCCGCGCGGGCAGAGCGAAGCGGCGCGTGCGCTCGGTCTACGGCGCGAGCGCGTATTGCGGCTCGTGGTGGTGCCGCAGGCGCTGCGCGTCATCGTGCCGCCGCTGACCA
>JAGXQU010000176.1 GCA_018335895.1 Hyphomicrobiales bacterium | reverse complement strand
CCGCGCAGTTCCGTCTTGAGGCGTTCGATCATGCGCGACCAGGCGGAGACGAGTCTCGCCGCGCGGTCGCGCGCGAGCGCGATCAGCTCCGAGCGTACCGGCACCGCCATTTCTGCGGCGGCGGTCGGGGTCGGCGCACGCCTGTCCGCAACGAAATCGATCAGCGTGAAATCCGTCTCGTGGCCGACCGCGGAGATCAGCGGGATCTCGCTTGCGCTTACTGCGCGCACTACCACTTCATCGTTGAAGCCCCAGAGGTCTTCCAGCGAGCCGCCGCCGCGCGCGACGATCAGGACATCGGGGCGCGGCATGGTCCCGCCCTCTTTCATCGCGTTGAAGCCCTCGATCGCGCTTGCCACTTCCGGCCCGCAGGTTTCGCCCTGCACGCGCACGGGCCACACCAGCACATGCCGCGGGAAGCGGTCGGAAAGACGATGCAGAATGTCGCGGATCACGGCACCGGTCGGCGAGGTGATCACGCCGATGACACGCGGGAGATAAGGCAGCGGCTTTTTCCGCGCCTCGTCGAACAATCCTTCGGCCGCGAGTTTCTTCCGGCGTTCCTCGAGCAGCGCCATCAGGGCCCCGGCGCCCGCGGGTTCGATTACATCGATTACGATCTGGTAGCTGGATTTGCCCGGATAGGTCGTGACCTTGCCGGTCGCAACCACTTCCATGCCCTCCTCTGGTTTGAAGCGCATCCGCGCGAAGGCGCCCTTCCAGATGATGGCGTCGATCTTGGCGCTCTCGTCTTTGAGGCTGAAATAGACGTGGCCCGAGGAATGCGGCCCGCGATAGCCCGAGACTTCGCCGCGCAGCCGCACATACGGGAACGCCTCCTCCACCGTCCGCTTCAGGGACTGAGAAAGTTCGGAAACGGAGATTTCCGGCAGATTGGTCGGCGCTGTGGATGCGGGCATTCGCGACTCTAATTGGGTGGCATGCCATGATACATCAGGCGGAAATCCGATGCTCACCTCTGGTCGCGGCAAATGAATGTCCTCCTGATCGGCTCCGGCGGCCGCGAACACGCGCTATCCTGGAAACTCGCGGCGAGTCCGCTGCTCACCAAGCTCTATGCCGCGCCGGGAAATCCGGGGATCGCCGAAGACGCCGAGATCGTTCCGCTCAAGATCGAAGACCACGCCGCGGTGATCCGCTTCTGCAAGGAGATGCGGATCGGCCTTGTCGTGATCGGGCCGGAAGCGCCGCTTACGGCAGGGCTTGCCGATGCGCTGCTCGCGGAAAAGATCAAGGTATTCGGCCCGCAGAAAATTCCGGCGACGCTCGAAGGTTCGAAATCTTTCACCAAGCGCCTCTGCGCCGGCCACAACATTCCGACAGCAGCCTTCATCGAAACGAAAAGCCGCGAAGAAGCGCGCGTCTATATCGAGAAGCATGGCGCGCCGATCGTGCTCAAAGCCGACGGACTGCACGCCGGCAAAGGCGTGATCGTCGCGATGGATAAAGCCGAAGCCCTGATGGCGGTCGATCAGGTGTTCGCCATGAGCAGCAATCCGGGTGGCGATGCGCCGGTCGTGATCGAGGAATTTCTCGAAGGCGAAGAGGCGAGCTATTTCTGTTTCGTGCATGGCGAGCAGGTGCTGCCGCTCGCGAGTGCGCAGGATCACAAGCGCGTCTTCGACAACGACCAGGGGCCGAACACCGGCGGCATGGGCGCCTATTCGCCGGCACCCGTGTTCACGAAAGCCATCGAACAGGAAGTGCTCGAGAAAATCGTGCGGCCGACCGCGCGTGCGCTCGCGAAAGCGGGAACGCCTTACTCGGGCGTTCTCTATATCGGCCTCATGATCACGAAGGATGGACCGAAGCTGATCGAATACAACGTCCGCTTCGGCGATCCCGAATGTCAGGTGCTGATGCCGCGCATGAAGGACGACCTGCTCACGCTCATGCTGGCAACGGCGAACGGCGAACTCGAAAAATCCTCCGTGCGCTGGCGCGACGAGGTCGCGATCACCGTCGTATTCGCAAACCAGGGTTACCCGGGCGCATATCAAAGCGGCGCGGTTATTCGCGGCCTTGAAAAAGCGAATGCGGTCGAGGGCGTCACGGTGTTCCATGCCGGCACCAGGCGCGACGGCGATAAACTTCTCTCAAACGGCGGCCGCGTGCTGAACGTCACGGCACTCGGCAAAACCGTCACGGAAGCGCGCGAGCGAGCCTATAAGGCGATCGCCTTGATCGAATGGCCGGAAGGCTTCTATCGCAGCGATATCGGCTGGCGGGCGATTGCGCGAGAGAAGGCGAAGTGAAAGTATCGGCCTCATGAAAGACTTGGCTGACCTTTTCCCCGGATTTGAATCGCACTGGATCGATACCTCGGCAGGAAGGCTATTTGCGCGTTCCGGCGGCGAAGGTCCGCCGCTGCTTCTCATCCACGGCTTCCCGCAGACGCATGTCGAGTATCATCGCATCGCGCCCGCGCTTGCGAAGAAGTTCAAGCTCATTCTGCCCGACCTTCCCGGCTATGGCTGGAGCGAAGCGCCGAAGTCCGATGCAAGCCACGCGCCCTACACCAAGCGCGCGATGGCGAACGCGCTGATCGAAGTGATGCAGAAGCTCGGTCATGTGCAGTTCGCCGTCATCGGGCACGACCGCGGCGGCCGTGTCGGTTACCGCATGGCGCTCGATCATCCGGGCCGCATCTCGAAGCTTGCGGTGCTCGACATCATTCCGACGCTCGACATGTGGCGCGGCATGGACGCCAAGCGCGCCATGGTCGTCTATCACTGGCCGTTCCTCGCGCAGCGAGAGCCGCTGCCGGAAATGTTGATCTCGAAAGCGCCGCTCGAATATCTCGAATGGACGCTCGGCAGCTGGTCGCCGGACGGGTTGAAGAAGTTCGATCCTCGCGCGATGGAGCACTATCGCGCCTTCTTCTCGGATCCTTTGCGCATCCATGCCTGCTGCGAGGATTACCGCGCAGGACAGTCGACCGACGTGCAGTTCGACGAAGAGGACTTCAAGGCGGGAAAGAAGATCACCTGCCCGACGCTCGCGCTCTGGGGCACGCGGGGTATCCCGAACTCGGGCGGCGACCCGCTTACGATCTGGCAGCAATGGGGCACCAGGATCGAAGGCCGCGCCATCGATTGCGGGCATTTTCTGCCTGAAGAAAGGCCGGAAGAAACCGCCGAAGCGCTCCTCGAATTTTTCACGCGCGCCTAGCTTCCGCCTGCATCCGTTCGACGGTTCCGCGTGTTTCCCGGCGATCCGGAAATTTGCGGGCGAAGAATGCGAATATTATCGGTCATAGCGCTTTTCCTGCCGCTGACCATTGCGAGCCAGAACGCCGCCGCAGCACAGGACATCATGGGCACGTGGTCGCGCGGCGACGGCAACGCGCGTGTTTCCGTGGTCAGATGCGGGCAGTCCTACTGCGCCACCAACATCTGGATCCGGGACGGAACCGCTGGCGAGAAAGTCGGCGACGTGCTCGTGATGAACGTGAAGCCGCAGAGCGGCGCAGTGCTCGCGGGCTCTGCCTACGATCCGCAGCGGAAACTCAATCTCTCGGCAACGGTTTCGATCAGCGGCGACCGGATGACCACACGCGGCTGCGTGCTTGCGGGGATGCTGTGCAAGAGCATGAACTGGACCCGCGTCAAGTAACGTGTCGCCGTTCCGCCCTGCGACCTTCCCCGAAGGGGTGTATCGGCAAAGCGCGGGCCGCTATAACCTGCCCTCAGAAACGCAAGAATCTGCTGGGCAGGAAATGACCGAATTCAATCGCCAGGAAGCTTTTTCCGGCACCAAGGATGTCGTGCAGGCACTCGCCTTTGATGCCGCGCGGCTCGAAGAATATCTGTCGAAAAACATCCCCGGCTTTCAGGGACCCCTCACGGTCAAGCAGTTCAAGGGCGGGCAGTCGAACCCGACCTACATGCTGGAGACCCCGTCACGCAAATATGTGCTGCGCCGGAAGCCGCCGGGTAAGCTCCTGCCCTCCGCCCATGCGGTCGACCGCGAATACAAAGTGATGGCGGCCCTGGGCGCGCAGAAATTTCCCGTGCCGAAGGCGCTGCTCTACTGCGACGACGAGAGCGTGGTCGGCACCGCGTTCTACGTGATGTCGTTCGAGGAAGGCCGCATCTTCTGGGAATTGCACATGCCGGATTCGAACCCGGCCGAGCGCGCAGCAATCTGGGACGCGCAGAACGCGACGATCGCGCAGCTTCATTCGCTGGAGCCCGAGAAGATTGGCCTCTCCGATTACGGCAAAGGCGAGGACTATGTCGCGCGTCAGGTCGCGCGCTGGTCGAAGCAATATGTCGCCTCAAAAACCGACGACATCCCGGAAATGGATAAGTTGATGCGCTGGCTGCCGGAGCACCTGCCGAAACAGCAGGCCGTGCGCGTCGTCCACGGCGACTACCGCCTCGACAACATGATCATCCATCCCACGAAGAACGAAGTGATGGCGGTGATCGACTGGGAACTCTCCACGCTCGGAGACCCGCTTGCCGATTTTACCTATCACATGATGGGCTGGCACATGCCGAGCGCGAAGTCGGGCACCGGCACGGGCTCCCTGAAAGACCGCGACCTCAAGGCGCTCGGGATTCCTTCGGCGGAAGATTACGCAGCGCTTTACGCGAAGCGCACCGGCTTCGATCCGCGCGGGCGCGATATCGACGTCTATATGGCCTATAACTTCTTCCGTATCGCCGGGATTCTGCAAGGAATTCTCGGCCGCGTGCGCGACGGCACGGCTGCGAACGCCAACGCCTCGACCATGTCGCGCCAGGTACAGCCGCTTGCCGCGGCGGCCTGGCATTTCGCGGAGCGCGCGGGGGCGTAGACTTCGCGCTATAATCGGCGCGTGCTCGATTTCTTCAGACGACTGACCGGCAAGAAGCCTGCGCGCGTCGCCCTCGCGCTCGGCTCCGGCGGTGCACGCGGGCTCGCACATATTCCCGTGTTAGAGGCCTTCGACGAACTCGGCATCAAACCGTCTGCGATCGCCGGCTGCTCCATGGGCGCGGTGGTGGGTGCCGGTTATGCCGCCGGCATGAGCGGCAGGGAAATCCGCGCCTTCGCGGTGGAGTCCCTGCGCAAGCAGGGCGGCTTCGCGCGCAGGCTGCTATCCATGCAATGGGAAAGCCTGCGCGAGCGCTGGCGCGAGAAGCGCTCGCTCGGCGCGTTCTCGATGCAGGTCGAGGCCGCAGGCATCGCGCAGGAGTTTCTGCCCGCGGCGCTGCCGCAGACCTTCGAGGAACTGCGCATTCCGCTCGCGGTCGTCGCGACCGATTTTCACGCGCGCAGCGAGGTGGTCTATCGCTCCGGTCTGCTCCGGCCCGCGGTCGCGGGTTCGATGGCGATCCCCGGCATGTTGCGGCCGGTCGAGTTCGAGGGCCGCCTACTGATCGATGGCGGCGCGGTGAACCCGCTGCCCTTCGACCTTCTGCGTCACGATGCCGATATCGTGGTCGCGGTCGATATCACGCGGCTTCGCGACGTGCCGGGCGGAATACCTGATCCGATCCAGATCCTGTTCATGGCGACCGACATCATGACCCACTCCATCGTACTGGAGAAGCTGAAGTCGGCTGCGCCGGATATTCTGCTTCGTCCGAACGTCAGCGCTTTCGGCGCGCTCGATTTTCCGCGCGTGCTGCCGATCCTGAAGGCGGCGGAGCCGATCAAGGAAGAACTGAAACGGAAACTCGGGGCGTTGCTCGGCGCGTAATCAACGCTTCGGCGCGAAAAATTCCTTCAGCACCGCCGCTGCTTCCGCCTCCCGGATCGCGCCATAGACTTCGGGCTTGTGATGGCAGGTCGGCGAACTGAAAAAACGTACACCGGATTCGACGGCCCCTCCCTTCGGATCGCCGGCGCCGAAATAAAGCCTGCGAATACGCGCAAACGAAATCGCCGCCGCGCACATGGTGCAGGGCTCCAGTGTCACGTAGAGATCGCAGCCGATGAGGCGTTCGCTGCCGAGCTTCGCGGCGGCGGCGCGCAGCGCCAGTATCTCCGCGTGCGCGGTCGGATCGCGGTCCCGGAGCGTGCGATTCCCGGCTTGCGCCAGCACTTCGCCGTCGCGCACGATCACGCAGCCGACCGGGACTTCGCCGGCTTCCGCCGCGACTTTCGCCTGGGCAAGTGCTGTTCCCATGAAATCGGGTGCGGGCAATTTCGTCTCCGGACTGAACTCGTGCTAGCTAGCCAGCGAATTCGCACGAAGCATCATGACCCGCAAGCCCGACATGAACGACGAAGATCGCGAACGTATCGCCAAGGTGATCGCGCGCGCGGGCCTCGCTTCGCGCAGGGAAGCGGAAACCTGGATCGAAGCGGGCCGCGTGAAGGTAAACGGCGAGGTCCTGAAGACACCCGCCCTTGCCGTCTCGAAGCGCGACCGCATCGAAGTCGACGGCGTCTTGCTGCCCACGCGCGAGCGGACGCGTCTCTTTCTCTACTACAAGCCGCGCGGGCTGGTGACGACGAACAGCGACCCCGAAGGGCGGCCGACGATCTTCCAAAGCCTCCCGAAGGATCTGCCGCGCGTGGTCAGCGTCGGACGGCTCGACATCAACTCCGAAGGGCTGCTTTTGCTCACGAACGACGGCGGACTCTCGCGCACGCTCGAACTTCCATCGACCGGATGGCTCCGCAGCTATCGCGTGCGTGCGAACGGCAGAACCGACCAGGCGCGGCTGAACTCCCTGAAAAAGGGCGTGAGCGTCGAAGGCGTCCGCTACGGCGCAATAGAAGCGACCTTGGACAGCGAAAAGGGCGCAAACCAATGGCTGACCGTCGGCATTCGCGAAGGCAAGAATCGCGAGGTGCGCAAGGTGCTCGAACACATTGGTCTGAAAGTGAACCGGCTGATCCGCGTTTCCTTCGGTCCTTTCGAGCTTGGCTCGCTGAAGGAAGGGACGGTCGAGGAAGTCCCGACACATGTCTTGCGCGAGCAGCTCGGCGCCGAACTCGAGCAACTCTCGCAAAGCGATTTCGAGGCGCCGCTTCGCGAAGCACAGTTGATGCAGAAACCGAACAAGCCTTTGCCCGATACGCGCGCGAAGCGCGATACGAAGCCGGAAGATTCCGGGCGGGCGAAACCGCGTCCGCTCGAAGGCAAAGATAAACGCCGCGAATTTGGCGAGCGCAAACCTGAAGGAAAGCGCGACGATACGCGCAAACCCGCGCAGACGCGCAGCGGCCGCAACGTTCGGCGCGGCGGCAAGCGCACGCCCTTCCGCGCGCCCAAGGGCAAGCGATAGATGCGCGTGACCGGCGGCAATTTCGGCGGCCGCACGCTGAAGAGCCCTGCTTCCAACAGAATCCGTCCGACCACCGACAAGCTGCGGCAGGCGATCTTCAATATCCTCGCGCATGCTTACGGCGATCCCGCCTCCGGCGCACGCGTACTCGATCTTTTCGCAGGTACAGGCGCACTCGGGATCGAGGCGCTTTCCCGCGGCGCCGTTTTCACGCTGTTCGTCGAGGAAGCCGCGGAATCCCGCGCCTTGATCCGCGCGAATGTCGAAGCGCTCGCGCTGACGGGCGTCACCAAAATCTTCCGGCGCGACGCGACGAAGCTCGGGCCCCGCGGCGCGTTCGAGCCCTTCTCGCTCGTGTTCTGCGATCCGCCATACGGGAAGGGATTTGCGGAGAAGGCAATCGCTTCCGCGCACGCGGGCGGCTGGCTCACGAACGGTGCGCTGCTTGTCGTGGAAGAGTCGGCTGAAGCGAAGTTCGCGGCGCCAGCGGGCCTCAAGGAACTGGAGCGGCGCGCCTACGACGACACGGAGATCGTATTTTTGCGGAACAGTTAACCGTCATTCCGGATCGCAGCTACACGGCGTGTAGAATGACGATCAGCGGCGACCGAACAGCTTCTCGATATCGAACAGCTTCAACTCTACATAAGTCGGGCGGCCGTGATTGCATTGACCGGCATTCTCGGTACGCTCCATCTCGCGCAAGAGCGCATTCATCTCTTCGGGTTTCAGGCGGCGTCCGGCGCGGATCGACCCGTGACAGGAAACACGGCTTGCGACCGCAAGAAGATTCCGCTCGAGCGGCAGCGCGTCGTCCCATTCGGCGATGTGTTCCGCGAGATCGCGTACGAGATCGTCCGCGTTCGTCTCGCCGAGCAGCGCCGGCGTTTCGCGCACAAGCACCGCGCCCTGCCCGAACGGCTCCAGGACAAGGCCGAGCTTCGCAAGTTCTTCGGCGTGCGAAACGAGTGAGGCCGCATCGGAAGCGTCCATTTCGACCACGGCGGGAACGAGGAGCATCTGCGTAGACACGCTCTTTTCGTTAAGCGCGCGCTTCAGCTTTTCGTAGACGATGCGCTCGTGCGCCGCATGCTGATCGACGATGACGAGACCATCCGTAGTCTGCGCGACGATATAGGTTTCGTGAAGTTGCGCGCGGGCGGCGCCCAGCGGCCGTTCGAGATCGGCTTGCAAAACCGGTGCAAGATCGCCGCGTGCATCCGCGCTCGGCTGCGCGATCGTTTCGAAGGCCGCCTGTGCCGCCTCGGCAAGACCTCCTCTTTCAAGAGTTGCGCGATAGGGCGCGCCAGTTCCCCGCCAGCCGGAAGAGGCATTTGGGGAACCCTGCGGCCGCGCGAAGGATACGAGGCGCTCGGCACCGGTCGTCGCACTTCTGCGCGCGCCGCCGGAAAGCGCATCCTGCAAGGCGCGCACGACCAGACCGCGCACGAGCGAAGGATCGCGGAAACGAACTTCCGCTTTCGCCGGGTGCACGTTCACATCGACTTCGTGCGGATCGAGTTCGATGAAGAGAGCTGCGACCGGATAGCGCCCGGAATGCAGAAGATCGGCGTAGCCACCGCGCAGCGCACCCATGAGCACCTTGTCGCGCACCGGACGGCCGTTCACGAAAAGATACTGCGAAAGCGAATTTGCCTTGGAGAAGGTCGGAAGCCCGGCGAGGCCGCTCACGCGCACGCCTTCGCGCTCCGCTTCTATCGGCACTGTGTTCGCGCGGGCGTCACCGCCGATCACGTCCGCAAGCCGCGCAGCTCGGCCTGCGGCATCGGTACCGCGCAGCGGGTATTGAATCACGCGCTCTCCCGCTGCGATCGTGAAGGCAACATCGGGCCGCGCCAGCGCAAGGCGGCGCACGACGTCGATTGCGGCGCTCGTCTCAGCCTGCTCGCTCTTCAGAAACTTGAGGCGGGCGGGAGTCGCATAGAAGAGGTCGCGGACCTCCACGCGGGTCCCTTCGGCAAGCGCGGCGGGACGAATCTCGGACTTTTCCCCGCCTTCCACACGCACTTCGATCGCGTTCTCGCTCCCGCGCGCCCGGGTCGCGATGGAAAGCCGCGCCGCAGCACCGATCGAAGGCAGCGCCTCGCCGCGAAAACCGAGCGTCGAAATGTTGAGCAGGTCTTCGCTGTCGAGTTTTGAGGTCGCGTGGCGCTCGACGGAAAGCGCAAGATCTTCGGCGCTCATGCCCGAACCGTTGTCGGAAACGCGGATCAGCTCGCGTCCGCCGCCGGAAATCACGACCTCGATGCGGGTTGCGCCCGCGTCGATCGCGTTTTCGACGAGTTCCTTCACGACGGACGCCGGCCGCTCGATCACCTCACCCGCGGCGATGCGGTTCACGACATTTTCGGGAAGCTGGCGGACGGGCATCGGAAACTCTCGACTCGGAACGCCGCGGATTGTACCGGCCGCACGCCCGCGGGGCTAATCGAGGTCCGGCCTGCCGCGGCGGTTCTTCACTGCCGAGCGGTGCTTCTTGCCCTCGATCCGGCGCTTCTTCGAGGCGAGCGTCGGCCGCGTCTTGCGCCGCACTTTCGGCACAACGGAAGCGCGCTGCAGCAACTCGATCAAACGCGCGCGGGCATCTTCGCGGTTTTGCTCCTGCGTCCGGAAGCGGTCGGCGGAAATCACAATCACGCCCTCGCGCGTGAGACGCTGGCCGGCGAGCTTCTCCGCACGCAGCTTCATGCCGGGAGGAATGTTCGGGGAACCGCGCAGATGGAAACGAAGCTGCACCGCAGTCGAAAGCTTGTTGACGTTCTGCCCGCCGGGACCCGACGCACGCACGAAAGTCTCCTCGAGTTCGCGTTCCTCGATCGCGATGTGCGGTGTGATCGAGATCATCTCCGGCATTACTTGTCTTCCGCGAGATATTTCTTGGCGAGAATTTTTCCTTCCTCGACCGCGGGCTGATCGTAAGGATTCACGTCGTACAATGCGCCCGCGAGAATCGTCTCCAGCATGAAATGCATGAGCACCCCGCCAAGCGCGAAGGCGTCGAGGTTCTTCACCTCGATCGAGCGCAACGGCCGCGCATGCTTCGCAAGCGTGTCGGCCGTCGCGCGCGACTGGGCCGCGACCAGCGCGCCGACCTTGCGGCTCGCGAACACCGGCTCGCCCGCGAGTGCTGCAAGTTCCGCGTCCAGTTGCGGCCCCTGCTCCTTCATTCCCTGCGTGAGCACGGTGAAAAACTTGTCCCTCGGTCCCGCAAGCCAGAGCTGCAACTGGCTGTGCTGATCGACCGGGCCGATGGAGGCAATCGGCGTCGAACCCTTGCCGTTCTTGCCGAGACTCTCGCCCCATAGCTGCATCCACCAGCGCGTGAGGCGCTCGAAGCGGTCGCCATAGGCGAGCAGCACGGAGATCGGCAACCCGGCTTCGCTTGCGGTGACCGCGAGCGCCGCGCCCGCTGCCGGCGCGACATCGGCCGGCGCAGCCCCGCGCAGAATGAGCGAGAGCAGCTCGCGCGCGCCCGCGCGCAACGCACGAATATCGACGTCCGCAAGCAGCGCGGGAAGCATGCCGACATTCGTGAGCGCGATGAAGCGTCCGCCGACTTCCGTATCGTGGTCCAGTACTTCGCAGCCGAATTTGCCGAGGAGCGCACGGAGACCGTTTTTGCCGCCGGCCTTTTCCGGCTCGGAGATGCCATACAGATATTTTGCTACATCGAGCTTCGATTTTTTCAGCGCGCCGATCACCGCGATCGTTTGCACCAGCGTCTCCCCGGTGCCGCCCGATTTCGAGATTGCGACGAACCGCGCCGTTTCCAGCGGCAGCTCGGCCAGAAATTCTTCGAGGCTCAGGGCATCGAGATTGTCGAGGAAATGCAGCTTCGGCATGCGGCGCAGATCGCCGACACCCGGCACGTTGTATCCGCCGAGTTGCGCGAGCGTCTGGCCGCCTAGGCTCGATCCGCCCGTGCCGAGAAATACGACATCGGTCGCTTCCCGAAGTTTAGCCGCTAGCGCTTCAACCGCACGCAGGTCCGCGGTGCGCTCGGGCAGGCGCAAGAGTGCGAGCGAGCTCTTCTCGTAGGCCGCGCGCATATCGGCGAGCGGGCCCGCAAGACGCTTCAGATTATTCTCGAACGCGCCTTGCGTGATGCCGCCCGCGAAAGCGCGGCTGATGTCATGCGAAAACGGAATGCCGCTCATTGCCTGCCTTCGACTTTGCCCTGCTGCCACTTCATGGCGAGCGAGGCGGATAACACGACGGCGGTTATCACCACGATAAACACCGTGCTGATCGCGTTGACCTCAGGGGTCACGCCGAGCCGGACCTGGCTGTAAATGCGCATCGGCAACGTCGTGTTCCCGGGCCCGGCGGTGAAGTTCGCGATCACAAGGTCGTCGAGCGAAAGCGTGAAGGCAAGCAGCCAGCCCGCGGCGACGGCAGGCAGAATCACCGGCAAGGTGACCGAAAAGAAAGCGCGCAGCGGCGTCGCGCCGAGATCGAGTGCCGCCTCCTCGAGGCTGTGATCGAATGTCAGCAGCCGTGACTGTACGATGACCGCGACGAAACACATCGTGAAGGTGACGTGTGCGAGCGCGACCGTCCAGAAACCCCGGTCGAAGTCGATGGCGACGAAAAGCAAAAGCAGCGCGAGACCCGTAATCACTTCCGGCATCACGAGCGGCGCATAGACCAGACCCGCAAAAAGCGTACGGCCCCGGAACGCCCCAGCGCGGACGAGCGCGAGCGCGGCGAGCGTGCCGAGAGCGGTCGCGAGCGTCGCCGCGACCGCCGCAACCTTCAGGCTGACCCATGCGGCATCCATCAGCGCCTGATTCTGCAGCAAGCCCCGGTACCAGCGCGTGGACCAGCCGCCCCACACGGTGACGAGACGGGAGTCGTTGAAGGAATAGATGACGAGCAGGAAAAGCGGGACATAGAGAAAGGCAAGCCCGCCCGCGAGCGCGGTCACCGTGACGGGCGACAATCCCTTGCGCATCGCCATCCTAGCGCCTCTCCAGGTCGCGCAACTGCATGCGCTGATAGATCAGGATCGGTACAAGCAGCACGAGCAGAATAAGAACCGCAAGTGCAGAAGCAACCGACCAGGAACGGTTCACCGCAAACTCATTCCAGACGGTGCGCCCGATCATCTGCGTTTCCGAACCGCCGAGCAGATCGGGAATAACGAACTCGCCGACCGCGGGAATGAAGCAGAGCAGCGCGCCCGCGACGATACCCGGCGCGGAGACCGGGACGGTAACACGCCAGAATGCCTGCGAGGGCGTCGCGCCGAGATCCGCAGCCGCTTCCAAGAGCGTGTCGTCCATCTTTTCCAGCGCCGCGTAGAGCGGCAGCACCATGAACGGGAAATAGGAATAGACCATGCCGATCACGACAGCGGCGTTGGTCGCAAGAATCTCCATCGGCTGCGAAATCGCGCCGAGGGAAAGCAGCATCTGATTGAGCAGCCCCTCGCGCGAGAGGATGCCGATCCATGCGTAAACGCGGATCAAGAACGAGGTGAAGAACGGCAGGATCACCAGCAGAAGCAGGATCGGCCGCAAGCCGCGCGGCGATCGCGCGATCGCATAGGCGACCGGGTAACCCACGACGATCAGCAATGCGGTCGCGACTGCCGCGAGCGTCAGGCTTTGCATATATGAATATACATAGAGCCAGTCGCCGAGCACGAACGAGTAGTTCTCGAAATCCAGCATCGAAAGTTTTTCGCGGAGCGCCGCCCAGCCTTCGCCGAAATTGAAAACCGGCGCGTAAGGCGGCTGGGCAACCGCGTCGTCCGAAAGACTGATCTTCAACACGATCAGAAACGGCAGCAGAAAAAATGCAGCAAGCCAGAGAAACGGCATCGCCACCGTGAACCGCGAAAACATGCTGCGCCGTTCGATGCTCATCTTCAGCTCTTCAGGAGCACGCCGGCATCCGGCGTCCACGAGAGATTGACGCGGTCGTCCCAATCGATCGGCGGCTCGATCTGGCGTGAAAGATTCGTCTTCGCGGCCTTCAGCACGAAGCCGTTGTCGAGATGCACGTGATAGATCGAAAGATCGCCCAGATAGGCGATGTCGTAAACGACACCCTGCGCGCAATTCGCATGCACTTCCGAGAGCGGCTCCTTGGCGATGCGTATCTTCTCGGGCCTGAGCGCGACCGCGACGCGGTCGCCGGTCTTTGCATCGGTGCGTTGCGTGAGTCGAAGTTCGGCGTCCAGCATATCCGCTTGCAGCGTGGTGTCGGACGTCGTTACGCGCGTTACCGCCGCTTCGATGATGTTGACGTCGCCGACGAACTCCGCGACGTAGCGGCTGTTCGGCTGCTCGTAGATTTCGGCGGGCGTCGCCACCTGTATAAGCTTGCCGTGATCCATCACGGCGATGCGGTCGGCGACCGTCATCGCCTCTTCCTGATCGTGGGTCACGATGATGAAGGTGGTGCCGATGCGTTGCTGCAAGTCCATCAGCTCGAACTGCGTCTGCTCGCGCAGCTTTTTGTCGAGCGCCGCCATCGGCTCGTCGAGGAGCAGCACCTTCGGCCGCTTGGCGAGCGAACGGGCGAGCGCCACGCGCTGGCGCTGCCCGCCGGAAAGCTGGTGCGGCTTTCGCTTTTCGAA
Organism: Hyphomicrobiales bacterium; assembly: GCA_018335895.1. Classification (GTDB taxonomy): domain Bacteria; phylum Pseudomonadota; class Alphaproteobacteria; order Rhizobiales; family Xanthobacteraceae. Next base: position 25,676 of record JAGXQU010000176.1, on the reverse strand, counting down.
GCCGCGCAGGTTCACCAGCTTCAGCATTTCGTCGACGCGCGCGGCGATCTCGTCCCTCGGCATGCGCTCCTGCTTCAGGCCGAAAGCGATATTGTCCGCGACCGACATGTGCGGGAATAGCGCGTAGGACTGAAACATCATGTTGACCGGGCGGCGATAGGGCGGCACGCCCGAAAGATCGCTGCCGGCAAGCACGACTTTGCCTTCGCTCGCCTCCTCGAAGCCCGCGAGCATGCGCATCAGCGTGGTCTTGCCGCAGCCGGAAGGTCCGAGCAGGGCGAAGAACTCGCGCTCATAGATGTCGAGCGATACGCCATCGATTGCGACCACGTCGCCGTAGCGCTTCACGACGTTCTCGAATCGAATCAGCGGCTCTGCCGCCGGATCCGCCCAGGGCTCGAATTTGCGCCGCACGCTTTGCGGCTTCTGCGTCTTGCTCGCTGCCATTTCCATGATCGTGCCGGTCGAGTGGCCTCGCTTCTGCTTAACGGGGAAACAAGCCGTTCACAACTGAAGCGGAACGATCAGCCGTTCCGCACCGACAGCACCGTCAGCGAGCGCCAGCCGCCGGAGGGCGTCCGGAACTCGATCGACTGACTGACGGAGAGACCGATCAGCGCGGCTCCGGCCGGGGTCAGCACGCTCACGGAAGCGGGGTTCTTTCCGGCGTCCTCCGGATAGACGAGCTTCACGCGCCGGATCTGGCCGGTGATGTCATCGCGAAACTCGACTTCCGAGCCCATGCCCACGAGTCCGGGCAAGGTTTCGAAATCCTCGATGACGTGGGCCCGCTCGATCTCGCGGGCAAGAAATTCAGAAGCCGAAGGGAATTTCTCGCCTGCGATATCCGCAAGCCGCGAAAGACGCTCGACGTCGCGGCGCGAAATCGCGATCGGCGGCAGGTCGATGTTGAAGTAGCGGGCCATTTTGTTTTCGCTTTCCCGCGCGGAGACGCTCCCGCTTTGCGAGGATACGGCTTTGCGCGAATGCGGCGAGGCGAACGGCCTCCCCGCGAAAAAAATTGTTCTGGATTTTAGGAATACGGCTGCGATCCCGGACGGCACGCAGCCATCCGGGTTACGTGCCCGCTTGCAGCTGGCCCGCGCGGAAAATCTTGCGATTGCGCCGTAACAGGATCGTCATGACGGCAAAGGTAGGACCAAAGACCTGAAAGTCAATGCGCGCAGGCGCGCAGCCGGTGAGCGCGGATCGATGCGCCCGCAAGACTCAGCCCGCAAAGGCCGCTTTGACGGCTTCGATTTCAGCGGTGCCTGCACCAACGCCCAACTTGGTGCGGCGAAACAGAACATCGTCCGGCGCAACAGCCCATTCGTATTTCCGCAGGTATTCGATTTCCCGGGCGTGAAGATCTCCGGCGAGACGTGGCCCGAGGTCATCAAGTTTCCTTGCATCCCCGAGCATATTCATGGCCCGGCTGCCGTAGGCGGCTGCAATACGCCGCAGCATTGGATCCGGCAGATAGGAGTGCCGAATTTTGATATCGGAAAGCAGCCCCTCGATACCGCGTGCGCCGAGATCGCCGCCGGGAAGCGGTTCGTTTGCCGTCCAGGCCGGGCGCATCGCAAACCACCGCCCCAGCCTGTTCACAACATCCTCGCTCATGGAACGGAACGCCGTGAGCTTGCCGCCGATCAGCGACAGCAAAGGTGCGCTGTCGTCCCCGCCGTCGGACACAATCTGATACTCCCTTGTCGCGCGCGAAGCAGAGCCTTCGCTGTCGATCAGAGGGCGGACGCCAGCGAAGGTCCAGACCACGCGCGATGGCTCGATCTTCGTCTTGAAGAACTGGCCCGCAAGCCGGCAGAGATATTGAATTTCTTCCGCGCTTGCCGAAGCCTTGCCCGGATCGCCGGAGATTTCCACATCCGTCGTGCCGATCAGCGTGTATTGATCGCCGAACGGAACCACGAAGACGATGCGGCGATCGTCGCTCTGCAAGACATAAGCGCGGTCATCCGGGTAAAGCCGCGGATAGACGACGTGACTTCCCTTCACAAGCCGCAGTTTGACGGGCGCCGCGCCGCCGATCAGCGTATCGATCACATTCGCAGCCCAGGGACCCGTGGCATTGACGAGCGCGCGGGCAAACAGCGTTTCGCGGCTCCCGCCTGCTTCGATTTCGAGTTGCCAACGCTTACCGATGCGGCGCGCGGAAACGAGCCGCGTGCGCGGGCGGATGTCGGCGCCGCGCTCGCGCGCATCGATCGCGTTTGCGATCACAAGCCGGGCGTCGTCCGTAATGCAATCGGAATACTCAAAACCGATGCCGGAAGTCAGGCGCAAGGGCGCGCCCGCAGGATCGCCGGCAAGATCGAGTACGCGCGAGCGCGGCAACACGGAGCGGCCCGCGAGAACATCGTAAAGGCGGATGCCGATTTTCATCATCCATGCGGGACGCATGGAAGCGACATGCGGAATGACGAAGCGCATTGGCCGCACCAGATGCGGCGCGTTCTTGAGCAAACGTTCGCGCTCGCGCAGCGACTCGCGCACGAGACTGAAGTCATAGTTTTCGAGATAACGGATGCCGCCGTGAATGAGCTTGGAACTGTAAGACGACGTCCCCGAAGCGAGATCGCCTTGCTCGACGAGCAGCACGGAGAGCCCGCGGCCCGCGGCATCGCGCGCGATTCCGCAGCCATTGATGCCGCCGCCGATGATCGCGACGTCGAATTCCTTCATGCCCGTGCGAATCCGTCCTGCGGTTGCAGACTACAGGATCGGCGGCAACGGTGACGAGAGCGCAGCGCGGCGTTCAGACCCGTTCGATCGCGAGCGCGACACCCTGCCCCACGCCCACACACATCGTGGCGAGGCCGTATTTGCCGCCGGACTCTTCCAGTGCGCGCATCGCGGTACCCGCGATCCGGGCACCCGACATCCCGAGCGGATGGCCGAGCGCGATCGCGCCACCATTCGGGTTCACATGCGCCGCGTCGTCGGCGACGCCGAACTGACGCATGCAGGCGAGCGCCTGGCTCGCGAAGGCTTCGTTGAGTTCAATCACATCGAACTTGCTCGCCGGAATGCCGAGACGCGCGGCGAGCTTTTCGACCGCCGGCACCGGGCCGATACCCATGACGCGCGGCGGAACGCCCGCAGACGCCATGCCGAGAATGCGCGCGCGCGGCTTGAGGCCGTTCGCCTTCGCCGCTTCCTCGGAGGCGATGATGAGCGCGGCAGCGCCGTCGTTCACGCCCGATGCGTTCCCGGCCGTCACCGTGCCCGGATTGCGGAACGGCGTTTTCAGCTTTGCGAGACCTTCAAGCGTGGTGTCACCGCGAGGATGCTCGTCCTTGTCCACCTTCACCGGACCCGCTTTCCCGCCCGGCACTTCGACCGGCACGATTTCACCGCCGAAATAGCCGCGCTGCTGGGCGGCGACCGCGCGCTGCTGCGAACGGAGCGCGAACTTGTCCTGATCTTCGCGCTTCACCTGATATTCCTCGGCGACGTTCTCGCCGGTCTCCGGCATCGAATCGACGCCATACTGCGCCTTCATCAACGGATTGATGAAACGCCAGCCGATGGTGGTGTCGTAGATTTCGGCGTTGCGCGAAAATGCTTCGGTCGCCTTGCCCATGACGAAGGGCGCACGCGACATCGATTCCGCACCGCCTGCGATCGCAAGCGAAATCTCTCCGGTCTTGATCGCGCGCGCGGCGGTGCCGACCGCGTCGAGACCGGAGGCGCAAAGCCGATTGATCGTATTGCCGGGGATGCCGACCGGCAGCCCCGCGAGCAGAAGGCCCATGCGCGCGATGTTGCGGTTGTCCTCGCCGGCCTGATTGGCGCAACCGAAGAACACATCCTCGATCTTGTTCTTGTCCAGCGACGGGTTGCGCGCGATCAATGCCTTGATGACATGCGCCGCGAGATCGTCCGGACGCACCTTGGCAAGCGCGCCGCCGAAGCGGCCGATCGGGGTGCGAACGAAATCGCAGATATAAGCGTCGCGCAGTTCAGCCATCATTCGCTCCTTCAGGCGTTGCCGCCGTGGGCGGCTTTGGTACGCGCATGCAATTCGCGCAGAACTTTCAGTTCGGTTTCGTTCGGCGGCGGTGTTTCGCCGGCATCAGGCGCAAACTTGATCTGCCAGCCGGTCGCGGCGATCACCTGATCCTTGGTGACCCCAGGGTGCAGCGAGACGACCGTGAGTTCCTTCGTCTTGTCGTCCGGCTCCATCACGCACAGATCGGTGATGACCTTGGTCGGGCCTTTGGTCGTGACGCCGAGTTTCTTGCGGCTGTCGCCGCCCTCGCCGTGGCCGAGCGACGTGAAGAAGTCGATCTTCTCCACGAAGGCGCGTTTGGAATGCGCCATGGTGATGAAGATCTGGCCGCAGCTTGTCGCGATCTCCGGCGCGCCGCCGCCGCCCGGAAGCCGTACGCTCGGCTTCTCATAAGGGCCAACAACGGTGGTGTTGAGATTGGCATAGCGGTCGATCTGCGCGCCGCCGAGAAAACCCGTGGTGATACGCCCGCCCTGCAGCCAGTAGCGGAACATCTCCGGCACCGAGACGGTCGTGAGCGCGGTTTCGCAAAGCTCGCCGTCGCCGATGGAGAGCGGCAGCACGTTCGGCCGCGTTTCCAGCGTACCGGATTCGTAGATCAGGACAATGCCGGGGGCGTGCGTGTGGCGCGCGAGATTACAGGCCGCCGAGGGCGCGCCGATGCCGACGAAGCAGACGTCGTCGTTCGTGAGCGCACGCGCGGCGGCAACGGTCATCATTTCATTCGGCGTGAAGGTCTGGCTCATGGTCAGGCCACCTTCTTCGCGTGTGCCGCGAACACTTCGGGGCCTTTCCGGAGCACGTTCTCATCCATCCACGCGGTGAAAGTATCGCGCTCGCGCGCGATCTCATCCCACGCTTTATAGAAGGCGTTGTCGCGCTTGTAGTAGCCGTGGGTGTAGGAAGGGTGGGCGCCGCCCGGCACCTGCACCACCGCCTTCACAGTCCAGCTCGGCAGCACGACCGAATTCGGCGACGGTGGATTGAGTTCGTCCACGATCTCTTCGACCGTGACGACCGAGCGCCTTGCAGCCAGCACCGCTTCCTTCTGCACGCCGACGATCCCTTCGAGCAACACGTTGCCCTTCCTGTCCGCTTTTTGCGCGTGGATGATCGCGACATCAAGCTTTACCGCAGGCACTGTCGCAAGCTTCTCGCCGGTGTAAGGGCAAATAACTTCTTTGATGCTCGGATTTACGCGCGGGAGTTCCGCTCCGCGGTAGCCGCGGAATACCGCGAATGGCAGCCCTGCCGCCGCAGCATCGTAAGCGTTCGCCATCGCGGCGTGCGAATGCTCGACGATCTCGATCTGGTTCGGCCAGCCGTTCTGGTAGGCGTCCCGGAAACGGTGCAGCGAGCCGACGCCCGGATTGCCGCCCCAGGAAAACGTCATGCGCTCGGCGCAGCCCATGCCGATCAGCTGGTCGTAAATCAGATCCGGCGTCATGCGGATCAGCGAGAGGCGTTTGCGTTTCTGGCGGATGATTTCATGCCCCGCCGCAAAGGGAATGAGATGCGTGAAGCCTTCCATGGCAACCGCGTCGCCATCCTTCACGTTCGCTTCGATCGCCTGCGCGAGCGAGAGAAATTCAGCCATTGAAAGTTTCCACCGATTGCCTGCGGAGCACGACCGCTCCCGCATTGATTTTTTTAGGCCGGCGAACCTATGGCCGGGGTGAATCAGCGTCAAGAAAGCGGAAGAATCCCACCCGGAAGGGGTTTCGTTCCATAGGTTCAGAGGCCGCCGCCTGCGATCGTCCGCGGCCTTTAAGCCGCGCAGCTTCGGCCGGCCGAGTTAGCAGGGCTGGGATTTCGGGTATATTGCTTTCAGGCCGTAACCGATTGCGATTATAAATAAATGTCCGTTCGAAATTTTGTGCAGAATTCGCACCGGCTTCTCGGTCGCTTCGACATCATCTCAGGAACAGTCGTCGCAGCCGCTCTGCTGCTCGGCATTGCGTTTCTGACGATCGTCCGGCCCGATCCGGAACGCCTGTCCTGGCTCTTGCCCGAACATCAGGTGTCGTCTTTCGACAGCTTGCCGCAGCGCTACGCCTATTACGTTTTTCTCGGCGCCCTTATCGTAGGCGCGTTGCTGCTTCCGCTTCTGAGAAACCTATTCCCGTCAGAAGACGATCATCGGCACAAGCTCGCCGTGCGGATTGTTCTCCTCGCTCTCGCGGCTTCGTGTCTCGCCAGTCTTGCGAGACTGCATGAAGGGCACCTCTATATCCTCTTGGTCGCGCTCGCGGCCTATCTCGCGCAGCGCGGCTACAAGGTAATCCTTGCTCTCTTCGTTGCCGCGGTTGCTCTGCTCTCGCTGATCCCGGGCATCGCGGGCTCGCCCGTGCTGACCATTGCGGAGTTTCTTGGACAGAACGAGCACTACGAACCCTTCTTCTCGCAGGGTGACCGGCTCGCAAACGGACAGGAATTCTTCAAGGATATTTATCCTTACTATGGCCTCCTGTTTCCAACGATTGTCGGCATGTTCGCGAAATCCGGCCACGCGCTTTCCATTCTCGACCAGTGGAGGCTCGTACAGGTCGTTCAGATCGCGGGCTATCTGCTATTCCTCGGCGCGGCATGGATGCGAACCCGAGAAAGCCCGGTATCCGGCAGGCTGCTGGCGCTGCTGCTCGTGAGCTTGTGCATTGCGCCGTGGCTCTCGACGGCGGGAGAGTCGGTCATCAAGCCCACGCAATCCGCGGTGCGGTTCCTGTTCCTGCCGGTCTCGGTCCTCGTGCTGTGCTGGACCGAGCGAACCTCCGCAACATTCTTCAGCTTTTGCTTTGGCTTCTGCGCGGCATGCGCGCTCCTCACCAATCTTGAGGTCGGAATTGTCGTCACCGGCGGCATGGCGCTTGCGTGGCTCGTCCGCATGCGCGGCGAAACGCTTACCGGCTATCTCCGCGCGCTCGCGGCCGGGGCTGCCGCGGGCATCGTGGTGCTCTTACTATATGTGCTGATCTATTCCGCGGTTTTCGGAAAGGCTCCGTTCCCCACACAAGCAGGCGACCTGCTCGCCGCCATCTTTGCTGTCGCGGGTGGCTTCAACGGCGCAAGAATACACTTCCGCCCGCATATCCTCGTTATCCTGTGCTGCGCGGGATACGTCTTCGTAGAGGCGCTGCGATCGATCTTCGGCGAAAGAAGTGCGCGCGCCGCTTCGACCGATGCCGCGATTGCGGCCATGATCCTGCTGATCATGATTTACTACGTCAGCCGTCCGCTCGACGAAAATTCGTGGACGGCAGCAGCGCTGTTCATGCTGTTTCTCGCGCCGGCCATCGCGGATCAAACGCGGACCCTTCTTGCCGTCGCGGTTGCCGGAGTCCTTGTCGTTCCCATCAGCGCAAAGTTCAACGCGCGCTATCTTGCCGACCCGCTGCAGCCATCGAGATTCGCAATCGGCTGGCGTCATGGCTGCGCCGACGGCATGGCGATAGATAAGCCGGACATCTACTGCAAACAGTTTCTCGCCAAGGCGGAAGCCCTGAAGTCGATCGCGGCGCAGGGGTCGCTGATTTACTTTTCGGATGTGAGTTTGGCGATGCGCCGAATGACGGGCATCAGCCCTTCCCTGCCCGCGCCGAGCCTGTCCGCGTCCGCGAAAACCAATGCCGAGCTTTCGCTTCTGGCTGCGAGGATCGACCGTCTCAAGCCGCAGTTCATCCTGCGGGATAGCGACGGCTCGTTCGGAGTGCCGCCTGCGGCCACACGGAGAGCCGAGGAACGGCTATTGACGGCCTTGCAGTTTCGCTATTGTGCTCGCCCGGACAAGAACGGCTGGCGCGTGCTGGAGCGCCTGCCCGGCGACGCGAAGGTATGCCCCGTTGAATAGTGAGTCGAAGCGTTTTCTGGTGACTGGCGGCGCCGGCTTTATCGGAGCCACCGTCGTCCGCCACCTGATCGAGCACACGCCGCACCAGGTACTGGTCGTCGACAAACTTACCTATGCCGGAAACCTCGATTCGCTTGAGCCGGTTTCACGCAGCAACCGTTATCGTTTCGAGCACGCCGACATCGCCCATGCCGGATCGATGCAGAGGGTTTTCGAGGACTTCAAGCCGCACGCGGTCATGCATCTGGCCGCGGAAAGCCACGTCGACCGCTCGATTGATTCCCCGGCCCCGTTCATCGAGACCAACATCGTCGGCACCTATGTCCTGCTTGAGGTTGCCACGAAATACTGGCGCACGCTCGGCCCGAACGAGCGCGACAGCTTTCGCTTCCATCACATCTCGACCGACGAAGTGTTCGGTTCCCTGGGTGCCGAGGGGCTGTTCACGGAAGAAAGTCCGTATCGCCCGAACTCTCCTTATGCGGCGAGCAAGGCTGCGAGCGACCATCTCGTGAATGCGTGGCATGTCACGTTCGGCCTGCCGGCGGTTCTCTCAAATTCGTCGAACAACTACGGTCCCTATCAGTATCCCGAGAAACTCATTCCGACCGTGATCTTCAACGCCATGGGGAGAAAACCAATCCCGGTTTACGGGCGCGGCACCAATGTGCGCGACTGGATCCATGTCGAAGATCATGCTCGCGCGCTCGCGCTGATCGCCGAGCGCGGTGAGCCCGGCGCGTCCTACAACGTCGGGGCGGATTGCCAGCGCTCCAACATCGATCTGATCCACGCGCTCTGCAAAATTCTCGACGAACTGCTTCCGGACAACGGGCGCGGCTCACATGCGTCGCTGATCGAGTTCGTGACCGACCGCCCGGGACACGACGCGCGCTACGCCATCGATTCCAGCAAGCTGAAACGCGACCTGCAATGGCGCCCGGCCATCAGCCTTGCGGATGGCCTGCGATCCACCGTGCTTTGGTACCTGAACAACAGAGCATGGTGGGAGCGCCTGCGGGCGACCGGCTACAAGGGTGAGCGTCTGGGCCGTCTCGCGGCATCCGCGACGGCAAAGTAGAACCGCAGCGCCGATGAAAAAAGGCATTCCCTTCAACTGGCCCCCGCTCGTCGGCGGAGAGCTCGATGCCTTGCGCTCCGTGCTGGAGCGGCGGGAACTCACCGGAAACGGCCACTTCACGCAACTCTGCCAGCAGTGGATCAAGGATCGTCTTCATGTGACGGAGGCGCTGCTCACGCATTCCTGCACGGGCGCGCTCGAGATGGCAGCACTCCTCTGTAATCTCGTGCCCGGCGACGAAGTCATCATGCCCTCCTTCACATTCGTGTCCACCGCGAATGCGGTCGTCCTGCGCGGCGCAACACCCGTATTCGTGGACATCCGGCGCGATACCCTGAACCTCGACGAGAACCTGATCGAAGCCGCGATCACGCCGAGAACGAAGGCGATCTTCGTCGTGCATTATGCCGGCGTGCCCTGCGAAATGAAGAAGATCATGGAGATCGCGAAGCGGCACGGCCTTGTCGTCGTCGAGGATGCAGCGCAGGCACTGCTCTCAGAATACGAGGGAAAGCCCGCGGGCTCCATCGGCGACGCCGGATGCATCTCCTTTCATGCAACCAAGAACGTCGTCTCCGGCGAAGGCGGCGCCTTTGTCACAAGCCGGCCGGACTTCTCGGAACAGGCGCATGTGTTGTGGGAGAAGGGAACCAACCGGCGCGAGTTTCAGGACGGCCGCGTCGACAAATACACCTGGGTCGATCACGGATCTTCGTTCCTGCCGAGCGAACTGATCGCCGCGTTTCTTCACGTGCAGCTTTCTTCCGCGGATCGGATTATCGAAGACCGGCTGGCGTCATGGAACGCCTATCACGAACGCTTCGCTTCCCTCGAGCAGGTCGGGGCGATCGTGCGTCCGACGATCCCGGGTAACGTCACGCACAACGGGCACATCTATTACATTCTGCTGCCCGACGTTGAGGAGCGGACACGGGTAATCCGCGAACTCGCCGCGCGCGGCATCAACGCGGTTTTTCATTACGTTCCGCTGCACGACTCGCCCGCCGGGAAAAAGTACACCCGCGTGCACGGAACGCTTCCCGTTACGGAAGAAATGCATGCCAGATTAGTCCGGATGCCGTTATGGACAGGCATCGGGGACCAGGTGGAAATCGTCGCCGAAGCCGTGCACGACATCGTCCGCCGCACGTGACCGCAATGCGCTAGCGCGGCTTTCGTGCGACCACAATTCTGGAACCGCCCGCCGGCAGCGGCATCCCGAGCAAACTCAACGTCACTTCCGCCTGTAACGCACCGCGCAGGATTGCATTCAGCGCGGGCGGCAAATTGAACTCCGGGTTCGATTCTTCGCTTGAGATCGGCGCCCGGTTGCGCGACATAAGCCGGCTTGCCGCCATCAGCGGCAGCAGGAACGATGTGTAGGAGTTCGAGAACAGGATTTCGAAACCGGCGCGGCGCACCTTCTCCTGCAACTCGTTCCTGCGGTAGCGGCGTTGGTGGAGCGCGATTTCATCTTCGCGCGACCACAGGAACGGATGCTGCGGAACCGCGAGCACCGCGCCGCCTCCGGGTCTCAGCGCGCTGAAGATTTCGGCGAGCGCCTTTTCGTCGTCCGGGATGTGTTCGAGCACATCGAAAGCGCCGACGACATCGAAGGCGTTGCGCGCCGGAATTTGGGTCGCATCCATCTGCACGAATTCGGCGGAGCTGTCGGCGCGCTTACGCGCATAGGCGAGACCGGCTGGATGCAGCTCCGAACCGACGATCCTGGACCAGCTTTTCGATTTCGCGACGGCGGAGAGTACGAACCCGGTGCCGCAGCCCACCTCGAGAAAATCTCTCGACGCCGGAAAATATCTCCCGATGAGGGAAGTCAGCAGCCGATTGCGCGGTTCGAACCAGAAATGGCCGGCTTCCCGGCCGGCCAGCGGCTCAAAACCCAATGGATTCATCCCGACTTCGGTGTCGGCAAGCGCGGGCGCGAACATCGGAATCCCGTCGCGGGATTCGACGCGATGGTTGCACGAGCCGCAACGCCAGGAATCCGGCCAGATTTTTTCCGCGGCGCCGATCGTCTCACCAGCACTGCAATGCGGACAGAGGCGCTCTCCGGTGCTCATGCCGAGAGGAATACGATCAGGACGCCGAGCGCGATGACGAAAAGTCCCGTAAGGCGCAACGCGGAAAGATTCTCGCCGAGAAACAGCGCGGCCGCGAGCGGAACCGCGACAAAGACGAGCGCCAGTGCCGGCTGCGCGACGCTGAGACTGAGATGCCGCAGGGATAAGACGTAAAGCCCCATGCCCAATACTGTCGCGACCGCGGCTGTCCAGATCAGCTGATCCGCAACAAGCCGGAGCAGTAAATTCACAGAGCTTACGTTTTGATCGACGCCACCCAGTGCGCCGACCCTACTTTTCACGATGACGTTCGAGTAGGTGACGAGAACGATGGCTGCGAGCAATTGCAAAACTGGTGTCATGTCCGGGCCATCAGCGCCTGTAAATTTCCTGAACGATCGATCGTGGCCGGTCTTTCACCTCGTCCAGGATCAGCTTGATATAGAGTCCCAACACGCCGGTGAAGAACGCATTCACGCTCGAGAAGAACACGATAGCGGCGATGATCGACGTCCAGCCGTCCTGCACCGGACCAAACAGCGCACGAACGATCACGAACGCGCCGAATAGAAAGCCGGACAGCGATAAAATCGTGCTGAACCAGAACACCAGAAAAAGAGGCCGCGCGGTGAAGCTCGTCACGGCCAGCATCAACAAAGACAAACGCCTGCGAAACGAGTACGTCGTCTGCTTTCTGCTTCCCTTCTCGAATTCGTGCAGCGACCGCTTGTAACCTGTCAGCAAACCCAATGGCACGAAGACGGGATTGCGATCCCGAAACAGCAAGAATGACTTGAGATATCTTCTTGTCATCAACTGCATCGTCGATACGTTTCGAGGCAGATTGACCTCGGACAGCTTGCTGAAGATCCAGTAGAACAGCCGGCCCGTCAGCCTTTCGATCCGTCCGCCTTTTCGCATTTTCTGGATGCTCAATACGACGTCGGTGTTCTCGGCTTTCATCAAGTCGTGCATGGCCTTGATGTTTTCCGGCTCCTCTTCGAGGTCGCTGTCGATAACGAAGATGATGTCGCCACGAGATACTTCGAGGCCGGCGATCAGTGCTTTGTGGTGACCGAAGTTCCTGCTTAGCTGGACGAGCACAATCCGCTTGTCGCCATCAACCGCGTCACGCACAATTTCAGCGGAGCGATCAGGCGAGCCGTCGTCGACTACGATCAATTCCACTCTTTCGTCTATCGCAGACGCAGCCGCCAAGGCGCGGCGTAGAAACTCCTGGATACAGTCCTCTGATCGAAAGGCCGTGGTGACGATACTCAACCTAGGAGTTTCGCCGCGTTCGGCCGGCGGGCGTTCAGCTTGATTCATAGTGCGCTTCGCAATTCGCTAAACTCGTAAGGATGGTTGGCCACAACGCTGCCGCTTCGCAGCCTTTCTATTAGGTATTTCCAGCTTCGCGGATTTACCGCAGCAAGAATCCTTGTATCTGGCTTCTCTTGCCTGAACGCATCCAGCGACAGAAGCGGCTTGCCGCGATATTCGGGCTGCGGTGCATTATCTACCACGAAACATTCAGCCGCGCCGATAATCCCCGGGCAGTATGCGCTTAGCAAGTCCGCATACTCGCCGATTCCGAAAATGGCGTATCGATCGCTGCCGATCTGATTTCGAACGCCCTGCTCAAGCGTGGCCCACCCTTTGAGATACCGGCCGCGCCCCTCCGAAAGCTCCTGAAACGAAGCCGCCGAGCCAGCGCTCGGCTCCTGTGCTGAACCGTCCGGGGCAAGCACAAACAGCTGGAAGCCTTCTTGCCCGTTTCCCAACGTAGCGGAGTGCAGCATCTTGAGACCCGCCTGACTTGCCGCGCGCTCGAAAGACGTCACGGAGAACGAGGACACGTGATCGTAGAAGAGCAGCTCCGAGTGAGGATAGTTTCCGTCAGGACAGATAACCAGAATTGTGCCGCGCTCGTTTATCGAATCCCGGCATGTCTTTAGGAACGCGACGGGGTCCAGCGCATGCTCGATCACGTTCACGGAAATTGCAAAATCAGCGTCTTTCACCAGTGGCACGCTCGATTCCGCGTAGGATTCTATGATCTCGACATATTTACCGTTGAGTTCTCTCGCCTTGTTCGCGAGCTTTGGCGCCGGTTCGATTCCGACGAGTCTCCGTGGTTGCCACTTCTGCGAAATCTTCCGCAGAAGGTGACCAGTTCCGCAACCGAACTCCACGACAACATGCCCGCGCTCTATATGCCGGTCCAACGAACCAAGATGCTCGGAAATATGTTCGCAGTAACCTGAGGCGCGATCCGCATCCGCGCTCTTATCCCGTAACCCCAAACTGTACGCATCGCCGTAGAGTTCGCGCAGTTGATTGTCCTGTATCGGCTCGACATGAAAGCCGTGGCCGCAATCGTTGCAGGAAGCCTTGCCTAAAGGGCGAGGAACGATTGCACCATCGCTGATCATGGAGCTCTGCGCATTTGGATTTGTAAGGGGCAGAACATGGACGCTTCTGCAAATCGGGCAATTGAGATTGCGTAGCACCATCTTCGCGCCCAGCACGTATCGTGGGGCACAAAAATGCCCTTTAAATAGCACTAGCATTACAGTATGTTAGCAGCAAGCATCGCATGTCGATGTCCCGCTTTCGCCCCGATGAACTCTTTCACGAGACCGCTATGAAGGATTTGCCAATTGTCCTGTTCGGGGCCGGCGAGATGGCTCAAGTCGCAGCGTTTTACTTTCGTCGTATTGGCCGCAAGGTTGCGGCATTTACGGTCGATGCGCAGTACGTGAAAGAAGATACGTTCGAAGGCGCGCCTGTTGTCGCGGTCGAGGAGATCGCACGTGCAGCTCCGCCTACGGAAAATTACGGTTTCGTTGCGCTTTCCTTTACGAGAATGAACGACCTCAGGACAGAGAAGGTCGTAACGATGCGCGATATGGGATATCCGCTCACGACTTACGTGAGCCCGGACGCAACCAACTTCGCCACGAGCGTCGGCGAGAATTGTTTCATTCTTGAAGACAACACGCTCCAGCCATTCGTTCGCATAGGCAACAATGTCACGTTGTGGAGCGGCAATCATATCGGACATCACTCGACAATCGAAGACAATGTATTTCTTACCTCGCATGTCGTCGTTTCAGGCGGAGTAACGGTCGGGGCCAACAGCTTTGCCGGCGTCAACGTCACAATTGTCGACCATGTAAAGATAGCGCCCTATTCGCTGCTCGCGGCCGGTTCGCTGATCCGGGAAAGCACGGAGCCTGAATCCGTTTATCTTCCAAACGGATTCACCGAAAAGCGAAAGATACCGAGCCGGCGTATCAAGCAGATCTGAAATTGGCTTGAAAGAAATATCGATGCAGCAGAACTGGAAGCCGCTCGGGCAGCTCGTGAAGGCGCCGCTAGATCTGCCGTGGGCAAAAACGCATGCCGCATATCCGACATATCTGGAGCGCGCCGGTCAGCGCGGCACCATCTTCTTCTCGCCACGCGATGAATTCGGACGCTCGCATGTTGCTGCGATCGATGTCGAGATTCAGGGAGACAACGTCCGTCTGACTTCCGAAGTTCAGGGGCCTTTTATTTCTCCCGGCGCGCGCGGCGAGTTCGACGCCGACGGCGCAAGCATTTCTTGCATTATTCGGGAAGGCGGCGATCTCTTCGCCTACTATCTAGGCTGGACCAAAGGCGACAGCGTTCCTTTCGCAAACTTCATCGGGCTCGCAATCGCAAAAGGCGATAGTGGAAAGTTTGAAAAACTTTCCAACGTGCCGATCGTCGGCAGGACGATCGAGAACCCGATCTGCGTCGGATACCCTTGGGTCTATCGCGTTGGCGATGCCTGGCAGATGTGGTTCGGATCCCATCTTTTATGGGGAGAAAGGCGCCTGGAAATGGAGCACGTCCTGAAAAGGGCGGCGTCAAACGACGGCATCCATTGGACTCCCGAGAAGGCCATTGTCGTAGGCCTGGACCGCGCAACTTCTCCCGAGGAGTACGCGATCTCGAGACCTACCGTATTGTCGCACAACGGTAGACTATTGATGTGGTACGCACGGCGCTCGCCGAACTACAGTTTGGGTTTCGCTTGGCAGCACAACGACGGTTCGTGGCGCCGCGCCGACAGCGCTCTTCAATTTGGACAGAGCGATGCGTGGACGGAGGGCACGCGCACCTATCCTTGCGTTTTCAAGCAAGGCGGCGAATTTTACATGCTCTATAATGGAAGCGGTTACGGTTTAACCGGATTTGGAATAGCCAGACTGACAAATCCGGATTCGCTCAATCTCGGCTAGCTGGCTTTCTTCCGTCTCGATTCAAGGTAGTCCTTGACCGAACGGATGCCCTCATAACCGAAGCCCAACAATTGTTTGGTCTCGGCGTCCGCAGGGAAGTCCGGGCCAAGACAACCAGATATCTCGATCTGCTGCCGAATGATCGGCGTAGTATAGACGTGGTTTACCGCGCGGCGATCCGTGTTCGTCCGGTTCGGCCCGCCAGAGTGATAGACCATGCAATCAAGCACCAGAAAGTTGCCGGCCTCCGCCACCAGAGTCCTTTGCTCTTTCTGAACGACTTCGTCTGACGGAAATTCTTCGATCTGGTGAGAACTCGGAATTACGAGAGTTGCGCCGTTTTCAATCGTGAAATCGTCTACGCAAAACAGCGCATTTATCGCCAGCGGCCGGGAACTGACGAAGTGCTGATAGGGCAGGTCGCGGTGCCATTTCGCCTGATTGTAGGTCTTGCCGGCGGGATTGATGACGCCATTCTGCTGGTTCAGCAGAATGTTCTTTCCGATCATTCGCCTTCCGATGGAAAGTATCATCGGATTCATCGCAAGCTTGAGAAACCTCGCGTCCAGCGCCAAAGGAAGCCGAATTGTATTCTGTTCGTCGATCGCCGTCAGCGACTCAAGCCCATACGTATTCTTTGTAGCGGAATTTACGCGATCGAACGCCTCTCGGATTTCCTTGATTTCATCCGGCCTCAATCCGGACTTCACGATCGCAAATCCGTACCGGCGCAGATATTCAACCGCCGAGTCCAGTTCGTCGACGTTAACCCTGCGCTCGTGAACGCCGTAATGCTGGACCGCGGGGATATTCACGCCAATCTCCATATTTCGAGAGCCGCCGCCTGAAGCAAGACACGCGCTCGACAGACTGAAACGGGTATCATGTCCCGCCAAGTCGAGCAGGCGGCGAGCATAATGCACCACCGATACCTTGCCAACAATGCCTACTGCCGTGTTTCAAAGTGTCCGCCCAAGTTGAAGGTGACTGTCTCTGCAGTTTCTTGGTACCAGTTGAACCATGAAACGCATTGCCATCATCCAGTCGGCTTACATTCCCTGGCGCGGTTTCTTTGACCTGATCGCGCGCTGCGACGAATACGTGATCTTCGATACCGTCCAGTTCGCGAAGCGGCACTGGCACAACAGGAACAAGCTGGTCACGCCGAACGGCCCGGTCTGGCTTACAATTCCGGTCGCGACGAAGTCGAAGTTCGAGCAGGCCATCGATGAGGTGTCGTTCAGCGAGCCGTGGGCCGACAAGCACTGGCGGAGCTTTGCCGCCAACTACGCGCGGGCGCCGTTCTTCGCCGAACTCGGACCCCAGTTCGAGCAGCTCTATCGCCTCGCCGGCGAGAAAAGCCTGCTCACCGAAACGAACGAGATTTTTCTCCGGGGCATCTCGCGCATCCTCGGCATTTCCACCGCGATCACGCGCGACCGCGGCTACGAGCCGCAAGGCGCGCGAAGCGAAAGGCTGCTCGATATCTGCAGGAAAGCGGGCGCGACCCATTACCTGAGCGGACCTTCCGCCCGCTCGTATCTCGACGAAAGCCTCTTTGCGGATGCGGGGATCAAGGTCGAGTGGATGGAGTATCCAGCCTATCCGCCTTACCCGCAGGTGTGGGGCGAATTCGAGCCTGCCGTTTCCGTGCTCGACATGCTGTTCAACGCCGGCCCCGATTGCCGGCAGCTATGGCGCACGCAATAGCGCGGGCTACTGCGCCCCCGCGAGCAGGCCGTCCAGATACGCGCGATAGCTCGAATTCGGCATGCGGCCAACGAGGCTTTCGGTTTGCTCGCGCGTAATCAGGCCGAGGCGCCAGGCGACTTCCTCCGGACATCCGATTTTCAGGCCCATCCGTTCTTCGATCAGTTTCACGTACTGCGCGGCATTGAAAAGGTTGTCGGTGGTGCCGCCGTCCAGCCAGGCGACACCACGGCCGAGCGGTCTTACCGTCAGGCGGTCTTGTTCGAGGTAAGCCCGGTTCACGTCGGTGATTTCGAGTTCGCCGCGCGCGGACGGCTTGAGGTTTGCGGCGATACCCATGACGTCCGCGGGGTACAGGTAAAGACCGACAACGGCATTCCGCGAAATAAACTGCTTCGGCTTTTCGACGATCCGCACCGGCCTCAGGTCCGGCGCGAGCTCCACCACGCCAAAGGAAGACGGATCTGCGACATCGACGCAAAATACCGTGGCGCCTTTGCTTTCCGACAAGGATTTGCGGAGCACCGCCGGCAGCCCCGAGCCGTAGAAAATATTATCGCCGAGGATCAGCGCGATATGCGCGCCTCTCAGTTTCTCCTCCGCGACAAGCAAACCCTCCGCGATACCGCCGGGTTTCAGCTGCTCGGCATATTCGATCGAGAGGCCCCACTGCGAACCGTCGCCGAGAAAGCGCTCGAACTGAGGCAGCGAAACCGGATCGGATACGATGACGAATTCCGTGATCCCCGCCAGCATGAGCGTCGTCAGCGGATAATAGATCATCGGCTTGTCGTAGACGGGCAACAGGTGCTTGTTGAATTGATGCGTCAGCGGGAAAAGTCTGCTCCCCGTTCCGCCAGCCAGCACGAGACCTTTCCAGCTCACTTCACTGCCCTCAATAAAATTTGGATTCTTCTAACACTGAAATAACGCCCGCTCGGGCAAGTGCAATGCCATGATGGCATGTATCGGATTGAAATCTCTCAGGCCGAGAGAAGAGATGGTGCCTAGGGGCGGAATCGAACCACCGACACTGCGATTTTCAATCGCATGCTCTACCAACTGAGCTACCTAGGCATCTCGCGATCGGGGCCGAGGCCCCGTCGAAAGCCGCGCGGTTATAGAGTCTCACCTCGTGACTTGTCCAGACGGAGAAACGGAGGGCCGGAAACCCTAATTCTCCTCGTCTTTCCGGGGCTTAGGTGCAGCAGGCTCAGCGCTTTCGGCTCCGTCTTCCTCCGAATCCTCGCTGCCGGCAATCACATAGCCGCCCGAGAGCCAGCGGTGCAGATCGACATCGGCGCAGCGCTTGGAGCAGAAGGGCCGGAACTTCTCCGAGACGATCCTGCCGCAGATCGGACAGAGCCCTCGTGCTCCGATTTTTCGCGGGTACCCATTTCCGTTCTCAGGCATATTTCAGCGTGACCCCGCCATCGACCACAAGCTCGATACCGGTAATGTAGCGGCTCTCGTCGGAAGCCAGAAACACCGCCGCGTTCGCGACATCCCAGGCATCGCCCATCTTTCCCATCGGCACCTGTGCAGCGCGCGCAGCCCACATCTTCTCGACGTCGCCCTTGCCATAGGCCGCCTTCAGCGCGGGAGAATGCTCGACCATCGGCGTCTTCATGAGACCCGGCAGGATCGCGTTCACGCGGATATTCTTCTTCGCGTATTGCGCGGCGGTCGCACGGGTCAAATGATTGAGCGCGGCCTTGGTCGCGTAATAGGTCGGATAATCGACGCCGGTATAGCGGATGCCAGCAATCGACGAGATGTTGACGATCGAACCGCCGCCCTGCTTTTCCATGAGCGGGATCACGTGTTTCATCGAGAGCATCGCGCCTTTCAGGTTCACGTCGAAAATGCGGTCCCATTCGGATTCGGAAATTTCGACAACGCTCCCGACTTCGGCGAGACCGACATTGTAATCCAGGACATCGATGCGGCCGAAAAATTCCGCTGCAGCGTTCACCATCTGCTTGATGTCCTCGCCTTTCGCGACATCGGCTCTGATCGCGATCGCGTCGCCGCCTTCCTTCTGGATGAGATCGACCGTTTCCTGTGCGGCTTCCAGCCGATAATCGGCACAGGCGACTTTCGCACCCTCGCGCGCAAATGCGACCGCGGTCGCTTTGCCGTTGCCCCAGCCGGGACCGGAGGAGCCCGCGCCGACGACGAGCGCGACTTTGTCTTTCAGACGGCCAGCCATTTCAGTTTCCTCGCGCTTTTCCTGCCGCATCGCGTTCGCGCAGTTCGGTCTTCAGAATCTTTCCGTAATTGTTCTTCGGCAGCGCATCGACGAATACATAATGTTTCGGCCGCTTGAAGCGCGCAATGTTCGAAAGGCAGAGCGCGTCGAGTTCCTGCTCGCCCGCGTCACCGACGACATAGGCGACGACGATCTCGCCCCACGCGGCATCCGGGCGGCCGATGACGGAGACTTCGCGCACCTTGTCGTGCTTAAGCAAGATCTCCTCGACTTCGCGCGGATAGATATTGCTGCCGCCGGAGATGATCATGTCCTTCGAGCGGTCTTTGAGCGTCAGATAGCCGTCCTCGTCGAAGGCGCCGACGTCGCCGGTATGAAGCCAGCCGTTTGTGAGCGTCTTCGCGGTCGCTTCCTCGTTCTTCCAGTAGCCCGCCATCACGACGTCGCCGCGGCAAAGTATTTCGCCGATCTCGCCCGCGGGAAGCGGTTCGTCATTCGCATTTCCCACGCGCACCTCGAGGCACGAGTAAGGCGTGCCCGCCGAGCCGATTCGTTCGATCCAGCGCGGGTGAGAACTGTCCGCGACTTCGCGTTTCGAAAGTTTCGTGATCGTCATCGGGCTTTCACCCTGCCCGTAGATCTGCGCGAGCCGCGGCCCGAAGCGATCGAGCGCACGGCGCACGTCCTCGACATACATCGGCGCACCGCCCCAGACGAAAGTGCGGATGTTCCCGGCATTGCAGTCGGCGTTGCTGTCGACCAGCCGCTTGATCATGGTCGGTGCCGCGAACATCGACAGACGCGGCCATTTCCCGATCAGCTCGAAAATCTCTTCCGGGTCGAACGCGCCCGATTCCGGCACCACGTTCACGCCGCCCTTCGCGATATGAGGCATGATGTACATGCCCGAGCCGTGGCTCATGGGCGCCGCATGCAGGATCGGATCGCCGGTATTGGTTTCATCGACCTCGCTCAAATAGGCGTGCGAGGCCCAGTTCAGATTGCGGTGTGTGAGCATCGCGCCTTTCGGGCGTCCCGTGGTGCCCGAGGTGTAAAAGAGCCACGCGAGATGCTCGCCCGGAACTTCCGTCACGGGAACGGGGTCGGCCGCGAGCAGCCGCTCGTAATCCGCGCTCTTGATGCGGATCAGTTTCTCCAGCGTCTTCGGCGCGTGCGCGGAAACTTCCGCTTCCATGTCTTCGGAAACCAAGCAGACCCGCGCGCCGGAGTGTTCGAGAATGTAGCCGAGCTCCGCGCCATGCAGCTTCGCATTCGCAGGCACGCCGGAAAGCCCCGCGTGCATGATGCCGAACATGATCGCAACATAGTCGGGCTGGTTCTTCGAGATGATCGCGACGCGATCGCCCGGCTTGAGGCCGAACGAGAGCAGCCCGCCCGCGAGTTTCGCTGCGCGCAGCGAAAGCGCGCGATAGTCGTAGACGATCCTCGTGCCGAAGCCGATTGCCGGCGCATCCGGGATTGCGCGCCCTGCCCTTGCCAGCCAATGCGCGAGATTCATGTATCCAGCCCCGCCCAGTTGGAGTGAACGGGAAATCCATTGCCCGCCAGCAGGGACGCCGTTTCGTAAAGCGGCATGCCGACCACATTCGGATAGGAGCCTGAGAGTTTCACGACAAAACTCCCGGCAATTCCCTGGATTGCGTAACCGCCCGCCTTGCCGCGCCACTCGCCGGAAGCAAGGTACGAGTCGGTTTCAAGCGAAGATAGCCGCTTGAACCGGACGCGCGACTCCACGAGCCGCGTCTTCAGCGCGTTCCGCGGCGTTACGAGACAAACGCCGGTGTAGACGCGATGCGTCCTGCCCGAAAGCAGCCGCAGGCAGGCGGCAGCCTCTTCCTCGCGATCCGGCTTCGGCAGAATTCTGCGGCCGACCGCGACCACCGTGTCCGCTGCAAGGATGTAGGCGTCGCGCACCGCTTCGGTGCCGCGTACACGCTCGATCACATTCTCGGCCTTCTCGCCTGCAAGCCTCTGCGCCAGCGCGCGAGGCAATTCGCTGCGTTTCGGCGTTTCATCCATTTCCGCGGTGAACACCGAATCCGGCGCAAGGCCGATCTGCGCGAGCAGCGCGAGACGGCGCGGCGAACCGGAAGCCAGCACGAGTTTGGGACGAGCGATCATTCAGGCAGCATTCTTCTTGCTTGCAGGAGAGCATAACCGGGCGGAGGGCCGTCAGGGAAGCGGCGGGCTAGAGCTTGGGGTCGAAGCGCTGCTTGATCTTGCGGACCAGTTCGTCGCGCACGTTGCGATAGGCCTCGAGCTTCTGCTGGCGGCTTCCTTCTTCGATGGTCGGATCGGTCGTCGGCCAGTATTCGACTTCGATCGGCAGCTTGCGCGTGAGCTCCAGGGCGCGGTGGTGCGCCTGCGGGGAAAGGCTGATCGCGAGATCGAAATTCAATCCTTCGTCGTCTTCGCGCTCCTCGACAGTCGCGGGCTTGTGTTTCGAAAGGTCGATGCCGATTTCTTCCATCACCGCGGTGACGAAGGGATCGCTCTCGCCTTTGCGGACGCCGGCGGAGCTCGTGTAGATCGATTTGCCGAAGTAGTGCTTCGTGATGGCCGCCGCCATGGGCGAGCGGATCGAATTCTGCCCGCACAAAAAAAGCACCGCTTGCGGGCGCTTCTGGCCGGGCCTGTCTTCCATCGAAGCGTCAGCCTTTCCAGTGCAGGGCGCAGATTAACGTGAACAGGCGCCGCGCGGTGTCGAAATCGACGACGATCTTGTCGGTCAAACGCTCCATCAGTATCCGCGAGCCTTCGTCGTGCAGGCCGCGGCGGCCCATGTCGATCGCCTCGATCTTCTGCGGCGTCTCGGTCTTGATCGCCGAGTAATACGAATCGCAGATCATGAAATAGTCGCGCACCACCTTGCGCAGCGGCGTCAGCGACAGCAGGTGCGTGATCACTTCACCGCCGTCCTCGCGCGCAATCGCAAGCACGAGCCGCTGCTCGGACAGCGAGATATTGAGTACATAGGGGCCGCTGTCGTCGCCGGCGGGCTCGAAGTGATTGCTCTCGATCAGATCGTAGATCGCAATCGCGCGCTCGTGTTCGACATCCGGGTTCGAACGGCCGATCGACTGCTCGTCAAGCTTGACCGAGACGAGCCGCTTTCGGGGATCGGCGTTTTCGGTCATGCCCGCGTCTCCGGTCAGTTCCGGTTCATGCGAATGGAGATCGAGCGGGCATGCGCCTGCAACCCCTCGGCTTCCCCGAGTGCCATTGCGGCATCCCCAAGTGCGCGAAGCTGATCCGCCTCGCATTTCAGGATCGAGGAGCGCTTCATGAAGTCGAGCACACCGAGACCCGACGCATAGCGCGCGGCGCGCGCGGTCGGCAGCACGTGGTTCGAACCGCCGACATAGTCGCCGATGGCTTCGGGCGTGAATTGCCCGAGAAAAAACGCGCCGGCATTGCGGATCTTCTTCATCAGGCCTTCCGCGTCCGCCGTCATGATCTCGAGATGCTCGGCGGCGATACGATCGGCGAGCGCGGGCGCTTCGGAGAAATCCTTGAGCAGAATGATCGCGCCGAAGTTCTGCCAGCTCTCGCCCGCAATCTTCTCGCGCGGCAAGGTTTTCAGCTGCGATCCGACCGCCTTCATCACCTCGGCAGCGAGCGAACGGCTGTCGGTCATCAGAATCGATTGCGCCGCCTCGTCGTGCTCCGCCTGCGCGAGCAGGTCGGCTGCGATCCAGTCCGGGTTCGCGTTACCGTCCGCGATCACAAGCACTTCGGAAGGACCCGCGACCATGTCGATACCGACGCGGCCGAACACGAGACGCTTTGCGGCGGCAACATAGGCGTTGCCGGGACCGACGATCTTCGCGACCGGCGCGATCGTCTTCGTGCCATAGGCGAGTGCTGCAATCGCCTGCGCGCCGCCGACGCGATAGATTTCGGTGACGCCCGCGAGTTTCGCTGCGACCAGCACGAGCGGATTGATCGCGCCATCGGGCGCGGGCACGCACATGGCGACACGCGGCACGCCTGCGACCATTGCCGGCACCGCATTCATTAACACCGAAGACGGGTAAGCGGCCTTGCCGCCGGGCACATAGATGCCGACGCTTTCCAGCGCGCTCCATCGAAACCCGAGTTCCACGCCCAGAGGGTCAACGTAGCGCTGGTCCTGCGGCACCTGTTTTCTGTGATGCGCTTCGATACGGTCTTTCGCGAAGTGAAGCGCGTCCAGCGTCTTTCTGTCCGCGCTCCGGAACGCCTTCTCGATTTCAGCCTCTGAAATCCGGATCGTTTCGGGCTTCAGATCCACGCGGTCGAACTTCTTTGAATATTCGATCAGCGCATCGTCGCCTCGCGTTTCGACGCCACGCAGAATTTCGCGCGCGGCGCTGTCTACGTCTTCGGACGCCTCGCGCTTCGAGCCGAGGAAGGTCTCGAACCGCGCCGCGAAATCGGAAGCGCTCGTATCCAGGGTAATCGGCATGCTGCGCGCCTTCCGTCAGTCGTGTTGCGGGCGTTTTTTGGCCGCCCACTCCGGCCCAAGATCGCGCATCGCCATCTCGATGCATTCGACATCGAGCTGGACCGCGGCATCGCCGGAAAAATAAAGCGTGATCGTGCCGGAAGGCGCGTCCTTCTCTGCGAATTCTACCGCGAGAAGATTGACGACCGCTTTCTCGTCCTTGAGGTCGAGATTGCGCGTGCGTGCGGCAAGCACCCGCTCGAAATGCAGCCCGGCGCGGCGGCGCACGGCCTTTTCCTGCTCGCTCGCGGCGATCCAGTCGAAGCGGTTCACGACCATCGCGAAGCGCTTCTCGGCGGGCAGGTAGACCATCTCGCTTGCCTTGGCGACGGCATCCTGCAGATGCGCGGAGATGATCGCGAGATCCTCGCTCTCCATCGCAACCAGTTTCAGAAGATCGTTGTTCGCCGGCATCGCGTTTCGCCTCGTCGCCCCCGCGAGATAACGGCGGGAGCACCGTTCCGCAAGAAGGCGACTTTACAGGATTAGCCCGATACGCGCTCGATCTGGGCGCCGCAGCGGGCGAGCTTCTGCTCCAGCCGCTCGAAACCGCGGTCGAGATGATAGACGCGGTGGACGGTGGTTTCGCCCTCGGCCGCGAGTCCGCCGATCACGAGCGACACGGAAGCGCGCAGATCGGTCGCCATGACCGGGGCACCCTTGAGCCGCTCCACGCCCATCACGGTCGCGATATCGCCGTCGAGCGCGATCTTCGCGCCGAGCCGCGCCAGTTCCTGCACGTGCATGAAGCGGTTCTCGAAGATCGTTTCGCGGATATGCGAGACGCCCTTGGCGCGCGACATCAGCGCCATGAACTGCGCCTGCAGGTCGGTCGGGAAGCCCGGGAACGGTTCGGTCGTAATATCGACCGGCTCAATACCCGCGCCGTTGCGCGCGACCCGCAGTCCTTCGTTGGTGACGGTGATTTTGGTCCCGGTTTTCCGCAAGACCTCGAGGGCTGCGGAAAGCAGTTCCTCGCTGGCACCCGCGAGCATCACGTCGCCGCCGGTCATGGCGACGGCCATCGCATAGGTGCCGGTCTCGATACGGTCCGGCAGCACGGAGTGACGCGCGCCCTTGAGCTTGTCGCAGCCCTGAATGCGGATCGTGGATGTGCCTGCACCTTCGATCTTCGCGCCCATCGCGGCGATACAGTCGGCGACGTCCTTCACCTCCGGCTCGCGGGCGGCGTTCTCGATCACGGTCTCGCCCTTCGCGAGGGCCGCGGTGAGCAGCGCGGTGTGGGTCGCGCCGACCGAAACCTTGGGGAAGGAAATCTTCGCACCGCGCAGGCCGCCTTTGGCCTTCGCGATCACGTAACCTTCCTCGATCTCGATATCGGCACCGAGCGCGCGCAGCGCATCGAGATGGAAATCGACCGGCCTGGTTCCGATCGCGCAGCCGCCGGGCAGCGAGACCTTCGCCTGGCCCATGCGGGCCAAGAGCGGCCCGATCACCCAGAAGCTCGCCCGCATCTTGGAAACGAGATGATAGGGCGCGGTGGTATCGACGATGTTTTTCGCGGAAAGCTCGAAGGTCTGGCCGGCGTGCTCGTCGTCGCCGGCGCGCTTGCCGGAAACCATGATGTCCACGCCGTGATTGCCAAGGATGTATTGCAGGAGGCCGACGTCCGCGAGGCGCGGCACGTTGTCGAGGATCAGCTTCTCCTCGCTAAGCAGGCTCGCGATCATGAGCGGCAGGGCGGCATTCTTCGCCCCCGAAATGGGGATCGTGCCGTTCAGGGCGCGGCCGCCGTGGATCCGGATGCGGTCCAACTCTTTCTCCTTCGGCAGCGCCGATTTCTCTTGATTTTGTAGTTCCTAGCCGAGGGGGTCCGGCGAAACAATGGCAGCGGCAGCAGGGCGGTTATTCGCGGCGGGGGCCGGGTTCCGGCTCAAGCGCGGGCTTCTCCTCCCGAACCGGCTTTTCGGCCC